>URVL01000055.1 GCA_900551265.1 uncultured Eubacteriales bacterium | reverse complement strand
TTCACCTCAATGCGCTTTACCCGGATACTACGTGCAAGGATGGGACGTAGCAGGCCTTTGTATAACTCACTCCACAGCAGAGAAAGCGCGGCTGCGCCGATTGCCATAAGCCACTCAACAAAACCCACGGCCGTCGTAGCAAAAACGTTATGGAAGACAGGAACATAAACTGCGGCAACCAGCACTGCCGCAACGCCCAGGGTGACGGCAACAAGCGCGCGGTTTGAAAATACGCCGAGCCGGATTAAACTTGTGCGTTCAGAACGGCAGGAGTGCGCAAGCGCGAGCAGTGAAAGTGTCATTGTAATAAAGGAAGCCGTCTTCGCATACGTTTCCAGCTCTGCCTCGGAAAGCCCGGCCGCAGTCGCGCGACTATGCGCAATAAAGTAAGAGGCGACAATCAGAATGGTAGGGAAAAACGCCTGAATAAAGGACGACACAATCGTAAGACGGCCATAAGCGGGCGCCGCAGCGGCATGTGGCGGACGGCGCATGATATCCCGCTCCCCCGGTTCACTCGCAATGACGAACGCCGGAATTAACGCCATAAAAACATTTAACCAGGCCAGGTGCAAAATGGAAAACTGAACCGGCGGCGTTGAAACCAGCAGAGCAAAGACGGAAAGCATCTGCGCCATCAAGCAGAGAAAAGCAAACCCGCAATAGGAACGCAACGCCGTAAAACCACGGCGGCTTTCTTCTACCGCATGGACAATATCCGCGTATCCTGCATCCTCCAGCACCATATCCGCGCTGTCTCGCGTAAGCTCGGGCGCATTGGCCCCCACGGACACGCCTATATCTGCGGCCATAAGCGCCGGCGCATCGGACGCGCGCGTGCCTGTGACGGCGACAGTGCCGCCAGCGTGTTTCAGTGCGGTGACGATTGCACGTTTTTCAAGCGGCGAAATGTTCGCGCAGACACGCGCTTTCCGCATTTTTTCGCAGAGTTCGTCAAGAGGCATCGCGTCAATTGCGCCGCCTTCAAAAATTTCTCCGGACATGCCCATGGAAAGGGCCAGATCGGAAGCGGTCGCCGGGTCATCTCCTGTTACAATTACGGTGCGGATACCGGCGGCAGCACACAGGTTAAAAGCAGAGACAGACTCTGGCGTCGCACGGTTTTCAACGCCGCAAAGCCCGGCAAAGACCAAATCGCGCTCGATCTCGTCCACGTCAAAGCGGGCCGGCATTTCGGGGAACTCACGGTAAGCGACGGCAATCATACGTAGTCCCTGCTCAGCCAGACGGTGGGAAACCTCAAGAAGTTGTTTTCTGGTACGGTCGGTCAGCGTATAAGCCGCTCCATCCAAATGAATAGCGGTGGAGCGTGCAATGATAAGTTCCGGCGCACCCTTTGTATAGGCAACCGCCTGCCGGCCACGTTTATGGATGGTCGTCATACGGCGGCGTTCCGGTTCAAAGGGAAATTCCGCTACACGCGGGAACATTCCTAGAACATCCGAGCGAATCAGTCCGGCCTTGGCGGCCAGTGTCACCAACGCAGCCTCCGTCGGATCTCCGCGATAGGTCCAACGCCCGGAAAGTTCTTCGATATCCGAGTCTCCGCACAGCGCACCGCCGATCAATGTAAGCGCCAAGCTGCGGTTTCGGCTGACATCGATTTCATGCCCGTCGGCATCCAAAAAACGCCCATCCGGCGCATAGCCGCGGCCCCGCACGTCAATGAGGTGTCCACCCGTCCAGACTGCGGTAACCGTCATCTCATCAGAGCTGATCACACCCGTTTTTTGCGCAAGGATGGTGTCGACAGACGAGAGCCTGTCCATGGCGTCAAGAGATTTTACAACAGTACCCTGCATGGCCAGGCGGCGGATCGCGGCGGCGGCAAGCGCAGCCTCCGTAATACAGAAGCTGGAGGGAATTGCGGAGACCGCAAGCGTAGTGGCAAGCAGGATGGTTCCCGTTAAATTTTCAATGCTCATCGCCTGTACCAGCAGGCTGCAAAGCAAAACAATAACGCTGCAAATGATTCCAACAACGGCAGCCCTCTTGTTTTGCCGGGCAATTGTCCGGTTTAACATGCTGCGGCGTTCGTGTTCGTAGGGAGACCGGACGGCAAACGGCGCCGCAATATCGCCTCCGGTTGCAACGACAACCGCACGACCACTGCCGGAACGCACGACCGTACCCGTATAGCACATGTTGAGATGTGTGGAAAGATCCGTCCCCTCTCCGGCAACCGCAGCGGCATCTTTCGGCGCACCCATGAATCCGCCGGGCAGGATGCTCTCGTCCATAACCAGGTTAATGCTCTCTACAAGGCGCATATCGGCGCCTATAATATCGCCTGCGCGCAGTTGTACCAAATCACCGGGAACCAGCAGCGAAGTCTCAATAATTTCAGGGATTCCATCTCGCACCACAGTCGTCATTGGTGCGGTTACCGCCGCAATCGACGTCAGGACACGGCGAATTTTGGCCAAAGAATAACTCTTGAGTCCTGCCGTAACCAACGCGCTGCCAAACAACACGGCGGCAGATATATAGTCTCTTGTCAGCAGGCACAACACGGCGGCAGCGGTCAAAACAGCGGCAGATACCATCATGCCGCTGATACTTCCGGCCGCCACCTGCCTGTCGGGCTTTTTGACGGTTTCATTTACACCATAGCGTTTGCGGCGGTTGGCGGCTTCCCGTGCGGAAATGCCGGCGGCCGCGTTTGTATCAAGCTCGCGTATAGTTTCTTCCACGCTTTTTTCATACCATGCCATGAAAACGATCCTCCATTCAAGCGTATCACATGAAGATCCGATATAGTCAGGCCGCGAACATACGGCACTTTATCAAAAGTTCACATAAGCTGCGAAAAAAGGCCCGGATAAGGACGCCCTTCTCCGTACAGAACATACTACTTTTTATGATACCATACTCTTTTTTCGTTTTCAAACTATTTTCCGGAATAAATTTGTGATATAATGAATTTCGAGAAATTTATAACTTCCAGCCAAAGGAGATCGCTTTATGACGCACGATATTTTGCACCGTCCGCTTTCTGAGCTGACGAATATTTCCTTTTCCTGTGCCTGCGGACACGAGCACCGCATTCAAATAGGCACGCTTGCCGTCGGCCCCGGCGCATCGTCACAAGTTGCCGGCGCGGCCCGGGCCTATGCCGCGCGGCGTATTCTGCTTGTTGCAGATGTGCATACATTCGAAGTACTTGGCAAGTCCGTTCTGGAGCAGCTGAAGGGCGCCGGACTGGATACCGACGCCTATGTTTTTCCCGACCAGCACTTACATCCGGATGCGTTTGCCGTCGGGCGGCTGTTTCTTGAGGCCTCGGACGAAAAAGCGGACTACGGGTTGTTGATCGCAGTCGGGTCCGGCGTACTGAATGATATCACGCGGCTTGTCAGCGGACGCCTTCGTCTGCCGTACTTTATTGTCTGCACCGCACCGTCTATGGACGGTTATGCAGGCAGTTCCTCTCCCATTGTCTGCCGCGGCACAAAGCTGAGTTTTTATACGCATTACGCCGACGCCATCTTCGCCGATACGGATATCATGAGCCGTGCGCCGCGCGAGATGATAGCCGCCGGCTTTGGCGACGTGTTGGGCAAATATACGGCATTGGCAGACTGGGAGCTCGGTCAACGGGAACGCGGCGAATATCGCTGCGCACTGATTTCTGATTTTATGCGCGGTGCGCTTGAGGCCTGCGCCGCCTCTGCCGATGGCGTGGCGGCTCGCGATCCGGCCGCCGTCGGCAGACTGACGGAAGCGCTGATTCTTTCCGGTATGGCGATGGGATTGGCGGGCGTTACGCGCCCGGCCTCTGGCTGTGAACATCATATTGCGCACTACTGTGACATTGACGCAGTGGCAAACGGGCGGGATTATCCGCTTCACGGCGCGTCCGTCGGCGTAGCGGAGCTTGCCATGCTGCGATTTTACGAATTTGCACGCCGCGACGGCTTGACAGATCTGGAAACGCCGCCGGCAGACACCGTGCGGGAACTGCTGCGAAAAGTTGGCGCGCCCGTACGCCCTTCTGAAATCGGGATTTCCACTGAACTTTTTTCACGGGCAATCCGTGAGGCCATGCATTTACGTCCACAATACTCCATGTTAAAGCATGCGGCGGCTGCGGGAAAGCTGGACGAATACGCCGACTCCGTCGTTGAGGAACTGTGCAATTGAAAACGTATGACTTTTGTGCGCCGTGCCTGATCGGCGTTGAGAGTATTGCAGCCGGTGAGTTTCGCCGCCTGGGGTTTGAAAATGTGCGCTGCGAAGACGGCCGCGTGTACTTTACGGGTGGAGAGGAAACGCTTGCCCGTGCAAACATCTATTCACGCTACTGTGAGAGGATTTTAATTTGCCTGGCTTCCTTCCCGGCAGACAGCTTTGACAAGCTATTTGACGGCGTGCAGCGCATTCCCTGGGAGGAGTATATTGCACCGGGCATGGCGTTTCCGGTCAAGGGTTACAGCCTGCGTGCCAAGCTGACCAGCGTTCCCGCCTGTCAGCGCATCGTCAAAAAGGCCGTAGCACAACGTTTGGCGTCAAAACGTCACGAAACATGGCTCGACGAATCCGGGCCGGCGGTTCAGATTCAGTTTTCCATTGTCCGCGACCGTGCGGATATCTTTATTGACACCACCGGTGCGCCACTTTATAAACGAGGCTGGCGTACGGAAGGCGGCGTCGCCCCCATCCGCGAAACGCTGGCGGCGGCAATGGTGGACCTCTCCCATTTTCATGGCAACATGCACTTCCTGGATCCCCTGTGCGGCAGCGGTACCATTGCCATCGAAGCGGCCTTAAAAGCGCGCCGGCGTGCGCCCGGCATCAACCGTCGGTTTGATGCGCAGTTATTCCCCTTTATCAGCCGCGCCGCGTGGGAACACGTACGCGAGGAAGCGCGGTCCAGGGAAATGCCGTCACCCGCAGTGATAGAAGCGCGGGATATCGATCCTGTCTGTATCCGCCGTGCCGAAGCAAACGCCCGGCGCGCGGGCGTTGCCGATATGATTCGTTTTTCCGTGGGAGATATAACGGCGTCTGACCTGTCCGCTTTTCGCGGCGTGATCGTAACAAATCCGCCGTACGGCGAACGGCTGGGCAACGCCGAGGCCGCACATATGCTCTACCGCGGCATGAGCCGCGCACTGGGCACGCTTGATGGCAAACGTGTGTGCGTGATCACGCCGGACCAAGAATTTGAGAAATTTTTTGGTCACCGTGCAAATCGGAAGCGCTGGCTTTATAATGGTATGATTAAGTGTAGCCTTTACCTGTATTTCCCCGCAAAATAACACCTTTTACCAGAGCACAACGGACAGAACTATACATTTCCGCCCGTTGTGCTCTGGTTTTTAACACAGTTCTTCGTCACCTGCATTCGCGGCTATAACTAGACACATTGTAGAAAACCGCTTTTCTCAAATGACAGATAAAATTTCCCTGTTCCGTTCTTTTGTAGATTGTCAAAATGAGGTCATTCGAAAATACACACAATAAAATTCGATAAATTTATTGCAGATATATTCAATTTGACAAACACCCTGATAGAAGTTAAACTATAAACAGAACGATTTATCGTATGTGTATGGAATCGCAACTTTTGAACGGCTTTTTATTGCAGAGGCAATGAAATAGACAATTGTAGAAAGAGGGGCAACAGTATGCAGTACAGAGAGTTAGGCAAATCCGGTCTCATGGTTACACCGATGACCCTCGGCAGCTGGGAGGCAGGCGGAGGTTCTGAGTGGGGACGCAAAAAGGAGGACGAAGTGTATCTTGATATGATACGCTGTGCGTTCGAAAACGGCATTAATTTTGTCGATTCTGCCGCATTTTATGGACATGGGCATTCTGAAGAACTGATTGGACGGGCGCTCAAGGATTTTGACCGGGAAAAGATCATCATCTCGTCAAAGCAGACCGCCGGCGGCCTTCGCAAGGATAATGCCCGCAGTACTGTAGAAGCGTGTTTAAAGCGTCTTGACACTGACTATGTGGACGTGTTCCTGGTTCATTGGCCAAATCCCGAAGTGGAAATCGGCGAAAATATGGAGGCGTTGAATAAGTTAAAAGACGAGGGGCTGATTCGGGCTATCGGCGTTTCCAATTATACTCTCGCTCATCTAAAACGCGCGCTCCAATATGCACAGGTGGATGTTATTCAGCCCTGTTACAGCCTATTCTGGCGTTATCAGCTTGAAAATGAGCTATTGCCATTTTGCAAAGAGCATCAAATCGGCGTTATGACGTACAGTTCCATTGCACAGGGCCTGCTTACAGACCGTTTCCTGGATGGTAAGGTGCTTGACGAGGGCGATCAGAGAAACAATGTAATTCCTCTTTTTTCCGATGAAGTGTTTCCAAAAGCCGTGGAAGCTGCAAAAAAGATTCGGGCCATTGGGGCAAAGTATCAAAAATCTCTGGTACAAACCGCAATCAATTGGGTCACCAGTGTCCCTGGTATAACGACGGCAATTGTTGGCGCGGTCAGCCGTACCGAGCAATTGGAGAATCTTGGCGCTCTTGGCTGGGAACTCTCTGCCGAAGATCACAAAACAATCGGCGATATCGGTCTTGAGGTTGCAAAACTTGTCGCCGATTGGGATACACTTTTCGAAAAAGATCATCCCATGTTAAAATTGAAATAAAGCCAGTCTTATGATTCCAAAAAAAGGGCGCCAAAAAATGGCAGGGGAGCATAAAGAAGTATTGCAAAAATACTGACCTATGCCAAGTAAACGGAAAATAAGAAAACTCTATGTGAATGGATGAACCATTTGCATAGAGTTTTTCTTTTGTTTATTTCAGATTTCAGCGTCCGCAGGATGCGCAGCCGTTACTGAAGGGGGCGATCTTGGGGGCTTGGGGGCTATCCCTCAACAAGCATTTTGGCGGGCAGAAAACCAGCCAAAATCGCAAACATGTACATGTTTGCATTGCTTGCAATATTGAGCTTGCTGAACAGTAAGCACATCTGATGTTGTCACACAACGCAAAGATGAGCGTTCCGGCTGCCAGCTGAAACGCTCATTTTTCTTCTGGGGAGTATTCCCACACCCTTAATCCGACACTTTTGCAAAATATTTCCGGATATTCCGACGGCTATCTTGATTTTATTCGGTTAAACGAGTATAATACATACTATGTTATTATATTTATCCCAAAAATCACGGTAATCGGAGGTTACAAAATGAAATATCTATCCGTAACGGAAACCGCTGAACGCTGGGGTATTTCTACGCGCCGCATACAAATTTTATGTAATGAAGATCGCATACCGGGCGCGATAAGAATCGGACGCACTTGGGCAATCCCTGATGATGAGCCGAAACCGGCAGATGCTCGAATTAAAAGTGGAAAGTATATCAAGACTTCCACTGAAAACAAAAAGTAAGCCACATTTTTATACCAGCACCTCCTACAATAATGGGATAAGTCGGCACGGAGGTTTAAGGAAAGTTCATTTGCGATAATAGCTGCATGGAGGTTTATTATGCCTACACTGAATAAAATATTTGACAAGTGCGGCGTTGCGCTGTATCAAAACGAAAGTCTTGATCTTGATCATTATTATCAAGAACCGTATCAGGACGAGGGCGATGAAATCAAAGTAATCGGAGAACCGTTTGAAACGGACAAGTCAAAGAAAATACGAAAATATGACCTCTATGTAGAAGATCGCACTTTCTCTAATTTTTCATTCTTCATGGATGGTTCTAGGCGGACATATAAAATTGGCGATATTGTGATTGAGGGCAAGAAAATTTATCCAGTAGTCGTTGCTCAAATCAGAGCTGGCTGTACTGAAAGAGGCAGTGAGAAAAAGCTCCACTCGCATCAGGCAATACGGCGAAAGAATCTTTTACTATTGAGCGACAAAGTCAACACGGTAGATTTCAAAGAAATCCAACAGCGTATTACCAGAACAAAGGTCGCACAAGAAATGTTTCTGGAAGTGGTCGAGTATCGCTTTGAGCCGGAAAAACATAATATTCCTGTTAATGCTGCAATCGCAAAAGCCAACACTATGATGCATGACATGGAAATAGAAATTCTGTCAAATATGGTCAAATCTGGAGTGTTGGACACTGACCGCATGCTAGTGGTAGACGGACCGCTTCAATTTCTCCGTCAAGACACAGGAAAAACCGAGTTTGCTGATCTGTTTTACAATGTAATAGGGGTTTCAAAGAGTTTCAATCCTATGCTCCCCACATCCAGCAAATCCAAACGCGGAGGAACACAAATAGGCGCAGAACTTTTGAAACTTGAATATGGTGAACGTACCCCGGTGTTTTTGAAAGAAAATGACCGTGGCAGGCGATTTGGGGTATGGTATCTAAGAATACGTCCCAAAAACAAAGTTTCAAATCCTCTCGAAGGAATAATCAAAATTGAGAAAATGGTGTTAGAGGATTATTACGACAGCGGAATTCCAACAGATGTTGTCGATACGATTTCTTTATCATTACTCAATGAAGGTTCACCGACTTGTTATGGGCGCGATGAACGGTGGGCAAGTCATCTATACCCGGTATATCTGACAGAAACACTTATCAAGTCCACATTTGAAAGCGACCTGGTGTTTATCAATAATTTCAAACGAGATTTTCGGTAATAAGAGGAGATAGAAAAATGAGTACAAGAAAGCTGATTGGCAAGGTATCTGCCACAGAAAAGAATCCTTCATCCTGCGATGAGTTCCAATTTTGGCTGTCTGATGATACAATTCTGAGTCCGTTCGACATTGTCCTTGTACATAACAAAACGGACGATTCGATCACATATGGCGTTGTTCAAGATATTTTCCATATTACAGATGGTACAGGTCATATCAGCAACTACGTTTCCTCCGATTTTGGCAATGTGGATATTGCTCCTATGACAAGACGTCTGTCTCTTTCCTATGCCAAAGTGTCAGTCATTCATAACACCAAAGAAAACTTCATGCCGGTATTCGAAGGATCTGCTGTATATACGGCGGATGAAGATGATATTCAAGTCGCACTTGGACTTGATAACATTGATGAAAAAACTGCTATTCCCGCAGGTCTGATGAAAGCAGGAAACAATGTCTCTGTTCCGATTAAATACAACGGCGATTTCCTGATCGGTCCGGAGGGAGCGCATATGAACATTTCCGGTATTTCTGGCTTGGCAACAAAGACCAGTTATGTTATGTTCCTCTTGAAAGCAATTCAGCATAAATGTAAGGATGATGTCGCCATTAATGCCGATTGGTTTTCTTTACGGGAAAATCGACCATGAAGATCACAAGGGATTTATAAAACCCGGATACGGATACATTATGGAGTTCTATGTAAAGCCAGATCATCGTCGCAACGGTTATGGCAAGATGATGTTTAAGCGTTTGGAGCGATTGTTCCATATTGACGGTGCGGAAATGATGTACTTAACCGCCGATCCTGTTACCGGGAAACCATTCTGGGAGGCCCAGGGTTTTCAAAATACTATGGAAAAATCACCCGAAAACCAATTGTACATTTACGAAAAACCGATCACGCCCACTTCCTTTGATGGTGGAATCCTAAAGCCCTTAACAAAAGAGATTGCCGAAGAAATCAGTAATTGGGAATACGAAATTCCTTATGCTGTTTATAATTTCAAAGGACATCCCGATGATTGGCTTATGGATGAATCAACTTGGGGAACAGAACAGTTTTGTCTTATTGAAGAAACCACGATATTGGGTCAAGTAGCCTGTCAGCTCGATGGAAAAGACTTGTGGGTTGGTTGGTCAATGGCTCCGCAATTTTGCGGTAAAGGCAATGGTAGCAATTTCGTAAATCGGTGTGTAAGAGAACTGCGTGAGTTCACAGGACATACCGGAAGAATACTACTAAGAGTCGCCGCATGGAATCAAAGAGCTATTCGGGCTTATCAAAAAGCCGGTTTCTCTTATGTAGAAACAATTCAAGATGAAATTGCATACACCAATCACATGGAAGACTTTTGGGTAATGGAATTGCAATAAGATTTTTTACTTGAAGCATCTATGCCGCCTGTGTTATGCGGGCGGCATTTTCACAATAGAGCTTCCAACCGGAAGTTGGATGAAACACAGACTCGTCAAACTAATGCGTCATTGTTTTTGAAGCTGCTTATCGGTAAAATATAATTGTAGCTACGAAAATAAAAATCACGAGGTACTTGAATATGACTACAATTAAGATCAATGAACAAATTGCCTTTCTCAGAAAGCAGAAAGGTCTTACCCAAGAAGAACTTGCAAACGCCCTCGGTGTAACTAACCAGGCGGTTTCAAAATGGGAATCGGCGCAATGCTGTCCGGATATTCAGCTTTTACCCGATCTCGCAAAAATCTTTGATGTTTCGATTGATGAGTTGATCGGATACAAGTCAACTGAAGGATTGGGAGATATTTGCCTCAAGATCAAAGAATATTTTTCTGCGTTGCCAGAAAATAAAGCGTTTGAAAACGCATACCGTATTGCGGCATTACTTCATGAAATAGCATCGACCGACGGATACAAGAAAACCGTTCCGTGGAAAGAAAAGGATTACGCTGCCGATCATGTTTCATCTTGGGGATTATCTATCAGTTCTGAACCGGAAGGTTGCACAGGCAGAAAGAATAACAACATCTTCTTTTCTTTGGGCGAGGGATATGTCGCTCCGAATGGTTCACAAATGCGTGATCTAAAGATAACAATGGAACAATTTTCAAATCTAAACGTGCTGAAAACATTGTTTGCTTTGCATGGATTGACTGTTTCCGATTTTGATCTCTTTGTTACCGCAGATCAGATTGCCGCAGCAGCTTTTCTCAAAGAGGAAGAAGTCGAAACGGCATTGAGAGAACTTCCTTTGACCGTCAAAGAGGAAGAAGGGACATATAAGTATCGGCTGGACGGATCGGCCTCTTATCTCCCGCCACTACTCTTTTTCCTTTATAAATTATAATTATAAAAATTTTCATAAAACTACCTATCCAAACTGATTTTGATGCACTATAAGGGTGTAATCATGATTGCATACCAAAAGAAAGGAGGAGAACAACTTGGACGAGAACAAAATTATCCCGTACATCGAACCGATATTTCGTTTCTGTTATAAGCGTTTATCCAACCGCTACGATGCCGAGGATCTTGCGAGTGAGATCATTTGTCATATCCTTGAAGGAATGAACAAATATCAAATCGAATCGCTTGATGCATGGGTTTGGCGTATTGCTCATAACCGCTATGCCCGGTTTATTGACAATCGGAATAAAAATCAAATCGTATTGTCATGCGAAGACGAACTTTTTGACATTGCTGATTATTCCGATGTCGATGAGGACAACACACAGGAGCAATATGAAACGGTGTTTCGCTATTTGCACACGTTATCTTCCGAGTACAAAAATATTTTTGTGGACTACTATATTGGCGAATTGTCAATCAGAAGTCTTGCAAAAAAGTATTCTCTCCCCGAAACCACAATCAAATGGCGGCTGAACGTAGGTCGCCAAAAAATCAGAGATAGGATAGGAGAAGATAAAATGGATAAGGTCTATCAGAGAATTAATTGGAATACTGGAACTTGTAACGGTAATATGGATTCCGACGCATATCTTCATACACAGATTTCCCGTGCTATCTGCCTCGCAGCTTATGAAAAGCCTTTGACAGTAGAAGAAATCAGTATTAGTACGGGTATTCCTACAATGTATGTAGAGGATGAACTCCCCCGACTTGAATATGGGGATGCTATCTGTAAGGTGGGTAACAAATACGTAACCAATTTTATTATCTTTCGTTTGAAAGACAGAAAGCAGACCGAAGAAGTTTCAGCATCGGTAATCAGTATGCTTGCGGATAAATTTGCAGTTATACTAAGAGAAGCTGAAAATAAAATCAGCGCTTTAGATTTTTACGGCAATGATTTCGGCATAAGTAGACTTGGTTACATCATCGTTCCATATCTGCTCAGACGAAAAATTAGGGACGTAAAAAACAAACGCTTAAATCTGGAAAACGGTCCGTATCCTCCGAGAAAGGATGGCGGTTATGGTTGGTTTATCGTAGAAGAAACGGTCAATGAATCGGAAAGCTGTGCAGAGTATAATTCCGGATGCAATGTTGCAGGAGACGATAGTGGTAGCGAGTACAAAGTCCCGTCTCATATCTATTACTATTGGGTCAGTAAATATTTTGATTACAGCGTTTACCATAACAAAGGGATGCGTTGGATGTGTGCAAACGGCATACCACAGAACAGCGTAAACGGTGTTGTGTCCAAAGAAGCTCTTTCCGAAGAAGATGCCGCACATCTTATCGAAACAAATCTGCTTATAAAGTCAGAGGCAGGCTTTAGCTTAAACTTCCCGCACTTTACCGCAGAGCAGTTTGGAAAATTTGTTTCACTGTTTGAGATGACTGATGAAAAGCTCAATGATCTCCTTGCGGAGTGGATCGTAACTGTGCACAATAATTTTGAAAACTTCGTTCCGAAACACTTGCACGATCAGATCAATCAGTGGGTTAGCTGTTATCTGCATCAGATCATTGGATATGTTACAGACGAGCTGATTCGCCGTGGTATCCTGCGTAAACCCGACAATGAAAAGCCTTTGACCGATGGTGTATTCAGCGTCGAAGGAAAATACATCAATCCTTAAATGAGTTTACCGTCGAGCGTAACTATACTGGTTACGCTCGACGGCATTAGCGTATTATTGAAGACTACTATTCTCTCAATTCTGTTTGGATGATATGTATTTGAATCATTTTTATGAAATCGTGCTTTTTTGCATAAAACCCCCTTGACAAATCTCGTCTCAGAAAGCCCTGCTGAGCAAATACGCCGCCGATCATGGATTTCGGAACACCCGGTTCTTCGTGGACGATGGCTTCTCAGGAACCAGCTTTCAAAGGCCGGGGTTCCAGGAGATGATGCGATATGTGGAGGATTACAGCGTATCCGCTGTAATTGTCAAAGACCTGTCCCGGCTGGGCAGGGAGTATTCCTACATGGGGCGGCTGCAGGATTTCATCTTTCCTGCCTATGACGTCCGCTTTATTGCCATCAACGACGATGTGGACAGCGCCAAAGGGGAA
>URVL01000054.1 GCA_900551265.1 uncultured Eubacteriales bacterium | reverse complement strand
AACCCCGGCGGATTTCAAAAATCCGCCGGGGTTTTCCGGTCCTGCTGCATGGCAGGAAGGTCGTATGGATAGGGTCAGAGACTTCTCGCCGCTTCAACGACCCAGCACAGACGCTGCCAGTCAAGCTTTGCATCGATTGTACAGTCGCCTCCAAGCAGAAGTCCGCGTTTGCCAAAGCGCAGAATCAGTTCCCTCGTATACTGCTGCAGTTCTTCTTTGGTGCCGGTGTAAAGGATTCCCTGATGCGATGTTTCGTCCCAGTGCGTCTCAAAGCCGCCCAACGCCGTTCGGTCGCCGAAGAAGAAACGCCCGTCCTCAAGGGACAATTCTTCAACGTGTACCGCCCAGTTGACGGTTTTGGCGGGGTAATCCTGCCAGATTTCGAGCTGATTCTTTGCGCCCGCCCAACCGCAGCAGTGCAGAATGTTATAATCGGAAAAACGATTGGCATGCTCCAGCACATAAAGGTCGCTGGGGCTCACCGTCTCCCAATACGCCTCCGGCGTAAAGCGGCCGTACTCGCCGCCCTGCACACAGTAATATACGCCGTCGCAGCCTGCTTCGCGGATGAGCAGCTCGCACAGCAGCGCATGATCCTGGGCGATTACGTCAAGCGCATGCATGACTGCCGGGCGGTTTTCTTCCAGATGACGCATGATAAGCTCGTCGGACGTGGCGAAGCGAATCGAGGAGAAGGGCGCGAAGACGTTGTAAAAGACACAGCGCTCTTTTCCAATGGCGTCAACAATTTTTTTTGCGCGCGCAACCTGTTCCGCAATATAGGGATGCGTGCGGTCCAGGGGTTTCAGTGCATACCAGTCGTCGGCGCTGCGGATCTCCCTATCGAGCGGATAAGGGAAATAGCCGTCGCTCATGACCTTGAGAAAATCAAGATCCGTCTCCCGGTAGTAGCGCAGATGCGCCGCGACGCAGGCGTCGCCCCGGGCTTCTTCTCCGGCGAAATGGAACCACATACCCACTGGAACATGATCAACCGGTTCCTGATCCATGGCGTGCAAAACGCGCGTTCTCTTATCCATACTGTACATCCTTTCTAAAAATGATTTTACGGTTGTTTGTTCTTTCCGCTTTTCTACGATGATACCTTTCGTCTTACCGACGGGCTATGGGCGCGGGGAAAACGTTTTTACAGGACGCGCGCCGTGAATCTGCGGAAATCCGCCGAACCTGCGCCATAACAGTAGAGCGCCGCACGCGTACCGACAAAGTAACGCAGATTAAAGGAAAGATTCTGGCGTTCTCCCGCAGGCAGCCAGGTATTGCCGTCCTCGGAGTAGGAAAACTGCACGGTATCGCGTGTGTCCGGCACATCCCGGAAGTCAAATGCGGCTTTCAAAAACACGTGCGCGCCGGAAAGCGGCGCAGTGAATACATCCGCCTGCGGCGCGGGCGGTTCCATACGTCCGGGAACGTTGCGTTTTGCAACAAAGAGCCGGTAAGCGTCGTCTTCCAGCGCTTCCACGCCTGCGAGCGCACAGTCCCACTGAAGCGCCGCAAGGCCTGCGCGCGCGCCGGGAGCGAGTCCGGCGGCGTCCAGCTCTACGGTGAATTCGCACTGCGGACCACAGGTACGCTGCGTCAGGGTATTTTTTGCATCCATCAGCCCTTCGGCCGGAGAGGCCGTCAGGCGCAGCCAGCCGGGACGCGACGTAAATGACCATTTGCCGTCCTCCGGATTATGATTCCACTGCCAGAACTTCTGCAAACGGTTTTCCGTATGGTCGAAGCTGTCGCCGTGCACCAGCACATTCTCGCCGCGTGGGACAAGCGGTACGTCGTAGGTAAGCTTCATTCCCTCGCCGGCGCCGATTACCGGCCAGTCCTCTTCCCAGGAGACGGGGAACAGAAACGGAATGCGTCCGACGGCGCCGCAGTCGCCAAAGAGGATCATGTACCAGTCGCCCTCCGGCGTGTCAACCACCATACCCTGCGCCACGCCGACATTACGGCAGTCGCAGCGGCTGTCGGCGATCAGCCGCGTCTCATAGGGCCCGTCAATGGAACGCGCGCGGTAACACCATTCACGGCGGATACCGCCGCGCGGAATATCAATGAAGAACAGGTAATACCAGCCGTCCTTATAGAGGGCGCGGCAGCCCTCGCACCGCAGCGCCATACCCTCCGACGGCGGCGAGAGCAGAAAACGGTCGGTACCGGGACGGAACCCCGACATATCCGCCTCCCATTCAACCAGACGGACGTCGCCGGCGCCTCCCGGCTGATAGATCAGATAAGCGCCCTTCCCGTCAAAAAGTAGCGACGCATCATGATACATGCCTTCAAAATCAATTCGCGTCCAATTGCTCTTTTCCAAATCGTCAGTCGAATACAGAAACGATTTTTTCAGATCCAGACAGGTAAAAAACGCAAAAAAACGGCCGTTATACGTGCGCAGGCTGGTCGCCCACTGCCCGCGGCCATAGCCCGCGCCGACAGTGTCGTAGCCCTCGATCCGGTCGAAGATATAGCTGACCAGCTCCCAGTGTACCAGGTCATAGGATTTCAGGATCGGGCCGCCGGGCATAAAAAACATGGTCGTGGAGACCATATAGTAGGCGTCGCCCACGCGGATCAGATCGGGATCGGGATAATCCGACCACAGGATCGGGTTTTCGATGTGCATAGCTCTGCTCCTTCCAACTCAAATAAAAATGTCTTACAGCGGCCTGGGGCAGCGGACAGACGGTCCGCCCACACGGCGGCAGCAATCGCTATGATTATTATAGCATCGCGTATTTCATGGAGCAATCCAATGCGGGTATTTTGCTTAAAACTTACAGAAATTCGTCGCACGGCACGGATACTCTGGAAAAATAAGCGCCGGTAGGGGGGAGAGACGGGCGGAAGCTGTGGATTGCCTGGGCAGGTTTTTTCGGTGACAGGAACGCGCCGCATGGAAAAAGACGGACGGGGAAACGTTTGATTTCCCCGTCCGTCTGCGATTACATGGGATGCCGGAACAATCCGGCTGTTATTCTTTCACGGTTCCGGCAAAACGCCAGACCATTTCGGCAACTTCGGCACGGGAGGCGGCGCCCTGCGGAGCAAGACGGCTGTTCCCCTTGCCGAGGATGATGTTTTCAGATACAGCCCAATGCATGGCGTCCTCCGCGAAGCCGGAAACGTCTGCACCGTCTACAAACTTGTTAAAGCTCGAGTATGCGGAGGTATCATAGCCCTGATACTGTGCGTAGCGATACAGCATCGTTGCGATCTGTTCGCGCGTGACGGCCTCGTCCGGCGCAAACGTTGCATCGCCTACGCCTTCCACAATATTGTTTTCAGCCGCCCAGTTGACCGCCTCGACGTACCAGTTCTGTGTCAGATCGCGGAAACCGGCCACAGTGTTGGCGTCCGGCCTGCCGGAGAGCCGCCACAGAATGGTGACCATCTCGGCACGAGTCGTCACAACGGCAGGGGCGAAGGTGGAACCGGATACGCCCTCCATCAGCCTGTTCGTGACGGCATACTCCACAGCGTCATAGAACCAGTCGCTGCGGGATACGTCATAAAACGGATTTTCCCAGGCTGGCGGTACCTCTTCCTCTTCGGAGGTGAAGATCGCCTTAATGGTATGATCCGCTTTCACATTGCGGAAGGTATAGGAGGTTACCACGCCGATGCTTTCGCCATCTACCAAAACGTCTACCAGCTCATAACCGTCCTTCGGCTTGAAGGTAAAGGTTTTATCTCCGCCGGAGGCTACCTTCACGGTACCGGACGGGGAGATGCTGCCGCCGCGGTTTGACGTGGCCGTGATATCGAAGTTCACGTTGAAATCGGTGACGATCTTCAAAACCGCCGCATAGGCATAGGCGGAGGTATAGTTACCGGAAGCGCTGATATGCGCCGAGACATAGTAAGTACCCGGAGCGCTTGGCGCGCCGCCGGCATAGGCCGCGCCGTTTGCCGCCGTAGTCAGTTTCGAGCAGGCGCTATCTGTATAATACGTATAGTAGATATAACCGCTCGGCGTTGTGCCGCCCGGCACGCCTGAGACAACCGCTCTGGAGATTGAAATCGGCAGTCCGGTATAGGCCGCTGTGTAATTATAGAGCGTGATGGTCGGCGTTGCGGGATGAATGGTCACACGGACGTCATCCGGCTGGATGAGAAGGTAGTTTGCCGCGTCTGCGCCGTCCAGCGTAAAGCCGCTGACAACAACCGTCTTATTTATGCCGGCGTTCGCATCGGCGGCACGGGCAGAACGGAATGTGCCCCGCAGCACGACCGCATCGCCGGTTAAAACGGCGTAGGCTTCGCTGCCATTATCGCTCGTTTTCAATTCGCCGCCGGTAATCCGGACCGTGGCGCTTGCGTCGTAGATCTTATCGGTGGCCGTAACGCCGTAAATCTTTACGGGCTTCGGTTCTATGTTCCAGAGGACGACCTGATCCTCCGTGGTAGTCGCGCCGCTGGCGAGGAGCCAGGCGTTGGCCGTCTTATCTTTTAATGAGAAGGTGATTTCATAGCTGCCGTTTGTTTTCACATCGGTCTGCGGCGTAACCGTGACGGTATAGTGATCCGACACGGCGACATCCGGCGTTTGGGCCGTACCGTTATAGACCGGATTCTTCACCGTAGGAACGGGAATGGCGTTCGGCGCCGCCACGCGGATCTGGAAAGTATGAGAGGCGCCCGTAGGATTGGTCGGCGACGTCACATAACATGTGACGGAATGGTCGCCAGCGGCAAGGCCGGCGGGCACAGTGAAGGTATTTGCATTCACGCTCTGGCTGACGTTATCCACAGACCACGCATAGCTCAGCGCAGCCGAATCTGCCGCCGACGCGTTCACCGTGAGAGCGAAGGCCTCATATCCGGCGGGCTTTTCAATCGGATTCTCTGTGGGCGTTACGCTGTTGATGGTAATCGTGGGATCGGAAGCGCCCGCCTGCAAATTCACAGTCACGTCCACAGAAGCAGGAAGGCTTTGATAATCGTGATTCTCGCCTGCCGAGAACGTGATCTGAAACTTTGCCGTTTTCGCGGCTTCTCCGACCGCATTTGCCGCGACGGTATACGAGATGGTATTCGAAGCGGCAAGCGTGCCAGATGCGGTGGGAAGTGTCAGGATATTGGCGGGATCCTCCGTTTCGGAGACCTTGTATGAAATTCCGCTATTCGGATAGTCTGCCGCAGCAAGAAGGCCGGAGGCTGTAAAAGTATAGGTGCTTGAAGCGCCGGCGTTGGGAACGGTAATGTTTCCGGCGGTTATGATTGGCGCGTCAGCTTTTGGCGTGGTGTATTCGGCCGTGACGGTGACGCCGTTCTCAACCTTTTGCGTCTGGATATTTGTAAAGCCTTCCATCGTCGCGGTAAAGGAATCAGCAAACGTATTGTCCGTGCCGGGTGAAAGCGTCAGCTCTACGGTGTAGGCCGTGCTATATTTGGCAAGCGTACCGTTTTCCAAAGTGACATCACCGGTTTTCCACTGAACGGTTGACACGGTGACGCCATCGGCTGCCGTAACGGTATCGGGCAGCGCGGAACCCGGTTGAGGAAGGGAAAGCGTAATAACCGTGCTTCCTATTTCCGCCGCCAATGCCTGAACCGGCAGCAGAGCCGTTACCATGAAAACTGCCAGGAAAAGCGACACAAGCTTTCTCATTTTCATATGTGATCTCTCCTTATCATAATCATGTTTTTATAAAAACCCGGTCCGACAGGATTCCGTCCGACAGGGAGAACGAAGGAAACCCACCGCCGGCATAGGGTCCGCGCCCCGCACAGCCAAAACCGTTTGTTTCAGCAAGGCGCGCGTGACAGCGTATGGCGGTCTGTCAGAAAGAAAGAGTTCGCCGGTCTGTTTTCACAATCCCAGTATACCATATTCCCGCCTCTTTGTCTACCGGAATTCACCATATCGAACGTGTCTTTTGAAAAACTGTACAATTTTTTCAAAGTCTCCGCTAAAAAGAACGGCAAACCTTTCCGTTTATATAGACGTATTGCCCAGCAAAAAGTTTCATGGAAAAAGAATTAAAAGAAATACGAACGGATACGTTTTGTAAATGCAGAGCATTCCGCAACAGCAGTTGAATTAATTCCACGTTTTCCGTTAATTTCCGAGACAAGAAAATTGCCAGAAAACTGGTCGCCGCGCATAATTTGTTCATTTGGACAGATAATAACCTCGAAAAGCAGAAAATATGACTGCAAGAAGATTGATGTTATGGAGGGCAAACAATGAAGGCCACCGGAATAGTGAGACGAATTGACGATTTAGGACGCGTTGTCATCCCGAAGGAAATACGCCGTACCATGCGAATCCGTGAAGGCGATCCGCTGGAGATTTATACGGATCGCGACGGCGAGGTAATATTTAAAAAGTACTCCCCCATGGGAGAGCTCGCAAGCTTTGCGGGTCAGCTTTGTGAAACACTCAATAAGACCACCGGTTACCCGGCTGTGATAACCGACCGCGATACGGTGATTGCCGCGGCGGGCGCACTGCGCCGCGACGTGCTGGACAAGCGCATCAGCGAGGATATCGAGCATGTGATGGAAAACCGGCAGATCTTCCATTTAAAAGCGGCGGAGCCCCATCTCCCCGTCTGCGAGGGCTATGACAAATACTTTGCCGGTATCGCAGCGCCCATCATTTCGGAGGGCGATATCTCCGGCTGCGTCGTGTTCCTCTGGAGCGAGGGCATGGAACTGCCGGGCGACACGGAATATAAACTCGCGCAGACCATTGCGGGGTTTCTTTCCCGCCAGATGGAAGGCTGAGGTCACGCAAAACGCACACCCCGTTTCAGGAATCCCTGAAACGGGGTGTATTTAATCAAGGCCGGGATCGGGATGCAGAAGCGCCTCCACATCCGCGCAGAGCGCATCCACCGCATCCTCGCCCACGTGGTAAGCCCGCGTTTTCGCGCCGGCCGACGCCGTCACACAAAACAGGGGCGTGCCGCTCGTGATACCGGCCGTCACCGTACTGCCGTCCTCGCGCGCGAAAACAAATTCGTAGGACGAGCCGCCCAGGGTACGATAACGCATGGAATGACGCTCCCGCGGCGCGCGCAGAGCGTTCAGCTGTTCGCAGTATGCCGAGATTTTCTCCTGCTCATCAAGCGTCAGGCTCTGTGAAGGCCAGGCGCCGGCGGTTTCCGTGATGGTGAGCGTCGCAAAATCCGCCGCATCCAGCCGTACCGGGCGCACAGGGACAGGCAGGCGTCCGATCAGGAAGCCCGCAACCACAAGCTCCGCAAGAAACAAGTCGATGAGCACGTGCCGCGCCGCAGCGCGCAGAAAGCGTACGGCACGCGCACGTTTTCCGGTGATTGCCCTAGCCTCCATACACATACTCCTTTTCTTTCATCAGATACTGCGAAGGCCGGCAATCTTCGCGTTCCTCCTGCGAAAGCTGCGCGGGATATTCCGCAAAATAAGGGTCCACCAGCGCAAAGAGCGCGGCAAAATCGCAGCGATAGAAAATGGACTCCCGCTCTTCGGTGGAGAAGGGACTGCCCGACTCGAGAAGCAACAGTCCGGGCGCGCCAAAGGCAAACCGCTGTGCCGTCCCGTCCGCCGCCGTCACACGCACATAGCAGGGGCCATCCATGCGGTCGTCCGTCCCCACGTCCGTCCAGCGGCGTCCGGACTCCTCGCGGAGTGAAATCGCCCCCAGCGAACCGACAAGCGCCGCAATCGCGTCCGGGTCCGTCACCCGCGCATAGTCGTACACCGTTTGAAAAATTCCCTGCGCCTGCTCGCGCCGTTCCCGGACAAGCAGAATCTCCGTCACCTCGTCCGCATCAAAGCGCAGCGCGCGGCAGGGGAAGGGCGAGGGCAGGAAATAGGCAAAGAGCACGGCAAGTTCTGCGGCCGCGATGAGCAGCACGGCCGCCGTACAGAACAGAATCATGCGGCGGCTCTTCTTCGATTTTTTCCCACACTTTTCCACGTTTTTGCTCCTCTCCGGCATTTCCTGCGCATCGGAAGAAGCGAGATTGCGATAACCCTCCTCTTCGCCCATGGGACTCACACCGCCTTTCCTTTCTCTCAAACCGGTTTCCTTCTTTTCCCTTTCAGTTTACAGGATACTTCCTTTTTTGTCAACTCTTTTCCTAGCAAAATAAATAAAAAGAGGATAGCCGAAGCCATCCTCTTTGTTACGTTTTTTTAGTTTTTCTTGAAATATTCCTTTACCAGGAACTTCATCAGGTCGCTCGGTTCCTCGCGGCCATACTCGACGAAACCGTCGCCGAAGTACATGGCGTTCGGGGTATCCGGGGTCATCTTCTTCCACTCGGGCATACGCGAACCGTCCGCGTCGCGGCCATTCGGATCGCCGTTTTTGATGAAGTTCGCCCAGTAGTTGCACATCAGGCGGGCCAGGTCGTAGTGCTTGCCGGTAAACGGCCGCCAGCACTTGGCGAGCGTCTCAAAGAAGAACCACAGATCCACGGAATGGAACGTGCCGGGGTTATCCCAACCGGGGATGGACGGATCAAAGTTATAGTAATAAAGCGGGGCGTTTGCGCCGGTGTCGGCGTTTGCCTGCGAAAGAATCCGGATCGCATACTCAATGCCGATGACGGACGCCTTTTTCTTCACTTCCGTCACGCTGTCAAACTGCGACGGGCACAGCGCCAAAAATTCGTCCGCGTCCTCGCCGAAGAGGTCCTTTGCCATGGCGCGGAACTCCTCCATGGTGGAGACGTTCGGCACGCTCGGGAACTCCGTAGACGTGTGGCCGAAGAGCACCGGCACCATATGGCGCTTGTTTTCACGGAACAGGTCGAACGCAACGCCTGTGCTGAACTTTCCATCCACAACCGTGCCCCAGAAGCCCTTATATTCAACGGCCTTGTCGCGGATATACTCCGCGTCCAGCGCTCTTGCTTCCGCCAGCGTCTTGACGCCGAGGAAGTCGAAGAATTTGACGCCCTCTTCTTCCGCCGCATGGAAATCGCGTCCGGCCTTGCCCGGTACACGTCCGCCGGGGTAAAGCTGCGTCATCACGCCGCTTTCCACAATCGCGCCCTGGAACAGGCCCTCGTTCTGCGGGGAGGTCAGCTGGCTCATGACGCTGCCGCTCATCATCCTGTCCGTGTTCTCCGCCGGGCTGGGCGGGCTGCTGACCTACAACAACATGTTCGTGGTTCGGGTTGCCGCAGAACGCGGCGATGTTGCGCTTAACCCAGCGCGTTGCCGCCTGCTGGTCGAGATTGCCGAAGTTGGCCGGCGCGTCGGGGTTCTCCGCCGTAATTTCGGGGTGGCAGAGGAAGCCGAACACATTTACACGATAGTTCACCGTGACAACCACCAGGCCGCGGCGCGCGAGGCGTTCGCCGTCAAACTCCATCTCAGCCGGGTTACCGACCTGCAAACCGCCGCCATAGTACCAGACGAAGACAGGGAGGTTTTCATCCGCGCTCTTGGCCGGCGTCCAGACGTTTAACTGGAGGCAGTCCTCGCTCTGCGCAATATTTTCATCATAGTTCCACTCACGGGAGTAGATATCATCGTGATTTTTGCCGGGTTTTGCCTGCATGGCAATCGGGCCAAAGGCATGGCACTGCAACACGCCGTCCCAGTCCTTTACCGGCTGCGGGGCGCGCCAACGGTTTTCGCCCGTTGCCGGCGCGGCAAAGGGAATCCCTTTAAAGCTTGTAATACGTGGATCGGCGGCCGGCAGGCCTTCGACCCAACCGTTTTCTACTTTGACTTTTCTAAGCATCGTTCACACTCCTCACAAAAATATGGGTGATTATGAATTCTATCACGTACAAGTATACCAGATTACGAAAAGAAAGAACATTACGAATTTTAAATTTCGTAATGTTCTTTTACAGAATATTTAAAGAGTAAAATAGGAATACAGATTGTGCGGGAGACTTGCCTTTAAAAGCCTCACAAACTGTTCCTTTGGCATACGCCGTTCGTCGCATACCCAGCCGATCACCGCCGCCGTATGCGTGATGGCGCAGGAACGGACCGCAAAGAAAATTTCATCGGACGCGGTGTCCACGCCGTGGTATGCGAGCATGTTCGTGATGGCCTCTGAAATACAGGTCATATTATAGTTGCGCAGGGAGTGCCGGTCCTCTGATTTCACGCCGTTTTGAAAAAACTTCAGGTTCTGCTCAAGGTTTGTCAGAATTTGCAGCATCGCCTGCCCCCAGGTGATGGAGCGTTCCGCTTCGCGCATCGGCTCAAAGATCACGTCGAACATCTGATTTAAAAGATCGTACTTGTCCCGATAATAGCGGTAAAAAGTCGGTTTGCTCACCTCAGCCGCCTGGACGATCTGATTGACGCTGATTTCCTCGATCTCATATTTTTGCAGCAGTTCGTAAAACGCCGTACTGATGATTTTTTTCGCGTTCATCTCGTGCCTCCCCGCGCTTCCTGTCCGGAGCAGCTTTTTATATTGTAATAGACGCGTCGGCACTTTGCAAGTCCCGCAGCTGCGCCCGGCGGGATTCCCTGTTTTTTTGACAGGATGATTCTTGTAATGCCGTCGGATTTTGCTATAATAGGAGTTGAAATATCGCGGGGGATAAATCCCCGCAGATTTGAGGAGCCGGACCATGAAAAAACTGCGTCTTATCCTGTTTACAGCAGCGGCAACGATCGTTTTGCTTGCGGTTACGCTTGTTGTCGTATGGACTGCCCGCGACGCACGGCGCGCGGCGGACGAGCAGGCGGCGGTGTACGCCGCATACCAGCAGCTTCGGGAACACGCCGCGTCCTACACCGTGACGGTGACGGAAAACGGCGTGGCCGTGGGCGCTTATACCCTGGAGGAACTCGGCGTGCTGGACGATACGCTTTCCGGCATTGACGCCCTATTTACGCAAACCGAGCGGCTGACGCCGGAGGCGTTTGCCGCGCTTCCCCTGCGTGAAAAGCTCGCCTGGCACGACGATTCGCATCCGTCGGACATCTCCGCGCCGCTGGCCCTGCAGCGCTTTGATCCGCTGCCCGTCCTGCGCGGTTTGGAGGCTGTTCCGCGCGAGCCCGCGCAGGACGCCTATCTCTCTTTTTCCGGCGGCGCCTATCACGTTCACCCCGAAGTGCCCGGCACCATCCTGCGGGAGGACGCCGTGAGCGAAGCGCTTCATGACTTCGCCTCATCGCTGACGCTCACGCAGAGTGCCTCCGGCGCCACGTTTGAAGTGACGGACTGCGATTGTTACGTCCCGCCGGAGGTGACCGTTGAAAACGCAGGCTTTGATTTTGAAAAGGCGCTGGCGGACGACCTGACGGATATGTGCGTCACGGTGGACTTTCACGGCGTGCCGGAAACGCTCGCCGGCGAGACGCTGGCGGCGCTTCTCTCCGCCGGCACAGACGGCCGCCTCTCGGTTGACGGTACGGCGCTCGACGCGCTCATCGCCGCCTGGGCGCAGACACACAACACATATGGTACGCCATACCTGTTTTCATCTTATGCCGGCGGCGTGGTACCCATTGATTTTCTCACGTGCAATTACGAGGTGAATACCGGCGCGCTGCGAAAAACGCTGGAGGCACAGCTTTTATCCCTGGAAAGCGGCACGCTTGTCGCGCCGTATCATTGCAGCGACCAAAACGGCAATCCCTTTTCCATTGCGGACACCTATGTCGAGGTGGATATCGACAACCAGCAGCTGACCTATTACCAGGACGGCGAGCTCCTTGTCAATACCGACGTTGTGACGTACTTCGTTACCGGCCAGATTCCGGTTGCCATCTGCATCATTATTGCCGTGGCCGTGGGGCACGCTTTGGTGCAACGTTGGTTTGACCGCCGTGAGGCTGCCAAGGGCATCAAGGATGACACGAGCACCGTTGCCGGCGAAACCAAGGATGCCTTTGCCGACGCCGGTCCCGCTCACTACGCCATTCTGCCGATTCTGCCCTTGTTCCTGCTGATCATCTTCTCGCCGATGGTCTACAACGGCATCAAACTCGGTCTGGTGACAGCCATTGTGGTTTCGATTCTGATCGCCTTCCTGGTCGATCTTGTCACCCGCCGTGCCTTCAAGGACGTTTGCAAGAGCTTCCAGGCCTTCTTTGAAGGCATGGGCAAGGTCTTTACGTCGACCGTTTCGCTCATCATCTGTGCTGAACTTTTCGCTTTCGGTCTCACCAAGATCGGCGGCATCTCCACGATGATTCAGATGGCTGCCGCCCAGCAGGACGTCGGTCTGTACCTCATGCTCTTCGTGATGATGGGCATCATGGCCATCGCCACGATCGTAACGGGCTCGGGCAACTCTGCCTTCTTTGCCTTCTCGCCGCTGCTTCCCGAAGCCGCTGCAAGCGTCGGCTACAACACGATGGCTCTGGTTGTGCCCGTGCAGCTTGCCGCCAGTCTGGCTCGTCCGATGAGCCCGATTTCCGGCGTCATCATCGCTGTGTCCGGTATTGCAGGCTTGACGCCCATTGAACTCATCCGTCGCACGATTCCCGTGATGGTCCTAGGTATGATCGTCAACGTCATCGCTGCTCAAATCTTCCTCTAATACGCTAGGAGAGAAACAAATGGCATTGCTTATCAAAGGTGCGCACGTTTATGCGCCTGAAGACCTCGGCATTTGCGACGTTCTGACCGTCGGCAAACAGGTTGTTGCCGTCGGCAAGGACCTGACGGCAACACTGCCCGAACTCGAAACGATCGACGCCAAAGGGTTGATTCTCACGCCGGGCTTTATTGATCAGCACATCCACGTCACGGGCGGCGGCGGTGAAGGCGGCCCCAAGACGCGTACGCCGGAATTGGTTTTGTCCGAGCTGATCGCCTGCGGCACCACCAGCGTGGTGGGCGTGTCGGGTACCGACGGCTCGAGCCGCTCCATGCCCAATCTGCTCGGCAAGGTTCGCGCTCTTCAGGCCGAAGGCGTTTCGGCTTGGATGTACACGAGCAACTATGCCTATCCTCCGACGACGCTCACGAGTTGCGTGCGTGACGACCTGTATTTCGTTCCGGAAGTATTGGGCGTCAAGATCGCCATGGGCGACCATCGCTCGAGCTTCCCCACGCAGGAAGAAGTGATGCGTCTTCTCACGCAGATTCGCGTGGGCGCTATGGTGGCGGGCAAGCTCGGTGTGCTGCACATCCATCTCGGCA
>URVL01000053.1 GCA_900551265.1 uncultured Eubacteriales bacterium | reverse complement strand
TCAGAATACACGCTTCCATTGATCTCTTCAGACCGTACGAGATCCAGTCCCAGGTTTACAGTTGCAAACGTAAAGGACCGTTCAGGCGTCACAAGGTCAAGAACCTTGACCGCAACCGTATTCGTAGAATTTTGCACGGCGCGTTTAACCGTCATGCGGCCGGTATAGGTGCGCGACTGGTTCCTTGGCCAGGAGGTCTCCTCATCAAACGGGGAGTCGTCAAATACAGTAGCCGGCGTAATTAGGCCATACTCCAGCGCCGGAGCGTAAACCGTCAGCGGCTTGATAGAAGAACCAGGTGCGCGCTTTGTCATAGTCGCGCGGTTCCAGGCACGGTTGACCGTCTTTTCACCGACGCCGCCGGCCATGCCAAGCACACGTCCGGTATACGGATCCATAACAACCATGGCAGACTGTAATACCTGTGAACTCTCCGTATCCGGAAAACTTGATTCATCCTGATACACTTCGTCCAGCACCGCCTGAACGGAGAGGTCTACATTGGCATAAATTTGATAACCGCCTGAGTACACAAGATGTGTGGCCGCTGTTTCAGAGTATCCATATTCGTCCATAAGGTCTGCAATTACATCGTTAATAACCTGATCAACATAGTAACTCTGCATCTGCGATGTGCTATCTTCCGCTTCTTCGTCTCCGCCAAAGTGCAGTTCTTCGTTTACGGCGGCCAAATATTCCTCTTCGGTTTCAATAAACCCCTGCTCATACATCAACCGGAGAATTAACTCCTGGCGGGATTTATTGCGTTCCGGATATTTTAACGGGTCATAATAGGTTGGAGAGCGGGTAATTCCGGCAATGGACGCTGCTTGCGCAACCGTCAGTTCGGAAGCATGGACACCAAAATAGGTATTGGCCGCAGTCTCAATACCATAGCATCCATGGCCAAAATAAACAGTATTCAGATAATACTCTAAAATTTCTTCCTTTGTATAATTTTTTTCAAATTCAAGTGCACGCAGGATCTCCTGAATCTTACGCTGAACCGTCACATCGTCATCTCCGGTGATATTTTTAATCAGCTGCTGCGTGATTGTAGAACCTCCGCCATAATTGTCACGGATTGGCACAATCATGTTTATCATTGCGCCAATCGTACGAATCCAGTCAACGCCATTATGAGAGTAAAACCGGGAATCTTCAACCGCAATAAGGGCATGAAACATGTTTTCACTGATTTCTTCATAATCAACCCAAATACGGTTTTCCTCGCTATAGAGTTGTTCCAATTCAATATACTCGCCGGTTTCGCTGTCCGTCGCATAAACAAAACTTGTTGCGTTCAGCGTTAAATCGGAAAGAGAAAGATTATCGATGTAAGGCCTGATGTAATTATCAATATAAAGTGCAAATACCGTCGCACAGATCGCAGCTGTCACAATCCCAATAACCAAAATTGTTGCAATAATCTTGACAACCCAACCAAGTGCGCCGGAGAAAAACCATGACGCTTTCTTCACAGAACTGTATTTCAAGGTAGTGTCTCCTTTCGACGGAAGGGTACTGTATCAAAAATTGTACCCGAATTTTCACCATCATATAAACTTTATACGGCAGAAGGTGGTTACAGCGCTAGGATCTGTAAAAATAATGGTCCAAGCGCATATTATGTGGTTTAGTATACCATGTTTTTGTGAAAAATCCAACGCTTTATTGTAAACACGTATAAGCCTCGCAATTTTGGAAATGATTGTATGTGAGGAGGTGTCTTACATGACAAACATAAAAAAACGCGGCGGACAAGCCGTGCGGTATATAACGCTCGTGCTTACGACCGTAGCAATTATTCTAACGCTGCTTGCCATTTCTGTTTTGACGGGGACTGATGTAAAAAGCAACACGGTGGATTCTTCCATAAACGCCGGCACTCTTTTAGACGTACCGGAAAGCAAAACCGTGTCAGTCCATGAGAGCGAACAGATTTCATCCGTGTCCTGCTATACCATAACTCTTTCGGATGGAGAACTTCGGCTTATCTCAGCCGACGATCCGGGAAGCTATACCGTACTTGACGGTATAGACCCGCGTACTTTACGCGAATCGGATAAAGCGGCACTGGAAGCCGGACTACAACTAGATTCTGAGGAGGCGCTGTGCAGCTTTTTGGAAGATTTCAGCAGCTAACAAAAAAACGGCTGCAATTTCAAAAGATTTCTGGACAATTTAGACAATGCATATTATAATAGTAGCAGAAAACAACTTTTCAGGAGGGGCGTTTATGGAATTCCATGTGTCATTATCTGGATGCGATCATGCAGCCGGAACTGCGTCTGCACCATTTCGTACCATTTCAAAAGCCGCATCTCTTGCCATGCCCGGCGATACTGTAAAAGTACACGCCGGTACATATCGTGAGTGGGTCAGTCCGGCAAACGGCGGCACGGCTGATCACCGCATCATTTATGAGTCTGCCGGGGACGGAGAAGTCATCATTACAGGCGCGGAGCCTGTATCAAACTGGACAGATGAGGGAGATGGCGTCTGGCGTACGGAGGTACCGAACACGCTGTTTACCATTCGCAATCCCTATGCAATGCTGGTCTATGGGGATTGGCTCTTTACAGAAGTCACCGGTGCGCATCTGGGCGATGTATATTTGGACG
Organism: uncultured Eubacteriales bacterium; assembly: GCA_900551265.1. GTDB lineage: Bacteria > Bacillota > Clostridia > Oscillospirales > QAMX01 > Allobutyricicoccus > Allobutyricicoccus pentlandensis. The sequence goes on along the minus strand of URVL01000053.1, from coordinate 10,657 downwards.
GAAAGTCTCTTTATGAACGGCAATCTCTGGAAGAGGTGCGTCACCCAAAACCCTGGGAGTTGGCCAAGTATCCTGAAGCGTCTTTACTTGCCTGGTATTGTGAAGTAAACGACACCACAACGATCATATGGGCAAATTTCGGAGGACGAGACCCGCGCCGTGAAAATGTCGAGATCAACGTACGTCCCTACTGTTTCTGGCCGGAAAAGACAGGCCGTGACTACATAACAGTCCGCGGCTTTACTCTTACACAGGCATCTCCGCAATGGGCGCCGCCGACAGCTTTACAGGAAGGTCTAATTGGTCCGCACTGGAGCCGTGGCTGGATTATAGAAAACAATAAAATCAGCGAGTCAAAGTGTGCCGGCGTCAGTCTTGGCAAAGATATTTCAACGGGCGACAACGAGTGGTCGAATCTGAAGTTCAAGTTTGGCACGCAGCGCGAACAGGAGGTCATTTTCCGCGCTATGCACGGCAACTGGGACAAGGAGCATATCGGCAGCCATATCGTCCGCTATAATGAGATCTTTGAGTGTGAACAATGTGCAATTGTCGGTCATCTGGGCGCCGTATTCAGCGAAATCTACGGAAACCGAATTCACCATATCCATCATAAGCAGCCGTATCACGGTGCGGAAGTTGCAGGCATTAAGCTTCACGCTTCTCTCGATACACAGATTCATGATAACGTTTTTTATAGCTGCTATCGCGCCGTCTGGTTTGACTGGCAGGCGCAGGGAACCCATCTTTATCGCAATCTGTGTTTTGACAGCCAGTCCGAGGATCTGTTTGTAGAAGTATGTCATGGCCCGTACATGGTTGATCATAATATATTCCTCTCAAAAATGAACTTCCGCAGCGTGGCCCAGGGCGGCGCATTTGTACATAACCTTTTCGCAGGACGCATCGTTATCAATCCAGACCGCGGCCGTCAAACGCCCTATCATTTCCCACATGAGACGGCAGTTGCCGGGTATGCCAATATTATTGGCGGTGACGATCGGTATTATAACAACATCTTCCTTCGCGACGACGACCCAAGTAACGAGCCTGTTCCGATGGGCTTTTTCGAGCATCTCCCGCTCAAGCCTCGTACTAAAGAAGAAGAGGAAGCCGAGCAAAAGGCAAAGATGGACGGTCTTCCCACAAAAAATAATGCCACGCTTTATCCTGTTGGCCTGCGCAGTTATGATGAATATCCGGGACCGGATGATAAATTCTGGGAGAAGCCTTTTGGACCGGGTATGCGCGAAGCCCATCTGCCATGTTGTATTTGCGATAACCTGTATCTGAAAAATGCCGTTCCCAGTAAAATCGATGCGAATGCCAAAGTGGTAGACGCCGCCGGTATTGCGTTTCAGATAGACGCCAATCAGGGCAAGGTCCATTTTAAAATCGATCCTACCGTACTCCGTGGTATGTCAAATCATGTTATTACAACCGACATTCTCGGTAAATCATATCACGCAGAAATGTGTTATGAGACGCCGGATGGCGATCCGTACCGTTTCGACCGTGATTATTTTGGCGTTCAACGTCCGGAAAAGGATGTTATGCCCGGTCCGTTTGAACTGACGGACGATGAAGTCGCAGAGTTTACACTGTAAGCGGCAATTTCATAAAAAAGCTGTGCATTCAATGCACAGCTTTTTTACAGTTATAGGCCGAAACACCGTCATTTCAGTTAGGTTCAACGATATCTACAATTTTCTGTGCTGCCGTAGAAGGCGTAAGACCATCCGTGTTCATCTTTACCGTATGCAGCGTATCATAGAGCGGGAGACGGAGAAGCGCGCGCTGCAGCACGTCCGGCGTCCGGCGCCCGGCAGCGATATCTCTGTTGATACGCCGCGTCAACACTTCCGCGGAACAGATCAGTGAAATGGCATATATTTCACACCCGGCGGTATCCAGCCGCGCCAATAACTCGTCGATTATTGACTGCTGATGCATAACCCAGCAGAAAATTATGTTTTCATAGGCGGAACACCGCAGGAAGTTGTTTAAAAGGTAAACAATATTATCCTGCACCATGCGCTTTGTTTCGTCCGTCACAATAAATGGATCCGCATCCCAGCACCAGTCTCCATCTAAAAATACGGCATGCGGCAGCAGTTTTTTCAACTCCTGTGAGGTTGCCGTTTTCCCAACGCCCATAGCTCCGCCAATTAAAATTAACCGCTTCATCTTTTTTCTGTCTCAAATCTCTGTTTACAGATACCGGCTACAATGAAGAAGACGGCACACGGCAATAAAAACGTAAACGCCCGCGCTAAAATAAACACGTAAAACGGTGCTGAATTCACGGCCGTATCATATGTTGCGTAATCCACGCCCAACACAATACAAAATCCAATTGCCAGAAACGCACTTACCACGTAAAAAATTTTATACCATTCTTTTTTCATGTCACACCTTCTCTATTTTTTGTGGCCGCATCCGCGTTTCAAGTTGTTCTACAGACGCCCGGCCGGAAGTCAGATTCATAATACAGATTCGTATATCACCATAACTTCCGGCGGGTATGAGAATATCCATCGTAACCGATTGCAAAAACTCCGTTCCTTCGACCGTATGCTCTCGGTCGCGCAAAAAAGCCCGAATGATATCATAATGCGAATATTCGCACATAATTCGTACCGCCGCATATGGCATTAACTCGGCAATTCCCGCAGCCTCAAGGGCCAGTTTCGCTGTATTTGCATAGGCGCGGATTAAACCGCCCGCGCCCAGCAAAATACCGCCGAAATACCGCGTCACAGTACAGCAATAGCAGGTCAAGCCCTCGCGCCGGAATATTTCGTAAACCGGCATTCCTGCGGTACCCTTCGGTTCGCCGTCATCGGAAAAACGCGTTGCGTTCTCCGACGAAACGTCGTATGCATACACAACATGGTTCGCGCCGTCATGCAGTTCCCGCACCATGGCAATCATCTCTCGTGCTTCTTTTTCAGAATATACCGTAAATACATTCCCGATAAATCGTGACTTCCGTTCTGTAAACGTAATCTCGCTGGACTGATAGGGGAGTTTCGTACTCATGTCACCGCTCCTCGGTCTTCTTTGATATAATACCGGATCCAGCCAAGCGTCCTCGGTTCACAGACGGCCAATATAGAAATCCCCTCTGGCATATAGTCCACATTTTCCACACGCGCATCTTTATATAATATATCAAGACGCCTTGCCTCGCTATATGGCAGCTCGACTAAAACCCTGCGGCGTCCGGCGCCTAAATGCCGGGCAATCAGCGCACACAGATCCGAAAGACCTGCACCCGTCCGCGCAGAAATGACAACCATATCGCGGCCATGCGGCATTAGTTCCGCCTCGACAAGATCCGCTTTGTTAAACACCTCAATTACAGGCGTTCTCTCAATTCCCAAGTCTCGAATCTGACGGCGGACTACCTCCGCCTGTTCCTGCCAGTGCGGACTGGAGAGATCTATAACATGCAGCAAAATATCTGCGTATTCCAATTCCTCCAGTGTGGCGCGAAATGCATCAATTAAATTGTGCGGCAGCTTATGAATAAAACCGACGGTATCGGAAATCAAAATTTCCAGTGTATCAGAAACTTTCAATTTGCGTATCGTCGGATCAAGCGTATCAAAAAGACGATTTTCCGCCTGAATACCGGCGTCCGTCAGCGCATTTAAAAGCGTTGATTTTCCCGCGTTTGTATAACCCACAAGTGCTGCAACGGGAATTTCTGTATTTTCACGGCGATGCCGGCGTACCGCACGTTCACGGCGAACGTTTTCAAGCTCAGATTCCAGCTTCTGTATCCTGCGCCGGATATGACGTCGGTCCGTTTCCAGCTGTGTTTCGCCAGGACCGCGCGTGCCGATCGGACTGGACCCACCGGACGCGGTCTGACGTACCAAATGCGTCCACATACCTGTCAGACGTGGAAGTAAATAACGATACTGCGCCAGCTCCACCTGCAATTTACCTTCTGCCGACCTTGCCCGGCGTGCAAAAATGTCCAATATCAGTGCCGCGCGATCCATAACGCGAAGGCCTGTCAGCTTCTCAATTGCCGTTGATTGGGCAGGGGAGAGTTCATTATCAATAATGAGTAAATTCGCATCCTGTAATTTCGCCAAATCTGCTATTTCTAAAAGCTTTCCCTCGCCCAGCAGCGTGCGTGGTTCCGGCGACGGACGGCGCTGTAACACTTTGGCGGCACAAACGCCACCTGCTGTTTTTAAAAGCTCTTCAAGCTCATCAAGCGTCTCGTCGGACGCATTTTCATCATTTGAAAGAACAGGTGAGGCAAGCCCGGCAAGTACTGCCACATCCTGTTTTGTAAAACTTTCAGTTGTCTGCAAACTTACACCTCTTGTATGTTCTTGATGACATCGTTTCCGTTTGTGCCACATGCCATGCATCGGCAAAGACTTTCTGTGACGTTCAACGCAGCTCACGCTCCCATCGAACGCCTTGAAAATACGCCCGTAGGCAGATAAAAACAAATTTAAGAAAAAAGTACCGTCTGATACGCAGTCGCATATCAAACGGCACACTTTTTTAAAGACCAAATTTCTTCTTGAAGCGGTCTACGCGTCCGCCGGAATCCACGAGCTTCTGCTTGCCCGTGAAAAACGGATGGCACTTCGAACAAATTTCAACACGAATGTCACTCTTCGTGGAGCCCGTCTCAATAACCTCGCCGCAGGCACAACGTATCGTCGTCTTATTATACTGGGGATGGATACCTTCCTTCATCGTTTACACCTCTTTCCACGGGAAACTTAATAACACACTTAATTATACTACCACAGGGCTTTAAAAAATGCAAGCCTTTTTTCAAAAAAATTGTGAGTTACCTCTGTGTCGAATTTCTGTGCTTTTTGAATAAATCGTAAAAAAGCCGGTGAGAAAGAAGGATTCTAAACGTTCTCTGCGAATATAAAATATAGGTGATGTTGATGAATATACGCGAAATTTACGAACAGACGGAAGAAAAAAATCTTTCCCGTTACGCTGTTCCCGCATCCAGATCACGCGGACGGCAGATTTATGAACCGCATTGCGAGCTCCGGACGGTTTTTCAGCGCGACGTCGGCCGTGTAATCCACTGTGCCAGTTTTCGCCGTCTCAAGCATAAAACGCAAGTTTTTCTTTCACCGGACGGCGATCATTACCGCACGCGATTAACGCACACGTTGGAAGTTTCTCAAATTGCGCGGACCATTGCCCGTGCCCTGCGGCTGAATGAGGATCTTACGGAAGCGATTTCTGTCGGTCATGATCTTGGTCACCCGCCGTTTGGCCATGCAGGGGAGCGGACGCTCAACCGGCTTTCTCCAGTAGGCTTTGAGCACAATGTCCAAAGCTTACGTGTTGTGGACTCCATTGAAAAAAACGGAGAAGGGTTAAACTTAACTTGGGAGGTACGTGACGGCATTCTGCATCATACCGGTTCGCCGGCGGCCACATTGGAGGGCCGTGTTGTACATATTTCTGATCGAATCGCCTATATTAACCACGATATTGATGATGCCGTTCATGCGGGCGTCCTGCGTGATGAAGACATTCCTTCTGAAATACGTGCGGTGTTGGGCGAGACCTATACGGCGCGTATCAATACGCTTGTTACAGACATTGTAGCAAACAGTGTCGACTCTCCTGAACTCCTGATGAGTGAAGAAGTTGAGGACGCCATGAGCAGCCTGCGAGACTTCCTTTTTGCCAGGGTCTATACAAATCCGGACGTGAAAGGGGAGGAGACGAAAGCGGATGGTATGATTGCATCACTTTATGAGTTTTATCGCGCTAATCCCGATATGATGCCCATGCAGTATATTGAAACGGCTTTTCGTGAAGACGTTGACCGGGCAGTGTGCGATTATATTGCCGGGATGTCGGACACCTATGCCGTCGCTGTTTATCGCGACAATTTTATCCCAAAAAGTTGGAATAAGAGATAAAATCGTATCTTTTTCATATTTTTGGGTATACCTAAATACAGTTATACGTAAAAAAGGAGGCAGCAACCAAATGGCATTTTCCGACGCATTTCTGGACGAGCTTGCAGCCAAATGCGATATCTACGACATCGTGTCCCGGTATGTCACGCTGAAAAAGTCCGGCTCCAACTGGTTCGGCCTCTGTCCATTCCATACGGAAAAAACCGGATCTTTTTCCGTAAATACGGAAAAGCAAATATATCATTGCTTTGGCTGTGGAGCAGGTGGCAGCGTATACAACTTTATTATGCAAATTGAAAATCTGACGTTTCCGGAATCTGTGGAATTTTTGGCGAACCTTGCAGGGATTACTTTGCCCCCGCAGGACACAAACTATCGTGACAACCGCAAGCGTTTGCAGGAGTTAAATCGCGACGCAGCCCGTTTTTTTTATCATACACTTCTATCTTCGGAGGGGAAGCCAGGATATGATTATTTAATCAATCGCGGTTTGCATCCCGGTACTATTAAGCGGTATGGTTTGGGCTTTGCACCGGACTCGTGGGACAGCCTGCTAAATGCAATGACCTCAAAAGGGTATACGAAATCTGAATTGCGCGAACTGGGGCTTATTAAGCCAAATAACCACGGCGGTTTTTACGATCAGTTCCGCAACCGTGTCATGTTTCCTATTATTGACATTCGAGGAAACGTTGTTGCCTTTGGCGGCCGTGTCATGGACGACAGTAAACCGAAATACCTTAATTCTCCCGAAACAAAGCTTTTTTCAAAAAGCCACAATCTTTTCTCTTTAAACTTTGCAAAAAAGAACACTTCACGACGTCTAATACTTGCAGAAGGATATATGGATGTCATTGCACTGAATCAAGCTGGTTTTACGGAGGCTGTTGCGTCTCTAGGTACTGCCCTGACTCAGGAGCAGGCAAAGCTTATGAAACGTTTTGCCGATGAAGTGATCATTTCCTATGATGCTGACAGTGCCGGCCAAAATGCAGCGGCACGAGCGGCTGAAATTTTGAAGCATGCTGACTTAAAAGTTCGGATTTTAAAAATACCGGGAGCCAAGGATCCGGACGAATTTATCAGGGAGCATGGGCGTGAAGCATTTGCAGGCCTGCTTGAGCGGAGTGAAGATCATATGGAGTTCACGCTTGATCGTATCCGCTCACAATTCGACCTGAAAACAGACGAGGGTCGTGTCGGGTTTTTACAAGAGGCAGCGAAGGAGTTGGCGCGTCTGGCAAGCCCTATTGAGCGGGAAATCTATGCTTCCCGTGCCGCAGAATCAGGGAACGTCAGCAAAGAAGCGCTTCTCTCTGAAGTTGAACGCAGCCGGCGGGCATTAAAAAAGCGTATCAAGCAGGATGAGACGCGGCGCCTGTTATCTCCAGAAAAATACGCCCAGCCGGTCAGCCGCGCTCTTCGTTATGAAGATATGCGTACAGCCCGTGCCGAGGAAGGTATTATTGCGCTTCTGTCACGTGATCCCTCTTTTGCTCACACCTTATCGGCCGCCGGGATAGGTCCGGAGGACTTTACATCGCCGTTTTTGAAAAAAGTCTGTACTTTTATGCTAGAGCAGTACCGGAATGGCAACAACGTTTCGTCCGGTGCGCTCTCACAGATACTAACGCCGGATGAAATGTCGGAGCTCGGGCGCATTCTCTCGACGCCGGACACCGGAGATGTGCTGTCTGCGGGCAATGATTACATTTATATTATAAAAGAAAGCCGTGTTAAACATGCCGGGGCAGGCGGGGAAGACCCGTTACTGGCCATGCGTGATTTACATAAAGAAAAAAAGTCTTACGGAGGTTCGTTTTCATGACGATCGAAGAAAAAAAGCAGGGTATTCGTGATCTTATTGAATATGGAAAGAAAAAGGAAAAGCTCAACTATAAAGAGCTCATGGACGTTCTGGAAGAGCTTGAGTTGGACTCCGACCAGATTGATAAATTGTACGATACTTTTGAAAATCTTGGTATAGAAGTTTTTTCCGATGAGTATGCTAACGAGGCCCCGGTGGAAGAGGCGCCAAACTTTTATGAAGATGTAGAAGAAGTCTCTCAGGAAGAACTCGCTGAAACCGCAAATCTTGCCGATAACTATGCCCTGGATGATCCGGTCAGAATGTACCTAAAAGAAATTGGCAAGGTTGACCTACTTGATCCGGACGAAGAAATTGAACTGGCAAAACGTATGAAAGAGGGGGATGAAGAGGCTCGTATGCGTCTTGCCGACGCAAACCTTCGTCTGGTTGTCAGTATAGCGAAGCGTTATGTTGGGCGCGGTATGCAGTTTTTGGATCTCATTCAGGAAGGAAATTTTGGACTGTTAAAGGCAGTTGAAAAATTCGACTACACCAAAGGTTATAAATTTTCCACATATGCTACTTGGTGGATCCGGCAGGCTATTACTCGTGCAATAGCAGACCAAGCTCGTACCATTCGAATCCCCGTGCATATGGTCGAAACAATCAATAAGGTTATGCGCGTATCGCGTCAGCTTTTGCAAGAGCTTGGCCATGACCCGCAGCCTGAAGAAATTGCTGCCGAAATTAATATGCCCGTTGATAAAGTCCGAGAAATCATGAAGATTGCTCAGGAACCTGTATCACTTGAAACGCCAATCGGTGAGGAAGAAGATAGTCACCTGGGAGATTTTATTTCTGATGACGACGTGCCTGAGCCATCCGATGCAGCTTCTTTCACACTGCTGAAAGAACAGCTCATGGACGTTTTAAAAACGCTTACTCCACGAGAAGAAAAAGTTTTAAAGCTTCGTTTCGGTATTGAGGATGGGCGAACCCGCACGCTTGAAGAGGTGGGACGCGAGTTTAACGTTACACGTGAACGCATCCGTCAAATTGAAGCAAAGGCGCTACGTAAGCTTCGTCATCCAAGCCGTTCCAAACGCCTGAAGGATTTTATCAACTGATTGTTAAGCAACGGAGAACTTACTCATGTCATTAAACGAGGGACATCGCGAGAGGCTGCGCCGCCGTTTCCAGAAAGAAGGCCTCGATAATTTTGAGCCACATGAAGTACTTGAGCTGCTTCTGTTTTATGTCATTCCAAGGGGCAATGTCAATCACATTGGGCATAGGCTGATCAACCGCTTTGGATCTCTCGCGGGTGTCTTGAATGCCAGATATGAAGAATTGCTGACAGTCGATGGAATTGGCGAAAATGCGGCTTTATATCTAAAAATCATACCTTCTGTATGCCGTAGATTTTTGCTCTCCAGCGTTCAGGATAAAGGAATTGTGCCGTTGTCCAATAGTTCTCTTGCACATGAATATGCAGCGCCGTATTTTATTGGCAGAACAGTTGAAACGCTATATGTCATTTGTCTAAACAATGCCGGCATGCCTATTGAGTGCTGCTACATATCAGAGGGTACCATCAATGCGACGCAGGTGGATATGCGCAAAATCGTAGAAGCTGTTGTGCGTAATAATGCAGTGGCGGCCATCCTGTGTCATAATCATCCGGATGGTCTTGCGCGGCCTTCGCCGGAGGATATTGCGGTTACGAAAAAAGCCGGGGAAATCCTTGAATCTATAGGCGTAGTTCTGCTGGATCATTTAATATTGGTAGATGGTGACTTTGTTTCGTTCCATGATACCATTGATATGGAGGATCTTCGTCATAACAATCAGTAATCTTATCCATATAATGCAGTTAACTGTAAAAATAAGCTTGCGAGTAATTATTCTTGCAAGCTTATTTTTATAAGTTTTAAACACTTTTATTGGCAAGTCGCTTTTTGTCGAAAAAATCCCGGTTATTTTATTTTTCAAGGTTGTGTTTTTCTCAGTGTAACTATCAGTTAAATAAAAATTTTTCCTGGTTTTTCGAAATAGGTGTTGACAAAAAGCACACTTTCATTTATAATACAAAAGTCGTCCGGGGTGTGGCTCAGTTTGGTAGAGCGCTTGGTTCGGGACCAAGAGGCCGGAGGTTCAAGTCCTCTCACTCCGACCATGCGGAAATTACCGCAGTAAAAAGACTGACCATATATGTTATATGGTCAGTCTTTTTGTTTCTTTCTCAAACGCGAAAGGGACTGATGTACTGACGGGCTTACCATACGTCATGCAAAGGAAGGGATCCACCTCTTCTTTGTAAGTGGTGGAATGATGGCGCTGTCATGGTGCATGCAGGAGTTCCAAGGAAGAACGTCCGTCACAGGTAGACTATGAGCTTTCAAAATACGCGATACGCGTTTTATAAGTATTACACGTAGGTGAAAAGGAAACGTAAAACTACTATGAAAGAAATTACTTATTTTTATCTGAAAAATTGTCCTTACTGCCGCCAAGCAGACCAGATGATTCAAAATCTTCTCATGCGGGAACCCAGGTTTTCTGCTATTTCAATCAAAAAAATTGAAGAGCGAGAACATGCCGATATCGCCGACCAATATGACTATTATTTTGTTCCATGTTTTTATATTGGTGAAAAAAAGATGATGGAGGGGGTTCCAACGCCGGAAAAGGTTCGGGAAACGCTTCTAGCTGCCCTTGATTAAACTGGGGATGTACCACAACTTTTTTGATTTTTCTTAGAAAAAAACACTTGACAAATCTTCTGTTCATGTGTATACTATAAAAGCTGACTCCAAACAGAGTCACAAATTAAGAGGGAGCATAGCTCAGCTGGGAGAGCACTTGCCTTACAAGCAAGGGGTCACAGGTTCGAGCCCTGTTGTTCCCACCA
>URVL01000052.1 GCA_900551265.1 uncultured Eubacteriales bacterium | reverse complement strand
AATCAACAAAGCCTTTAATGTGGCGGGACTTGCGTGTGCCAATGCTGTCATTCCGGACGATACGATTCGTGGGATTTTCAGTAAAGAATTTGGTCACAGTCTGCTCTCTCCCTTTTCCATCGCAGCGTTGATCTCTGCCTATACGGAATGCGACGCGTGGCTGGAGCAAATGTGTGCCTATGTGGAGGGAAATTTTGAGACGGCTATTGCATTCCTGGCTGAGCATATGCCGAGGGTAAAAGTGCGAAAGCCAGAGGGAACTTATATTCTCTGGCTGGACTTTTCCGCGTATGGCTTGACGGCTGAGGAGATTCACAGCCGCGTTTATGATCGTGCAAATGTGCTGCTTCAGGATGGACTGGTTCACGATCCGGACCAAGGCGGACAGGTTCAGCGAATGTGTGTGCCGTGCGCCCGCGAAGTCATGTTGGAAGGGCTCCGTAGAATTGCACGGCAATTTCCGGAATAACCCTGCGTTGTTGGTAACAGCGCGGGGTAATCAAAAGGTGTCCAGGCAGTTTCTGCCTGGACACCTTTTTTGCGAACTTGCGATGGATTTTCATAGTAATCACGTCTCATCCTGCAAAGCATCGTATCCATGTTCGCCGGTCCGGATCTTGATAACGTCTTCGACGTCATAGATAAAGATTTTTCCGTCGCCGACATGACCTGTGTACAAAACCTTCTGAACGGTTTCAATCAGGGTCTCAGTCGGGATCTTACAGATAACAACGTCAAACTTGATTTTCGGCAGCAGCCTGGTTTCAATGGGCGCGCCGCGGAAGTAATTGACATGGCCCTTCTGCATACCGTGACCGAAGACATTGGTGACAGTCAGTCCTGTGATGCCAATACTTTCAAGCGCATCCTGCAGGTCTGCAAACTTTGTCTGATTTGCAATAATGGTGACTTTCGTCATCTTAACGCCGGGATGCTCATGATGCGATACAGGTATTGCCTCTGCAACCGGTACCGCTGCGGCGGGCAACGGCGCGACAGTCGCGTCGGCAGGTGCACCAAGCGTTTCGGAAACAGCGGCAGTGGCGGGCGCGAAGTCAGGATAGGCGAGGTTTCCGTGTTCGCCGATATCCAGTCCGGCGAGTTCTTCCTCGCGGGAAACGCGGATACCGATGGTCTTTTTAAGAAGGAACCATACCAACAGGGAGGAAACAAATACAAACGCGCCGACAGAAACGATGCCCAGCAGTTCTACGCCAAGAAGCTTAAATCCGCCGCCATAAAAGAGCCCGTTGGTGGTTGAAAGTGTGGTAACGCCTTCTTTTGCAAACAGTCCAACAAAAATTGTTCCCAACACGCCGCAACCTAGGTGAACGGAGGTGGCGCCGACCGGATCGTCAATTTTGACGCGATCGAAGAAGACAACCGCAAAGACTACAAAGATACCGGAGATTGCGCCGATCAGCAGCGCGCCCTCAATGGTGACATAGGCGCATCCGCCGGTAACGCCTACCAGGCCTGCAAGGCATCCGTTGATGGTCATGCCAAGATCCGGCTTTCCGAGGTATAGCCAGGACGTCGCCGTTGCAGTCAGTACTGCGGCGATGGCGGATGTGTTTGTGGTCATAAGAATATGCATGACGTCGCTGGGGTTCTGGAAACTCATTGTGGAACCGGGGTTAAAACCGAACCAGCCGAGCCAAAGAACAAACAATCCGATAACGGCAAGAGACATGCTGTGCCCGGGAATCGCTTTTGGCTTGCCGTCTTTGTCGTACTTTCCAATACGCGGACCCAGGATCATAGCACCGGCCAATGCTGCCCAGCCCCCGACGGAGTGTACGGCCGTGTCACCGGCGAAATCCATAAAGCCCAGGTCGGAGAGCCAGCCGCCGCCCCAAATCCAGTGACCTACGATGGGATAAATAACGAGCGTAAGCACGAACGAGAAAATAATGAAGGAAATGTACTTAATACGTTCTGCAACCGCGCCGGAAACAATGGTGGCGGCGGTACCGCAGAAGACAAGCTGGAAGAAGAACTTCCCCCAAAACGGAACATTTGAGGTCAAAACATTGTCGTAGTAGGACAAATCCTGATTTCCCAGAATAAATAAATGTTCTGTTCCGATGAACGGATTGTCGCTACCGAACATGAACCCCCAGCCAAGCAACATAAAGCCTAGTGACGAGACGGCGAAGACGATAAAGTTCTTGGACAAAATATTGACGGTGTTTTTTGCACGTGCGAAACCGGCCTCCACCGATGCAAATCCAAGATTCATGAAAAAGACCAGGATCGCTGCCAGGAATACCCACAAGGTGTCGATAATCATCGTGGTATCCACAATATCCCCTCCTCAAATGAATAAAAATAAAAAGGACAAAGGAGCCCGGTTTTATGGGCTCCTTTGTCCATGTGCGAATCATAGCATACTTCGATTTTGATGTCAACCCTAAATTGAAACAAAATGTAAACAAGATTTCTCAGCAAGTCTTTTCGATGGTTAAGAAATTGCGAATCAACATATGGCTTCAAGAGACGTTTGTGTAATTATTTATTGGGATTTTCGAATATCAAGACGCTGTTTTGAAGAAATTTGTAAATTTTTTCGTACAAAGCGTGTCGCACCGCAAAGATACCATTACTTTGCGTGGTGCAGGCGAGCTTACAGACATTACTCTTTACCATGGCTGTGATAAGCACTAAGCCCCCGGTCGTTGAAGAAAAAAGATATTTTTAATAATTCCCAAACAATTTGCAATCAATTCCTAAACACAAAGCTTCTATACTAGACCCATCAAGTGAGAAATCACAAAACAGAATAAATGGAGGCTGTTTGACATGCAGAAAAAAGATTTTGTCACACTGATTATGAGTACGGTAGGCGGCATTTTGTTTGCCTTGGGTATGTGTATGGCCTTGCTGCCGGAGTGGAACGCTATGGCGCCGGGCATTGTCACGGGAGCCATAGGAGCGGTGATTTTATTAGCTATGATTCTCGTCCGGAGGAAGATGGATGGAAAACCAGCCATTGTCTTTAATGGGAAGATAATTGGCACGACTTTACTTGGTGTGGCAGGCGCCATTATTCTTGGCGTAGGTATGTGCATGACGATGGTTTGGGGAATGATGATTTCTGGCGTTATTGTAGGTATTGTTGGAATTGTAGCGCTGCTTTGCCTGATTCCGGTTATCAAAGGGTTAAAATAAGAACGACCGTTACTTAAATCGTTATTTTAAGCTACAAACAAGTATAAATATAATAAATTATACGCGATGTGTCGTCAATGGGAGGTTTTAAAAATGGCGAAATCAAAACTGGTGCATGTAAATGAAAAAATCGCTGAGGGTGTGGTTGACGGATATAAAAAAATTGAAAATGGCGTCGTAAGCGGTTACAAGAAAATAGAGGAGGGCGTCGTAGACGGATTTACAAAAATGGAAGAAGGCGTTGTCAATGGATTTACCAAAATAACCGATAAATTTGTCGATCAGTTTTTGACCAAAGATGGGGAGTCGGTTGAGGAGGCAAAAGAGCGGCTGGCGCAGGAGCGGGCTGCACGTGAAGAAAAAACACGGCAGCCGCATGAAAAAGAGTAACTGGATGCTTTTCTCACCGGGACGGAACGCATTTTTGTGTTCCGTTTCAAAAATTTCATGCAGAGAGCTTAAAACACGAACAAAAGTTAACATTTCCATGCTATAATAAGTGAGGCGGATATGGAAGAGCGGGTTCATGTCCCTTTGTTGATATGCGAGGAAAAAGGACTGCTTTCGCGTTAGATCCGGAAACCGTAAGTATGGCGTTTCCTATTTTGAGGACAAATGGGAAGGGCAAGCAAGATCTGCAGCGATTCACAGATTAGGAGATAAGGCGGTGTTACCATGAGCGAGACGGACACAAAGAGAAAAAGTACATGGTGGCTATTCTCTCTTCGGCGCTATATTACCTTTTTCTTGCTAATGGCCTTTGTGATCAGCTGCTGCATGATCTTATTTCTCAACATGATGTCAGACTCGGCTGGAATGGAGCTTGGGAAGGAACACATTGAACAGGCGGCCAAGATCACTTTTTTGAATGTGGTGTTGCTGAGTCTGTTGTGTACCGTCATTGATGGAATCCGGCGCAAGTATATGGTAAACCGTCCTGTACGAATCATTGTGAACGCTGCTGAGCAGATTATGAAGGGTGACTTCTCTGTGAGGATTCCTCCTCTGCGCAGCATGGGCGACGTAAGCGGCTTTGGTATCATTGCAGATTACTTTAACAAAATGGCGGAAGAACTGTCTGGTACGGAGACTCTACGGACAGATTTTATTGCCAATGTGTCCCATGAACTGAAAACACCGCTGGCTGTAATCCAAAACTATGGAACCATGCTTCAACAGCCGGATTTGTCAGAGGAAGAGCGGCTGGAATATGCAAAGGCTATTACGGATGCTTCTCGACGGCTTTCCAGTCTGATTACGAACATTCTAAAGCTTAATAAACTGGAAAATCAGCAGATTTATCCAGCTGTTGAAACCTATGACCTGGCGGAACAACTCTGTGAGTGCCTGCTTTCCTTTGAGGATGCCTGGGAGAAGAAGAATATGGAAATCGATACGGATCTGGAAGAGGAAGTCTTCGTGAGTACGGACGCCGAACTTCTTTCTTTAGTCTGGAACAATCTGTTTTCCAATGCCGTCAAGTTTACAGATCTGAATGGGAAAATTTCTCTGTCGTTGAAAACCGAAGGGGAGTTTGCCGTTGTCCAGGTGTCTGACACCGGCTGCGGCATTCCGCCGGAGGTTGGAAAACATATTTTTGAAAAATTTTATCAGGGCGACACCTCTCACGCTATGCAGGGCAACGGCCTGGGTCTGGCGCTGGTAAAACGTGTTGTAGATATTGTAGGCGGGGACATCTCTGTCAGCAGCGAGGTGGGAAAGGGAAGTACGTTTGTGGTAAGGCTCAGGAGGCACCCAAATGGAACGTCTTAAGGCTTTCTTGAAAAAAATATTTTTTCTTCCGCCGTTGCCGACCGTTTTGATTGCCATACCATCCTTTATTTTTGTTTTTATCATGCTGGGCATGGAAGACCACACTGTTCTTTCTTATTTCGCTTACCTTCTCTCGGCTTATGCGATGGTCATTACGGTAACAGGGATAACCGGCGTAATTCAAGCAGTGCACAACGGATTAGATGAATTGACACTGGTGAAAAAACTCCGCGGCAACCCGCTTGGAAACCGGCTGCTTGGCGACGCTTTTTTTCGCTCGGAAATTACGCTTCATGGCGGTTTGCTCGGGAACCTCCTGTATGTTGCCCTGAACCTGTTTTCCGGAATTCGTTACCAATCGTCCTGGTTTGTTTCTCTTGCGTTTTACTATAGCTTGCTTTCTGTTATGCGTGCGGTACTTGTCCGCTATATGCATCGCCAGCTGATTGGAAAGGACATTCCATCCGAGCTGCGGCGCTATCGGACCTGCGGCATTATTTTACTTCTGATGAATCAGGCGCTGGTCGGCATTGTAATTTACATGGTGACGCAGAATAGAGGCTTTTCCTATCCGGGGATTTTGATATATGCAATGGCGTTTTATACGTTTTATATCACCATATCGGCAGTGATCAATGTTGTGAAGTATCGGAAACGTGGCAGTCCGGTGATGTCGGCGGCGAAAATTATCAGCTTGACTGCTGCGCTGGTTTCCATGCTTTCTCTGGAGACGGCCATGCTTTCCCAATTTGGGAGTGATGAGGTGGCGTTTCGGCGTATTATGATTGCATCCACCGGCGCGTTTGTTTGTGCGGTTGTTTTGTCTATGGCAATTTATATGATCGTTCGATCCACAAGACAGCTGAAGGCATTGAAAAATGATAATCTGGAGTATCAATGAAAAACCTGCGGTATCATAAAAATGGTTTATTATGAGGCGGCGTGTCTGCTGCGTTTTGGCGATGGCCCTTGACTTGAAAAAGGGATTTTGTAAATATGACTATGGGTGATTGAGTATGGAAAATAAGAAGGATATCTTTCGCTATACTTATTCGGCAAAACAACAGGAAGAAATCCAGAATATCCGAAAGAAATATCTTCCCAGGGAAGAGGATAAGATGGAACAACTGCGCCGTCTTGACCGAGGTACTACCAAAAAAGGTACGTTTGTTTCCATTACGGCGGGCGTTGTTGGATGTCTGCTTCTGGGGGTGGGCATGTGCTGTACGATGGTTTGGATGGAACGATTATTTGTTCCCGGCATCATTCTTGGACTGATAGGAATTGCTGCGGTGGCTGCGGCGTATCCGCTATATGTACGCATTACCAAAAAAGAGCAGGAAAAGTTGGCGCCGCAGATTTTAAAATTAATTGAAGAGTTATCAAAGCCGGAATCGTAAAACAAGAAAACAAGACTGGACAGATTTCTGTCCAGTCTTGTTTTTTCCAAATTTCAAATGAGAAAAGTGGCATCTATTTAATCATTTATTCAAGATCCGGTTGAAAGAGCTGTGTGCGTAATTTTAAAAGGATTATAAGGGATAAAACAGCTGCTGAAACAGATGTCCCCGCAAAATTCAGCCAAATTCCTGTCAACCCAAGCGGCCAAAGCAGGAGAATTAGCAGAACCGGGAATATTAAAGCCGTGGAAACAGAAATCATAGAAGCCGGAATGGACTTTTCAATTGCAAGCATATAGCTTTGCGTTGCAAAGGAAAACCATCTTGTTATATAAGTGATGCTGAACAGCCGCAGCGCAGCAATGGAAATATCCATGACCTCGGGGCTTGCATCAGCCATAAATAATGTGGTAATTTGTTCCGGAAACAGAAGTATTACAAAAACCGCCAAGAGCGAGACAATACCACTCGCAGTAAAGCAGCACTTTTCGATGGATCTCACTCTGGAGAACTTCCCCGCGCCCCAATTATAGCCGACCGCCGGCTGAAGGGAATCGCACATACCATAGAGCAATGGCTGAACAAAGCCGTCCGTATACATCAGAATTCCATAAACGGAGACTGCCGATTCTCCCCCAAGACGTATCAATATCATATTCATCAAAATAGAGGTGATGCGGCCTGCAATATTGTTTAAAAAGTTGGGGCTTCCACAAGTGATGATCTGGCGGATCATGGCCGAATGAAATCGTGGCCTGCGGAAGCGAAGCACTGTTTTGCCTCGGAAAAATGGAATAAACGCGATGCACACGCAAATAAACATACCGAGGCAGGTGGCCAGCGCCGCTGCCCAAACCGCCCACTTAAATACGGCCAAAAATAAGAATTCCAAAACAGCACTTAAAACGGAAAGCAAAATATTGAGAAGCATACTCCCGCGGATAATGCCACAAATTCGCAGAAAATTGTCCACTGCGAACATAATGGTTGTTACAGGCGAACACAGAGCATATACGCGCATGTACTGGATTGCCAGCGTAGCAAATTCTCCCTCGGCGCCCATCAACTGAATCAAAAGAGGCGCCGCGGCATATAAAATACCACCAATTAAAATGCCTGCCCCAACAACCATCAGGCAGGCACAGGTAAAGATATTGCAGGCTTCCTCTTCCTGCTTCCTACCCAGGTTGATTGAAATAGGGACGGACGAGCCGACACCAATTAAGTCGGCCAGTGAAAAATTGATGATTACAAACGGCATAGCCAAATTTACTGCGGCAAATGCAGTCTGTCCGAGAAAATGTCCTACGAACACGCCGTCAATGGTCTGGTATAATGCCGAAGCCAGCATGCTGACTGCTCCAGGAATGGAAGCCAAAAAAAACAACTTTAGTGGAGAAGTCTTGGAAAATAAAGCCGTAGAATTCATAAGACTCACCTTTTTACCTTTCCAATCTGTTCATTTTCAACGTTTGCAATAAAGACCGTTTTATTCTGCCTGTGGTATGCGCTTTATAAGAGCTATCATCATTACGTCTTTTCGCAGATGGAGAGATTCTGCCGGGGAGAAGACTATTTAAATTCAAAATACCGGGTGTGCGCTGTGCATTTATAAAAAATGCGCCCGATTATTTTGCAATAACCGGGCGCACCCGACATCTTCTCTAACTATGACCGGAACTTTCGTTCCAATCAACCGCTGCGGCGGTTAGTCCTCCGATGACACCGATATTATATTTTTACAAAATGCGGCAACACGCAGGCATAACTCTTGACACTGCTGCATGATTTGTAACAGTGTTTCCAGATCGTTTTTTCCGCTTTTTTTGTAAAACTTCATCAGTATTACAAAAAACGGATTTTGTCTAAATCCGATATCAGATCACGATGTACTATTATAATAGGGTCTTTTGTGTTTGTCAAGCCCGAGCTACAGATTCCCTAAAGCACTGCCGTGTTTAGCGCCTAGATGTTGTCAACTAACGTGGGGTACAGCGCACGCTTGATCTCCTAGGCGAACAGCATCCTAAGACAGAGTATAGGAAGTACGTATCTCGTAAATATTCTCGAAAAGGTTTGGATTTAAACAAGATAAAAAAATCTGTAGATATGGTTCTCGAATCTGCCAAACTAATTTTAGTTATGTCAAATTAGGACAAACCGAGATAGTCCCGACAAATGATCATTCATGCAAGATATAAATGGAAAATAAGACCATAATCAGATCGGTTTTTCACAGTTCAGAGGCCAAAAGCTGCCCCATTTTTTAACTCGAAAAAACGCGGTTAAAAGTGGTTAAATCAGGACAGAATCAGCCAAACTGTAACAGGTCAATTTATATAAGAAAACCCCGGAAAATCAACGGTTTTCCGGGGTTTTTGAGTTTTTTGTTGTAAAAATCCAGATAATTATCTCTTGGAGAACTGCGGCGCGCGACGGGCAGCCTTGAGGCCGTACTGCCCAGCCCACGAATGCGCTCAAGCCCTTGATTTTACTGCGTTTTTGCGGCCTCGGCTTTCATTTAACCCGTCACTTAACCCACTGAAAATAACTGAAAGTGAAAAGTGGCTAAACGCTTGTTTTAGGCAAAGGCCCCATTCACTACACTGAGCAACTGTTCAGGCTTATTATACTTTACTTTGGCATAGATGTCCATAGTCATTTTGCTGTTCTCATGCCCCGCCAGATACTGAACTGTCTTTGGGTCAACAGAGGCATAGATCAGGTTTGTGATGTATGTATGCCGCAACTGGTGGGGCGTCACTTTGAAATCCAGACTATACACCACCCGCCCGTTATGCCCGGCCTTTTGTCCCAAAACCGGTGTCACAGTATGGACGATCTTTTGGCCGTTGATGTATCTGACGTAGGTGCGCTCTTTGATGGAGCGCGTCACGATGTACTGCCATACGCGCTTGAACTGGGTGTAGGATAGCGGGCCTCCCTCGCTGTTCGCCACCACATACTCTGAGGTGGATTGCTGCTTCGCTTCTTTGAGGCATTCAAGCAGCCGGTCCGGTATGGGAATGTCCCGCCGCGCGGCTTTGGTTTTCAGCTCAGTCGTAATCACGGGCCGGTTGTGCTCCGAATGCCATGCTCTGCGGACCGATAGATAGGGTGCTTCTCTGTCCAAGAACACGCAGTCCCATTTCAGCCCGAGAATTTCCTCTCGCCGCAGACCGGCGTACAAACCGAGCATGACAAATACATAGGGCGGTAAGCCTTTGATGGCGGCAAGGAGCTTTTCGACCTGTTTATCTGACAAAGCCTCACGATCCTTTTGAGGCTTCCCTCCCTTTGCAGAGATTCGGTCACACGGGGAAGCGTCGATGACTTTGCTTTCAACTGCCGAATTGAAAATTGCCTTGAAAAGCATGTTGACCGAGCTGTAAACCGAGTTCGACTTTTTTGCCACAGGGATGAGAGCCAGCTTCACATCATCGGCTGTTACCTCCGCCATATAGCGATCTCCTAACGGCGCGACAATGTAGTTTTTGATTTTTGACTTATAATCGGTAAGCGTCGTAAAGCGGATGCGCGTTGATTGCATCAACAGCCACTTTTCGCAGTATTCAGCTACCGTAGGCGTCTCTCTGCGGAAGATGGCTTCTTCGATTTGCCTCTTTGCCTCTGTAACTTTTTCATAGAGTTCTTCGGCTGTTTTTGCATATAGAGCGACCCGCTTTCCATCCGCGTCCTCTATCCGAGTTCTATAATACTCAATTCCATTGAGTATCACGGTTCCATATTGGGGAATTACTTTTTTGGGCCTTCCCACTGCTGTCACCTCCAAGAGATTACTAACAGCGCTGTTACCTTTGTTTTAACAGAAGTAGCCCTTTTGCTTCTCTGCCACCTGGCCGCCGCAGCGGGGGCAGGTGCCGATCACATCCTCTCCGGGTGGGAACAGGAACTCCGCGCCCTTGACGGCCTCATAGGTTTTTACCAGCTCCCGCAGCATGGAAGCGATAGAGTCCATGAACTCCGCAGGGGACGCCTCGCCACGCTCGATCTGCTTTAGACGGTGCTCCCATTCGGCGGTGAGCTGCGGGGATTGAAGCTGCTCCGGTAATACGGTAATCAGGGCAATGCCTGCGTGTGTGGGGACAAGCTGTGTGGCCTTCTTGACTTTCCTGCGCTCTGCAAAACCGGAGGCTACCAGCTTTTCAATGGTCGCGGCCCGTGTCGCCGGGGTGCCGATGCCACGCCGCTCGGCGTCCTCCGGCATGTCCTTTGCCCCCGCAGCCTCCATCGCGGCCAGCAGGGTGTCCTCGGTGTAGGGCTTGGGCGGGGAGGTTTTCCCCGCCTTTACAACCGCTTTCGTGACCGGCATGGTCTGTCCCTCGGCCAGCTCCGGCAAAGAGGTGTCGCTCTGTTCTCCCTCTTGATAGGCTTTCCAGCCCATCGACAGCACCGTTTTCCCTTTGGCGGAAAAGATGCAACCGCCGCACTCCACCGTCACCGACGTTTCCGCGAAGCGGTGGGGCTGGCCCACTGCGCACAGGAGCTGGCGGGCCGCAAGGCGCAGCACCTCGCGCTCTCCGGCAGGCAGCGCGGACAGGTCCGCTTTGCCCGCCCCCTCGGTGGGAATGATGGCATGGTGATCGCTGACTTTGGCGTTACTGCACACCTGCGCGGCATTGACTTCCTCCGGCAGCGCAGCGCCGCACAGCGCGGCAGAGACGGCGGCCAGCTTGGGAACAGCGGCGGCCAGATCGTCGGTGAGATACCGGCTGTCTGTACGGGGATAGGTGCAGAGCTTTTTCTCATAGAGGGCTTGCAGGTAGTCGAGGGTCTGCTGGGCTGTATAGCCCAAGGTGCGGTTGGCCGCCCGCTGGAGGGCAGTCAGGTCAAAGAGGGCGGGCGGCTTCTCACTTTTCTCTTTGCGCTCCAAGCTCTTGACCGTTGCCTCCTGCCCTTTGCAGGCGGCAGCTACGGCATCAGCGCCCGCCTTGTCTTTGAAACGCTCTGAGGTAAGCGTCAGGCCGCCGCAGTCCAGCGCGACAGTGAAAAATGCCTCCGGTTGAAATGCGCCGATCTCCGCATCCCGCTGGACGAGCAACGCCAGCGTAGGGGACATGACGCGCCCAATGTTCAGAGTACGGTGATAGAGGATAGAAAACAGGCGGGTGGCGTTGATCCCCACCAGCCAGTCGGCTTTGGCACGGCAGAGGGCCGCCTGATGGAGCGCATCGTACTCCCGTCCGTCTTTCAGATTTGCAAAGCCTGCGCGGATGGCTGAGTCCTCCATCGAGGAGATCCACAGGCGCTTGATAGGCTTGCTGCATCCGGCGAGGCAGTAGACTGTGCGGAAGATCAGCTCCCCCTCACGCCCCGCGTCACAGCCGTTGACAATCTCCGTGACATCCTCCCGCCGCAGCAGCGTCCGCAGCACATCGAACTGCTCCCGCTTGTCCTTGGCAATCGTAAAACGCCAGCTTTCCGGCAAAATCGGCAGGTCATCCATACGCCACTTGGCGTACTCCGGTGCATAGGCATCCGCGTCGGCCAGCCCTGCCAGATGGCCGACGCACCAGCTCACCAGCCAGCCGTTTCCCTCCAAATACTCGTCCCGGCGTTGTTTTGCACCGAGGACGGAGGCCAGACTTTGGGCCACCGAGGGCTTTTCAGCGATTACAAGTTGATACAATACGTTCTCACGCTCCTTTGCACGATGCAAAAGGCAGCCCATCCCTGAGCTGCCTTTTGCATCGTGCTATTCTGTTCGTTCAAATCAATTTTTCATAGTCGCGCCGGGCATAGAAGAAACGCAGGATATAAACAGCCTTTGCATCCTCGTCCACGCGATAGATCATCACATAGTTGTTGATGAGCGCCTTGCGATACCCCAGCGATTTGAGCCGTGCATCCCTACACTGCTCATACATCAGGGGCATCTTTTCCAAATGGGCAAAACAGGCGTCTACTTCGTCAAGGAAATGCGCGGCGGCTGCCGGATTTTCCAAGTCCCCGGCAATATAGGAGATGATGCCGCCCAAATCCTGATTGGCTGATGGGGTGCTTTCTATCTTATAGCCCATGCTTTGCCCTCAGCTCTTTCAGCGCCTGACGCGCATCCACCGGCCTGCCCTCGCGGATTTCATCCTCGGCCTCGGCCAGTTTTGCGTATACATCCATCAGGTACATTTTTTCCTCATAGGCTTTCATGCTCATAATCACCATGTCGCCATACCCGTTTTTCGTGATATACACCGGCTCATCTGATTCGCTGCACATCTGCGAGATTGCGGCGGTATCTTTTAAGTCCCGGATCGGGATAATGCGGGGCATATTCCTCAACTCCTTTCGTGACATTATAATACCATAATTATGCCGCACCTGCAAGCAGATATGTGCTCCACTAAGAAAGTTTACAAAGAGAGGCCGGTCTTATTTTGCTGCGCCCGGTCCCGATAGCAGGGGCGGACGCATGGCATCCCGTACCTGCCGCAGCCGTAACAGTGATGCCCTTTGGGAGCAGCGGACGGTTTGCCCGTCCGCTGTTCCTCGCCCTTTGGCACCTGCATCATCATCCGTTCCAGCGGGTTGTTTGTAAAACACCTCATTTCTCCCCGTCCTCCTCAGCTTCTTCCTCGCTCATATAGTCCTTATCCAGCGCATCTCCTTCGCCGTCCTCATCGTCCTCGCCGTAGTCATAGTCGTCGAGGTCGGAGTCGCCTTTGGTCTGGGGCTTATTCTTCTTGATTTTCAGGAAGTAGTAGGCAGCGCCGCCACCGGCAGCGGCCAGTAGCAGGAACACGAGCAAAATCCCCGTACCCCCGCTGGTTTCCGGCTCGGCCTCATCTTCCGGCGTTTCTTCAGGTACTGGCTCAGGCTCCTCGCCGGCACACTCGGCCATGTTGACCGTACAGACGGGGCAGGATGATTGTATCAGTCGCGCCCCTGCGTCCGCTGGCACTTTTTCTGCCACGCTTTCAGCAGGCGGATGATCGTGTCCTGCATCCGCTTGGGCGTATAGGAGCGGGGGAAATATTAGTATTTAATTATCGTTTTTGCCTCGCCCTATTAGCAAATGGGCGACAAGCAATCTTCTTTGACTTCATTCTACGGAAATACCCCAAATTGATTGGATACTCCGTTTTGCATTTGCGACAATAGACCATTTTGTGACCGGAGTTATATGCTCTAAGTGACTTCTTAATCACGAGATTTTCTAATGATGCGCCGCTCACTCTATCATATCAAGTGGTATTTTGCAAAGACCGACTTGAATACCGACAAGGGCAAGGCGG
>URVL01000051.1 GCA_900551265.1 uncultured Eubacteriales bacterium | reverse complement strand
GAGTTTGAAAGCGGAACGGATAACGTCGTAAATATAAAGGTCATAGGCGTTGGCGGTGGCGGAAACAACGCTGTGAATAGAATGATTGCAAGTGGACTGCGGGGTGTCGAGTTTATTGCGATTAACACGGATAAGCAGGCGCTTTTGCATGCGGCTACTCCGCGTAAGTTGCAAATCGGTGAAAAACTGACGAAGGGTTTTGGCGCCGGGTCCAACCCCGAAATTGGGAAACGTGCCGCAGAAGAAACCAGGAGCGAAATTTCGAAGCTGCTTGAAAATACGGATATGGTGTTTATCACTGCCGGTATGGGCGGTGGTACGGGCACGGGCGGCGCCCCCATCGTTGCGGAAGTTGCGAAGGAACGGGATATTCTGACAATCGGCGTTGTAACGCGCCCCTTTGATTTTGAAGGGTCTGCCCGCCGTCTTCAGGCGGAAGCGGGCATTGAAGAGATGCGCAACAAGGTGGATGCGCTGATCGTTATCCCTAATGAGCGCTTGAAACTTGTTAGCGAGCAGCGTATTACTTTTAAGAATGCATTTGAAATTGCGGATAATGTGCTGCGTCAGGCGATTCAAAGTATTTCAGAGCTCATTACTATGGAGGGCATTATTAACCTTGACTTTGCGGATGTTACCTCGATCATGAAGGGCGCGGGCTATGCGCATATGGGTACCGGCTCTGCAACCGGACGCGATAAGGCTGAGCAGGCCGCGCGCCTGGCAATTCAAAGCCCGCTGCTTGAAACCTCCATCAATGGTGCGCGTGGCGTTATTATTAACATCACGGGTTCCCCGGATATTACGCTTGAAGAAGTGGAAAATGCTGCAATGATGGTGAAAGAGGCGGCGCATGAGACGGCGCATATTATTTTCGGCGCCTCTATTGATGATAATATGGAAGATGAAATCCGTGTAACGGTAATTGCCACGCGTTTTGACCGAAATCCAACGCTTGATTTTGAAGAACAGGAGTCTGGGAAAACGCATGCGTCTGCCGACGATGGCAATACGGTTGTGTTCTCGCGCGACGAAGTGAATGCGGCGGCGGATGCGGCTGCTGCGGGACCCGCGCCGGATATTGACAGCAAGGATGACCTGTTTGACGATATTGATAAAATTTTCAAACGCGGCTCCGCAAAACGAGACAACTATGACTTTTAAGGCTTTTTGATGGATGCACAGCGCAGTTGGGAAGCTCTGGAGCTTGCTTGCAAAAATTGCACGGCCTGCGGGCTGGCTGCCGGACGTACGAATGTCGTATTTGGCACAGGCAATCGGAACGCGGCGTTGATGTTCATTGGAGAAGGTCCGGGTGAACAGGAAGATTTGCGCGGCGAACCGTTTGTCGGACCGGCAGGTATGCTTTTAAACGAGTATTTGACGGCAATCGGAATCCCGCGTGAGGACGTGTATATTGCAAATATTATTAAGTGCCGTGCGCCGCATAACCGTGACCCGGAAGCGGAGGAAGAGGAGGCGTGCCTTCCCTGGCTGCGTCGGCAAACAACGCTTGTAAAACCGAAGATTCTCGTATGTCTTGGCAGGATTTCTGCAAAACGGATTATTAAACCGGATTTTAAGATTAAGAAAGAGCATGGCGTCTGGTATGAAAAAGGAGCTTATCGAATGATTGCGACCTATCATCCTTCAGCGCTGTTGCGTGATCCTTCAAAGCGTTCGGAGGCATATCGCGATTTTATTCAGATCGCCGAGGCGTATGCAGCGCTTTCCGGGAGCGAACGACCTTAAAGAACCCCTCGGACACTTTTTGATGGCGTCTGAGGGGCGTTTTATTTTGAAATAAGAATAAAGTTGTGATAAGCGCTTTTTTGGTTAAGTCGAGAGCAGAACGCGAAAATATTGCTATGAAATAATGGATTTCCTCTTGACAAATTGAGAAAATCCCATTATAATAATATCTGCTGTTCGTAATATGCGGTCATGGCG
The DNA here is from genome assembly GCA_900551265.1 of uncultured Eubacteriales bacterium. Lineage (GTDB taxonomy): Bacteria > Bacillota > Clostridia > Oscillospirales > QAMX01 > Allobutyricicoccus > Allobutyricicoccus pentlandensis. The sequence continues at coordinate 11,719 of URVL01000051.1, read as the reverse complement.
GAATAGGCAGACGCGTACGTTTGAGGGGCGTATGGGCAACCGTCCGGGTTCAAGTCCCGGTGACCGCACCAGGAATCCTGCAAGATTATCTTGCGGGATTTTTCTTTTGATTATTTGATGGCTATGCGCTGCTGCATGGGAAAATGCCATCCCCTAGAATATCGGCATCGTTATTCAACTGTAAATGGAGAGGAAGATATGATCATACTTGACGCATCCTTTTTTCAGAGGGATTGCCGGGAGGTAGCGCCGGAGCTTGTGGGGAAGCTGTTGACACATCATTTTCCGTCCGGGGAGAGCGTAACGCTGCGCATCTCAGAGACAGAAGCGTACGGCGGCGAGAACGATACGGCCTGCCATGCCCATAGAGGCCGGACAAAACGAACGGAGCTGCTTTACAAACGCGCTGGAACCATTTATATTTATCTCTGTTACGGCATGCATTGGCTCCTGAACGTAATCACAGGGGATGAAGGTGAGCCGCAGGGCGTTTTAATCCGTGCGTGTGAGGATGCGCCCGGGCCGGGCCGTCTGACAAAAGCGTTGGCAATCGATGGATCGCTGAATGGACGTATGATTACCGACGGTGTACTCTCCGTTGCGGACGATGGTATGCGGTATGAGATAGTACCGGACCGGCGCGTTGGAATCGGATATGCCTCGGAGGAGGATCAGGCGCGGCTATGGCGTTTTAAGATGGGAAAAAAGTTGGCTGGCGGGAGTGAAAAATGGGCCTGATACATTTATATTGCGGTGATGGCAAGGGAAAAACGACCGCTGCACTTGGTCTGGCGCTGCGTGCGCAGGGCGCCGGGTTTTATGTAATCATAGCGCAGTTTTTAAAGTCACAGCCGTCCGGAGAACTGAAGGCACTGGCACTCCTCCCACATGTGACGGTATTGCGCAGTGCGCGCGAATTTGGTTTTACCTGGACGCTCTCCGATGAAGAACGTATGATACTGCGCGAGGATCAGGAGCAGTTATTCCGGTGTGCGGTTTCGGCATGCCCAAAAGAGAAGCGCGTACTTTTGGTGTTGGATGAAGTCGTCAGTGCGCAGACATACGGCTATCTTGCCCAGGGCCGGCTGGAGGCATATGTAAGTAAGCTCCCGGAAAACATAGAGGCTGTCTTGACGGGACGGGATCCGTCAGCGGCGCTTGTCACAATGTCGGATTATGTGACAGAGATGAAGAAAATTAAGCATCCATTTGATCGGGGCGTGCCGGCGCGGGATGGAATTGAGTTTTAAAAACGAACGTGCAAAGTTAACACTTTGCACGTTCGTTTTTTAATGCCGCTCTGGAAACAGCATATGTTCCATATAAGCATCTCGGAAAACCGGATTTGTCGAAAGTTCGACCGTTTGTGCGTTTTGCGCAAGGCGTTCCGCGTCAGCAATCATTTCGCGGGAAAGAAGCTGCATCACAGCGCCCATACCGGCTGCATTTCCGACGGCCGCAATGCGTCCGGAAAAACCCGGCGGCATGAAACCGATTGCCTGTGCGTTTTCCACATTTAGTACAGTACCAAATCCCCCTGCGATCAGCAGCTGCCCTATATCATCTGCATGCAGTCCCGCGGTGGAAAGTAATGTTATAATTCCCGCGCAAATTGCGGACTTCGCGAGCTGGACGGCACGTATGTCCTTTTGAGTCAAGACGACGCCAGAATTCGGAAAGCGTATGGCCGGTACGCCGTCGGCCTCTGTGTAGAGCTCGTTCGGCAGGAAGAGATCGTCGATGGCGCCAGTTTCGTCAATAAACCCCAAGGTAAGACAGGCGGCGATTGCGTCGATGATACCGGAGCCGCAAATGCCCACGGGCGCTGCCCCGCCAATGGTTTCGTAGGAGATTGTTTCATTTTTGACAGACACATGAGAAATCGCCCCGTCTGATGCTGTCATGCCCATATAAATACCTGCGCCTTCAAAGGCAGGGCCCGCCGCCGTTGAACAGCAAAGGAGCTTCCCCTCAACAGACAATGCAAGTTCTCCGTTTGTGCCAATATCGGCGAGTAAGACGGGCTCTTTGGCGGACGTCATCCCGGTTGAAAGAATACCGGAAGTAATATCCCCGCCGACATATGCGGAGATGCAACGCGTGATGTAAACAGATGCATCCGCTGAAGCCAGCCCCAACATTTTTGCCGGACAGAATTCGCCAAAGTAACGATCCTGCGCAAAGGGCGCGTGAGCGATAGAGGATGGGTCCGAGCCGGTAAGGAAATATTGCATGGCCGTGTTGCCGGTAAAAACAACGGCTCCGAGATCGGAAATGGAGATGTTCGCCATACGACATAACCGGAGCATCATCCTGTTCGCGCAGCTGCGTATGGCTTCGGCCAGCATGGCGGTACCGCCCGAAATCGCATACGAAATGCGGGAAATGACATCCGCACCAAAAGCGCCCTGCGGATTGTTTTCTGCGGCAGAAGCAAGCAACGTGCCGGAAGCAAGCTGGTACAAGTAGGCTGCGATGGTTGTTGTGCCAATATCAAAGGCAATGCCATAACCTGCCGACCACGGGGAGAGCGGAAAATCGGGGAGTTGTCCGGTAGTGACAATTCGTTGCTGCGCCTGATCCGGCAAAACGATTTCGGCGTCTCCCAACACCGTTGTCATGCAGGCGAAGCGTATGCCGCGCGCAACTTCTTCCGGTGTTAACAATTTGGATTCTTCTTCCGACAGGGAAGAAAGCGCGCCGTGCGCAATCACTTTGCACTTATGACAGCGCCGTTGTCCGCCGCATGGCATGGCGAGCGGAATGTGCGCGCCTGCAAAAAGAGTTGACAAGCGAACCGGGGTGCTGTACTCTAAAACGGTAGGGGAACCGTCTTGATAAATGGTCAGTTTCATAGGATCCCTCCTATGGGTATCTTAGGGGAGTTTTGCAGGAAAGTCAAGCCTTCCCCGGCTATGTGAGAAAAAAGGAGCGCTGTGACGTGACAGAAGAAAGAATGCAGAGTTGCCTGAAAATACTTTCGCATTTATCGGGCGTCAGCGATGTGGCCTGTTGTCTTCTGGATGCTGTACATATGCGGCTTTATGGGAACACAACGTACTGTGCACAATGCCGGTATAGTGGCTGCGAGCCCTGCAATACGGTACACTATGGCTGTAGTGAAGCGTATCGTTGGGGAGGACACTATGTTTATTACTGTCCTGCCGGACTCGTGTTTGCCGCGTCGCCGTTGCTTGGCGAGACCGGGATACCGGAGGGCGGCGTGGCTGCGGGTCCCTTCGTTATGGGTGATGCAGAAGACACGTTTGCTGCCATGGATGCGTCGCGGCGGGAATTAGCCGCACAGTTGCCGGTACTATCTGCGGCGCGTGTGCATGACTTGTCGGAAATCCTATCCGTTATGACTGCATACTTAAACGGCGCGCCACATGCGACGGGAATGCAGAATGCGGCGCCGATTTCCGGCGGCACAGGCCTTTCCGATTATGAGGATGCGCGCTATTTTCTTGACTGCGAGCGTCAACTTCGCATCTTTGTTGCCTCAAACGAGCGGGCACGCGCGCAGGCTCTTTTAAATGACCTTTTGGGACATATCTATTTTTCGAGTAATTTTGATTTGGGAACCATCAAAGCACGTGTAGTGGAGTTAATTGTCGTGCTCTCGCGCGCCGTGATAGACGCAGGTGCGGAAATGAGAGAAATTCTCCTTTGTAATACCGGATATTTCAGTGATATGGAGCGCTTTACCGATATTGAGGAAATGAGCGTTTGGTTAAGCGGTGTAATGCATCGGTTCATCAGCTATACCTTTGATTTCCGGCGTGTCAAACATGCCGATGTCGTATATAAAATTATGAGATATATTCGCGGCAACTATCACCGGAAGATTACTCTGGACGATATTGCATGCCAGGTATATTTGAGCCGCTCTTACATCAGCAGCCTCTTTAAGGAAGAAACTGGGAGCAGTCTGACCGCATATATCAATCACGTACGGATTGAACAGAGTAAACGCCTATTGGCTGACGACAGCATAAGTTTAGTGGATATCGCCGGTATGTGTGGGTTTGAGGACCAAAGCTATTTTACGAAGGTATTCAAGCGCGAGACGGGAATGCCGCCGAACCGGTACCGTTCTTTGAATGCCGGGAGTGTTCAGTACTTTGAGAAATCGTAATATTTTTTGAAAATCAAAAAATATTACTAGCATTTGGTTTGTTTGTCCTCGTATAATAAGTACATGATTTGCGTGCGAATGGGGGATTTCTTATGGTGCGTATGGAGGAAATCAGCGAATACCTGCAAAAAGGCCGTGCTCGCAATGTACGCCAGCTTGTTGAAGAGGCACTGTCTGAGGGAACTGCGCCCGGTACGATTTTAAACGACGGGCTGCTGGCAGGTATGGGTGTGATAGGTGAGAAGTTTAAAAATAACGAAGTGTTTGTCCCGGAGGTCCTGATTGCGGCGCGTGCGCTGAACGCGGGCCTTGATGTATTACGTCCGAAGCTTGCGGAGTCCGGTGTGGAGGCAAAAGGAACGGCTGTCATTGGAACCGTCAAAGGCGATCTTCACGACATTGGAAAAAATATAGTGCGTATTATGTTTGAAGGCCACGGCATCAATGTAGTTGACCTTGGCGTGGATGTGTCGGCGGAGCAGTTCATTGACGCAGCTGTCGAGCATGATGCGCAGTTGATCTGTTGCTCGGCACTTTTGACGACGACAATGGGTGAAATGCGCCGAGTTGTAGAGCTGCTGACGGAGCGCGGCCTACGTGACAGGTTTCAGGTGATGGTTGGCGGCGCTCCAATTACACAGAGCTTTTGTGATACGATTGGGGCGGATGCTTATGCGCCGGATGCGGCGTCGGGCGCCGAGGCTGCCGTGAAACTTCTCAGCAAAGGAAACAATTGAATTTTAAACAGACAAAAGACCTGTCCTTTTTCTCCCGGGCAGGTCTTTTTGTATGCAATGGGCGAGGTCTGCGCATAAAAATCCCAGCGGACTTTCAGATAAGACCGCTGGTATGCCTATTGTGTATGTGAAGACTCAGCGAATAAAATTGGTGCGCTGCGGCGGCTCCTCTACGGGAATGGAGATACCGGCCTCACGCCCGGCTGCGAAACAGCGCAGCATCCAGGCCATGTTTCTCGCAAGTGTGCGCATGGTCTGCAAACCTTCTGCATCTTGCAAAGCATCCTCAGGCGTTGCCCCATGCACCATGTTCCAGTACTGTGAAGGGACAACCGGCATATTGGCTATGGTAAAGTACTTATTGAGCGAATCAAACGATGCGGTCGCACCGCCTCTGCGGCAACAGACAACGGCCGCTCCCGGCTTATAAGTAAACGCCGCTTTCCCGGCATAAAAGGCGCGGTCAAGGATCGTATGCATTATGCCGGCAGGCCCTGCATAGTGTACAGGCGCTCCAAAAATAAAGCCGTCGCTTTTCGCGGCCTTTTCAATGATGGTATTCACAGGATCGTCTTGAAAAACACAGCGTCCGTCTTTGCTGCAATGATGACAGGCAATACAGCCGTGGACTGCTCCCGTGCCGACGTGAAAGATTTCCGTATCGATCCCTTCGGCATCTAATGTTCGCGCCACTTCAGAGAGGGCAACATAAGTTGTACCGTGTTCATGTGGACTGCCGTTAATCAATAGAACCTTCATAATGCTCCTCCTGCTTGGTTAATACCTATATTCTAACATAAATATGCGATAGAGGCAAGTTTTGTGTGATTTCACATAAGTAGCCGCACTGTCAACGCAGCCATTAGAAAAGCGGTGAAATCCGCCAATAGTGCGGCCGGTATGGCATGCCGTGTTTTTGTAATACCAACTGCGCCGAAATAAACGGAAATCGTATAAAATGTTGTCTCGGATGAGCCGAGCATTACGGCAGCTACCCGTCCGATGTAGCTGTCCGGTCCAAATTCCCGGATTATATCGGCGCCTGTCGCAAGCGCACCGGAACCGGAAAAGGGTTTTATCAGCATAAGCATCAATGTTTCTGCAGGAAGTCCAACTTTAGAAAGTAGAGGCTCGAGCAGACGTGCCAGTGCTTCAACGGCGCCGGAGGCACGAAGCATGGAAACGGCAGTCAAAAGCGCCACAAGGGAAGGAAGAATGCTGACTGCCGTATCAAGACCCTCACGAGCTCCCCTGATAAAGACAGAAAACATGGGAGTCTTATGAAAAAGCGCCGTGAGCACAATCATTCCAATCAATAATGGTAAAATGATGTCTGTCATTGGATCCGCCTTTCTTTGGAAAATAGGCGACATGGCCACGCCTTACGTTTCCTGCTACGCGGAGAAGATGTGTTTATCTTTCTTGTGTATGCGTCCCATGGTTTCGACCTTGCAAAAAACAGGGCTGCAGCAATCCCTACCATTTGTGAGGCGATGGTTGTCACCCATACGGACGGCAAAATATCGTAAGGCGATGCGGCCCCAAGCGATGCACGTAATGCGGCGACAGTAGATGGAATTAACTGAAGCGAGGCGCTGTTGATGACGACTAACATACATAAATCCTTATTTGCAACATTGCTGCCGTCCGATAATGCTCTGGCAGCTTCTATGCCGAACGGTGTTGCCGCATTGGAGAGGCCCAGTAAATTTGCCGAAATATTTGCGCAGACAGCTTCCATGGCATGAGAGTCCCTGTGCGTTTTTTTAATGAGGAGGCTGACCGGCTTGTGTAGAATTCGCGCAAGCGCACTGGCAACACCACATTCGCGCATGACGGCCATCATACCCTGCCAGAAACAGAGCATGCCGGTCAGGCCAATGACGAGTGTGACGGCTTGCGATGCGCCGTTAAGCGCGGCGTTTCCCAGTTCGTTTCCCCGGCCGGAGATAAGACCAAATGCAACCGAGACCAGGAGAATGATTGCCCAAATTTTGTCAATCAAGAAATAACACCCCCATGAACGGCTAAAAATTACAAAATTCGACTTTTGTTTCGCATTTGAAACAGAATGATAGAAAAGATGTGGATTTACTTCGCTTTTCTTTTATAAAAAACATCCAAAAAAATGGACTTCAACATAGTCATTTCGACAAATTTCAAAAAAATGGTTGACTATATTGATTTTATCAGGTATACTGTACATGTAGATTTCAGAAACGGGGGAAAATAATATGAAATCAACAGGCATAGTCAGAAAGGTGGACGAACTGGGTAGAATCGTATTGCCGATCGAGCTGAGACGCACGCTGGACATTGCAGAGCGTGATCCGCTTGAAATATATACAGAGGGCAACGATACCATCATTCTGAAAAAGTACCAGCCTACTTGCGTGTTCTGCGGAGATGCAAGAGGGGTAAAAGTCTTCAAGGGCAAAAATGTTTGCGCTGACTGCGCAAAAAGTCTCGCAGAGTTTTAATTTAATCTATGAGGCGGCTTCCGGCTTTATGCCGGAAGTTTTTTTGCCGTTTGGGAACAAATGAAAGACATGGATTATAAATTACGGCTTGTCTCTTGCCATACAATATTGTATAATCAAGTAACGCAAGTTTCTGAAGCCTGCCGCTGACAGGCGCGTTGTGACGGAATGGCAGGAGGAAAGGATGTAAAAAATGGCCGAATATACCTTAATGACGGATTCGACATGCGATCTTGACGCCGGACTCTATCGGGAGATGGGGGTACGGGTTATTGCAATGCGGTATACGGTAGACGCCCGCGAATATGTAGACGATGGAACCAATGACAGTCATACCTTTTATGAAATGTTGCATAATGGATCGACCGCCTCTACGATGCAGATTAATGCACAGACGTATATTGACATTTTTGAGGAAGAACTTACAAAGGGGCGCGACATCATATATTTGTGCTTTGCGTCTGTGCTGAGCGGGAGCTATAACAATGCTTTATATGCAGCAAGGGAATGCAGCGGCAAATGGCCGGAACGGCGTGTAACCGTAATTGACTCGAAAAGCGAGTGCGGTGGGGAAGGCCTTCTTGTCTACCATGCAGCAGAGCAAAAGAAGGCCGGCATGGAAATGGAAGCGTTATCACAGTGGATACAGAATGCAATCCAACGCCACTGCCATTATTTCACTGTGAACGATTTGAACCATCTCTATCGCGGTGGACGCGTGAGTCGTGGCGCTGCTGTTATGGGAACATTGGTTGGCATTAAGCCGGTGATGTACACCAATAGCCTTGGCGAGCTCTGTGTCGGCGCAAAGGTCCGCGGACGGATGCAGGCCGTGCGTATGTTGGCTGATAAAGTGGCGGCGAAGATTGTGGAGCCGGAACAACAGCTGGTCATAATTAACCATGCCGACTGTCTGGAGGATGCCGAACGCCTTGCCCAGGATATACGTACTCGCGTGAATCCGGCCGAGATCCGGATTTTAAATCTTGGCCCTGTAATCGGCGCGCATGTCGGCCCTGGTTGCCTTGCCGTCTTTTTTGTTGGAGAAAATCGCGAGTGGTAATCTGAGAATTTTTTCCGGCGATGGTGCACAGGAGTTTTTTATGCCGTAGGATAAAAACCCACCGGATCATTTCGGTGGGTTTTCTGTTTTTTCAGTACAAATTGTGTTGAAGCATAGGCGGCAGTAACAGTAACGGTGTAACCAGGTTAAACGCGGAGACTAAAAATTAACGGATGTTTGGTATAGAGGTGTGTTATGAAGGTAATCAGAAAACAGAGAAACAGTCGGATGTGTGTTATTTGTGGGATGGATAACCAGTATGGCCTGCAGGCACAGTTTTACACAATGGAAGACGAAAGCGTGTGCACACTGTTTTCCTTTCGCCCGGAGCATCAAAGTTATCCCGGTCGAGTGCATGGCGGAATGATTACCGCTATGCTGGATGAGCTGGGTTTTCGTGCCTTTTGGGTTCACAGTGAGGAAACACTGGGCGTCACGCTCTCTCTTGAGACAAAGTACCGCAGGCCGGTACCATATGGCGTCCCGTTAAAGGGCGTGGGACGGATCGTAAAGCAGTCTCCTCGTTTTGTCCGAAGCTGTGCTGAAATTTACGATTTATCCGGAGTTCTGCTGGCCGAGTCAAGCGCCGAATATTTGAAAATGGATACAAAGCGTGTGACCGATGCAGATTTCCATGAAGAAATGTGTTATGTGATAGAAGACGGCGTTTCAGAAATTGAGTAGATCACGTTAATGTGTTTGACATTTTGGGGAAAGAAAGTGTCTGTGTGGATAATTGGTTTACAGTTGACCGGATCGATGAGGATACAAGTATCATAAGTGAATACCGCCATTGGGAAGAAACGCATTGCTACCTTCTGCAGGGGTGTAGTCGTGCACTACTGATTGATACCGGCCTTGGTATCTGCGACATTTCAGAAGAGGTTCAAAAATTAACAAGTAAGCCGGTTGCCGCTGTTGCGACCCATGTCCATTGGGATCATATTGGCGGACATTCACATTACGCTGACTTTTATGCGCATGAGGCGGAACTGGACTGGTTAGATGGAAAGTTTCCATTAGATTTGAACGTGGTTCGCAGCATGGTGACAGAATGTTGCGATTTGCCGGAGGAATATGATGTAAATACGTATCGTCTGTTTCAGGGAAAACCGACGCGGATTCTGCATGACGGAGATACGATAGATCTTGGCGAACGTATTCTTGAAGTCCTTCATACGCCCGGACATTCGCCGGGACATATGTGCTTTTTTGACCGAGAGCGCGGCTATCTTTTTACAGGAGATCTTGTTTATCAGGGTATGCTTTTGGCCTACTACCCCTCTACGGATCCGGAGGCATATCTTGCTTCACTCGAACGAGTGGCGGCGCTGCCGGTCAGACGGGTGTATCCGGCGCATCATACGCTAGATGTGCGTCCGGAAATTCTTGGAAGGATGCGCGGCGCATTTTGGGAGCTGAAAGTGCAGGGGAACCTGCATCATGGCAGCGGAACATATCATTATGGAGATTGGTCTGTCCGGTTGTAATAGAAAAAGACGAATAAGGAAACCGCGCGTTACTGCCATTTGGCAGTAACGCGCGGTTTTTCTTTTACAGAGTAGTAATGCGTGATGGAACGTTATCGATTATGCAGAAATGTTAATCAATCTGATACAGCCCATGCAACAAAAGCGGATCGTTATCTTTGCGTGTATAGTTGCGGCTTGGAGGCATTTTGTAGTATTTAATATTGTGCTTATAGAATGTTGTGTAGTCATGAAAGCCGCATATGGTGACGACATCCTTGATTTTGACGTTGTTGCGGAGCAAGTCGCGTGCAAGATTAACGCGTTTTTTGTTTACGTAGTTTGTCAGCGTTGTGCCGGTCAGTCTTTTGAAATACCGGCAAAACTGCGACTCTGACATGTAAAAATGCCGCGCAACGGATTCATTGGTCAAATTCACCTGCAAATTTTCGTTAATATAGGCAATGATTTTTTGTCCGTCACTGTCTGTGCTGGGAGCACAGTACCAATTGCTAATATTGATTTCATTAATAAAAATCATAAGGATGCCAAGGAAAGAAATACGCAGGTCAGGGCGGTTTCTATTTTGTTCAATGTGCTTCAGGCAGGCAGAAAATAAGGCATTCTGACGGTCGTCCAAGCGAATGACATTTGATTCGCCAAGCGCGCGGTGAGTAAACCTGGAAAGCAGTGAAAAGTCCGGATCAAGATGCCGAAATACATACTGGCTAAAGACAAGTTGCAGATATTCGGATGGTTCCTCTGCATCTTCGTATACGATAAATGCTTCTGACTCATTTAAAATAAACAGTTCTCCGGGGCGGAGCGTATAGATACTGCCTTCGATTAGGACTCTTTTATGACCGAGAATGTTATAGTAAATGGCCATTGCTTCATAAATGGAAGTATTGGCAGTTTGTGGATTTGGCTGCAATGACTGCGCATGTGCACAATACAGGTAAGAGTCTTGATAAATAATGTGGCTGGCCATAACATCTTCCTTTAGCATAGTAGCGATAGGGATACCCAAAGAGCGGAAGGTAAGTCGGCTGTATTTCACGCCGACTTTTTCCTTTTCCGGCTCTCACGCAGCGGCAATTCGATAGGGTCTTCCGCTGTTTCCTGATATGCTTCTTCCGGCAGTTCCACACTGCCGATGAAATTGTAGATGATTTCGATTTTCTGACTTCTCTTTCCCTCAGTGTCAACCTCTATTTCGTGAACAAGAATTTTTTCAATGAAGGTGTTGAGAAGGGTTGGTGTCAGTTCCTCGAAAGAAGTGTTCTTTTTGACCAGCTTCATAAAGCGGTCAATGTTAATGGTCTTATCTGTCTTTTGGGCGATTTGCTCGGAAAGCTCCCGGATAGTTCCTTCCAGCCCTTTCTGCTCGGCCTCATAACCAGCAGACAACTTTGTAAAGCGTTCCTCAGTCAACTGGCCTTTGATTTTATCTTCGTAAAGGTGCTGGATGATATTATCCAGTTCGTCGTACCTGCTTTGGCTGTTTTCCAATTCCCGCTGCATTTCTGCCAGCGCCCGTTTCTGTTCCCGCATGGAACAGGATACCAGCATCGAGATAAATTCCCGCTCATGTTCAGCAGCAAAGTGCGTTACCCTGCGGAGATCCTCCGTTACCAGCTTTTTCAGGTTCTTTATGCCTTGCCGAGCGTTTACCCGCTGGATTTGCTTGTCGGCATTGTAGGCGCGGTGATTAACGAAGTGCGCCCCATGTTCCGCCGCCTTGCCGATGTTGCAGAGCGTACCGGGTGCGCCGTTATCCTTATCGGACACTTGAACAAAGCTGCCGGAGGGCAGAGCGCATACCGGGGCTT
>URVL01000050.1 GCA_900551265.1 uncultured Eubacteriales bacterium | reverse complement strand
TCGTCGCTGATTTTGCCGTTCACATTGTCCTCATACAGCCGCTTGATAATGCGGCTCACTTCGGAAATGCGCTCCTGCGCCTGTTCAAGCTGCTTGGTGGCTGCGGCGGTCTTTCTCTTGCCGCCGATCTCGTTCTGCTGGATATGCATTGTACGTTCGTTCCAAAGGGGCCTGACGCAGGAATTCGTAGGGCTCGAGAACTATATCGCGCTTCTGGAAAGCGAGGCGTTCCGCATTGCGGCTACCAATACGCTGCGGTTTATTGTGTACGCAGTACCGCTGAATGTGCTGGTCGGCCTGCTCATCGCGCTGGCGCTCAACCGGCTGGCCGCGCGTGCCACGTTTTTCCGCACGGTGTTTCTGATGCCCTACGTGATCCCAGTCTCGGCGACCGTCATGTTCTTTCAGATCCTGTTTGAACGCTCCGGCGTGGTCAACACAATTCTCACGCACATGGGCGCGAGTCCGGTGAACTTCCTCGACAGCAGCAACGCGTTTTATATTCTGCTGTTACTATATCTGTGGAAAAATTTTGGTTATAACATGGTGCTCTTTCTCGCAGGACTTTCGCGTATTCCCCGGGATTACAGTGAGGCCGCCCGTATCGACGGCGCAGGGTCATTCCAAACTTTCTGGCACATCACCATGCCCCTGCTCGCACCGACCTTCTTTTTTGTCTTTATCATCAGCATCATGAATTCCTTTAAGGTATTTCGGGAGGCCTATGCCTTGGGCGGCGAGTATCCTCATGAGAGCATCTATATGCTGCAGCACTTTATGAACAACAACCTGCTGAACTTGAATTATCAACGGGTGTCCACGGCTTCTCTGTATGTGTTCATCGTAATTTTGCTGCTGGTGCTCCTGCTCTATCTCCGGCGGCAGAAGAAAGGGGACTACCAGCTGTGAAAAAGCGTCGAGTTACGAAAAAAGCTGTTACATACTGGGTAATTTGGGCAGGCTGCCTTTTGATCGCCGCAGTCATCCTCCTGCCCATCGTATTTACCGTGTTTGCATCTTTCATGAGTCCTGACGAGGTGGCGCTGAACTATGGGGAAATGAGCCTGGAAAACGGATTTACTCCGCTGCACCTGTTTCCAGACAAAATTTCTCTGTCGGGTTACCGCGAGGTACTCCTCGAAACCCCACGGTATCTGATGCAGTTCTGGATCTCGCTTGGCATCTGCCTCGCGATCTGCGTCGGACAGGTGATTTTGTCAATCCTTGGCGGATACGCGTTTTCACGCTTCCGATTCCGCTTTCGAGATGCAATTTTCTTCGGTGTGATCGTGCTGATGGTGTTGCCATATCAGGTCACGCTGGCACCCAGTTATATGGTGATCAAGGCACTGGGGCTTTTAAACACCAATGCGTCCCTGATCCTACCGGGCATTTTCTCAGCCTTTGGCCTGTTTTTGATGCGGCAGGTTATGGCCTCTGTCCCGGATTCTGTCATGGAGGCGGCCAGCCTCGACGGAGCGAACACTTTCGTCGCACTATGGAGGGTGATGGTTCCCTGCTGCTCTTCAGGAGTGAAGGCATTGGTACTTTTAAGTTTTGTGGATGCGTGGAGCATGGTTGAGCAGCCAATCGTGTTCATTACAGATACGTTCCGCCAGCCCCTGTCCGTGTTCCTGCTGCGTGTCGGCGGGGAAAATATGGCCCTTGGATTTGCGTGCAGCGTGCTATTTATGATCCCGGTGCTGTTTCTGCACCTGCTGTTTGAAGAACAGCTGGTGGAGGGCATTGTCCGGTCGGAAATCAAGTAAAAGGAGCAGAATATGAAAAAGAAATTCCTCTGGAAACTCATTACTGCCTTCTTTGTCCTGCTTATCGTGTGTACCATTATCTCAAACGCAGTGTATAACGCGAAACTGCCGGTGGTGACGTTGAGTCCGGTCACCTCAATGACACTGGAAGAACACACGACGGTCGCCGGGGAGCTTTACTATCAGGATGACATGCTCTGCGTCCGGTATAGCCTTTCCACGGAGGATCGGGAAACGTATCAGACGCCCGATATTGGAAAAGCCAGCGTGAAGACTATTGTGACGGATGCGCAGACAGGAGACGAGTCGTTGACCAGCGAATCAAGGAACCTGAGTGCGTACGAGTATCATTACAACGAAGAAACCGGCCAGTTTGACGTCGTGGCATTCGTGGAACCGCCGGAGGGAGAACCGATTCTTGATGAGGGTGCGGTGGTGGAACTTGCGGTTGGCGTGTACATTCCGTATATGAGTGTCGTTCCGGCTTACTGTGTGCGCAGCGATCAGGAAGGCGAATACGTATTTGTCCTCATGGAGCAAAAGTCGCTCTTTGGCGTGGAGAATTACGTGCTCCGTGTGAGTGTCACAGTGGAAGCACGCAGCGACATGTACGTTGCGCTGTCGTATTACCCCGGCGATCAGGTAGTGGCCACATCCAGTCTGCCGCTTATCACGGGCGACGTAGTCGTGGTGCGATGATATGAAAAGATGGATTAGTTTAATCGTCAGTATCATTTTGCTCGCAGCACTGCTGCTGGTGCACAGTGGCGTCGTGTGCGACACCCTTGCCACGCTGCCTGAAGCAGCATTGGCCAGCACGTTACCGTCAATATCCCTGAAGGAATTTTCCGATTTTACCGGAACGGCATCCGTGTCGCCGGTACTCACACAAAGCGGGTACATCGAAACGCAAAGCGTGACGGCGTATTACACCACTGCGGACGCGCCCGCGCTGTTTGGCCTTACGATGCAGTATGGCGAGTTTGCACCGTGGCAGGATGGAAGCATTGTAATCGGCAGCCAGTTGGCTGTGGCGTTGTTTCTGACGGACAACGCGGTGGGGCAAACAGTCTTGTTAGGCGGGCGGGAGTACACTGTCTGCGGCGTATATGCGCAACCGGATTCTCTGCTTGCGCAAATCTCGCATACCCCGGCACCAGATGTTTTCCTACCGCTCGCGGCATACCCCGATCAGAACGTTGGGATCACAGATCTTCTGATGGGACTCGCAGATGCGCCCAGCACAGCAAGTGTTGCGGCGGAGTTTGAGACGATGCTTAATGTACGCCTGACTTTCCACAGTGCGTACCATTTTGATGAGACGCGCCACCTGGCCATTCAGAGTGAAAACCTGCATTTGCTTTTACTGGCTCTTACACTCTGTGTACTCTCCGGTTGGTGGACAGTGCGGTTGGTGATGAGACTGATAAACTCCTCACAGGCAAGCTCGTATCGGAACATATTCGCCGGTCATATGCGAGAAGTGATTTTTGGCATCACAGCGCTCTGCTGTTTTGCCTTAGGGGTATTCTGGATAAGTCATTCCACATTTTCTCTCTTCCTTCCCCAGGACTTGATCACCAAAAGCGGCAGCACTCTGGATTATATCATCGGAAACTTCCAACTGGGAAATCTGAAATCGGACTTTTTCCTTTGCGAGTTTTCATCGAATGTGAAAGTCGTCCTCGCAGTACTGGATATCTGCATTGTGGTGTTACTTTTAAAAACTGCTTATCAGGTGAAACGCACGATAGAGGCTTTATAAGAATGCGGTTTTACCAGTCCCAATTGATCTGTAAAGCGGCCACAAAATCAAAACGATTACAAACAGGATCTTTAAGCAAACTACATTCTATATACCTCAGGATATAAAACAGCCGGACATATATATGTCCGGCTGTTTTTATGCAAAAACTGTTTCAATACCTGCTCTGCAAACAAACGGCCTCCGCACGATGTCTGATCAGCGAGTTACTCCAGTGGCCGTGCCTGATCATAAAGATCCCGTCCTTCTGCATCCACGCCGACAATAAGCGGCATTTCTACGACTTCAAGCCGACGTATAGCCTCTGCGCCAAGCTCCGGAAACGCAACAATTTCCGCAGATGTTACACACTTTGCCAATAAAGCGCCAGCGCCTCCGGTTGCAAGCAGATATACCGCGCCATATTCCCGCATAGCTGATTTAACAGCATCGCCAATACGGCCCTTACCAATTGCACCGGACGCACCGCGTGCATACAAAACCGGCGCATAGGCATCCATACGTGAAGACGTCGTCGGTCCGCAAGAACCAATTACCGCCCCCTCCGGCGCTGGGCACGGTCCACAATAGTACAGAAACGCGCCCTCCAGCGGAAACGGCAATGACTCCCCCGCCGAAATCATCTCGCATAAACGTTTGTGCGCAGCATCACGCGCGGTATAAATCGTACCGGTCAGCGTCACCACATCGCCTGCGCGGAGTGCGCGAATCTGCGTCTTCGTAAGCGGCAATTTTAACTCCATCATTTTCACCTCATATTTCGCATTCCGCGTGGCGGAGGGCATGACACGAGAAACTCACCGCTACGGGCAGAGATGCCAGATGCGTCGGATATTCGTCAATATGGACTGCCAGACAATAATTGTGCCCGCCCAGCCCCATTGGACCATAGCCCATTGCATTGATACGCTTACGCAGCGATCTTTCAAGTTCCGCCAAATATGAAATCGGGTTTTCAGACCCTACTTTTCGTAACAGCGCACGTTTTGCCAGGTACGCAGCATACTCAAAACTGCCGCCAATGCCGACGCCAAGTATCACAGGCGGACAGGGGTTTGGTCCGGCCTTCTTTGCGCAATCCACAATAAAATCACACACGCCCTCTATTCCGTCGGACGGCTTGAGCATCCCGACAGCACTCATATTCTCGCTGCCAAAGCCCTTGGGCATTGCCCATATATGGATACGGTCGCCTTCTACCATACGTTCATGAATAATCGCCGGCGTGTTATCGCCTGTATTGACGCGGCCCAGAGGCGTGAGGACCGATTTTCGAAAGTATCCGTCATGATATGCGCGGCGCACACCATCGTTGACCGCGTCCACCACATTTCCCGTTATATGCACATCCCGGCCAATATCGAGGTATACAATCGCCATCCCCGTGTCCTGGCAGGAAGGCAGGCGCGTTTCTGCTGCAATCCTCGCATTTTCTGAAAGCTGACGCAAAACTTCGCAAGCCGCTCCCGTTTCTTCCTCTTGCGCAACTGCCAGTGCGTCCAGCACATCCTGGCAAGGCACCACACAGGCATCCAGAAAAAGTTCATAAACCGCCTGACTCAACGTACTGGCGGAAATTTCCCGTACACTCATTGCATCGTCTCCTGTTTGACCTTGTGATCAATCACATGGCGCGACGCCAGTTCCGCACGAATATCGGAAATTGTGATGCCGCAGGAAACCATAAGGACCAATACATGGTAGCACAGGTCGGAGATTTCATAAATTGTTTCCTCACGGCTGTCCTTCATCGCACCTATGACGACTTCTGTACACTCTTCGCCTACCTTTTTGAGGATCTTTTCCCTTCCCTTTTCAAACAGGTAGGTCGTATAACTACCCTCCGGACGCTGCTTATTGCGCCCGACAAGGAGGTCATAGAGCGCCTCGAGCGAAAACTGCGCCACAGACGCATCTTCAAAAATAGCGTTAAAGAAGCAGCTCTCCGCACCTGTATGACAGGCCGGACCGTCCTTGATTACCTCAACAACAAGAGCGTCATAGTCACAGTCCGCCTTGATGGAAACCACGCGTTGATAGTTGCCGCTCGTCTCGCCTTTGCGCCACAACTCACCGCGCGAGCGCGACCAAAAACACGTTTTTCCCTCCCGCATGGTGATATCGAGGCTTTCCCGGGTCATGTAGGCGACTGTCAGTACCTCCTTCGTATAGAAGTCTTGTACCACCGCCGGGATCAACCCTTTTTCGTCAAACTTCAATTGTCCCAAATCCATCGTCGCACCCCTTTCTTATATCCGCATCGGTACACCGGAAGCCCGCAGATACCGTTTCAGTTCAGGAATATCTACTTCGCGCAGATGGAAGATGCTCGCAGCCAATCCGGCGTCCACACCCGGAAGTTTAAAAAGTTCCAAAAAGTCTTCCATTTTTCCTGCGCCGCCAGAAGCAATGACCGGCACATTCACACATGCTGTGACAGCCTCAAGCATGGGCAGATCAAACCCGTTCCGCACACCATCCGTGTCAATGCTATTGAGCACAATTTCGCCCGCACCGTGATCCACGCCATAAACAGCCCATTTGAGTGCATCAAGTCCCGTATCCTCGCGTCCGCCTTTAGCAAATACGCGAAACTGTCCATCCACACGTTTAACATCCATTGACAGCACAACACACTGGCTGCCATACTTTTTGGCCGCCTCTTCAATCAACTCCGGATGCCGGATGGCGCCGCTATTAACGCTAACCTTATCGGCGCCGGCTTTCAAAACGCGGTCAAAATCCTCCACGGTATTAATCCCACCGCCGACCGTCAGTGGAATGAAAATACACGCTGCGACGTGACGCAGCACATCCACAAATAGCCGGCGTTTTTCAAAGCTCGCCGTGATATCATAAAATACCAGCTCATCTGCACCGGACTCATTATAAAACTTTGCAAGTTCCACCGGATCCTCAATATCACGCAGGCCATCAAAGTTTACGCCCTTGACCACACGTCCATCGCGGATATCAAGACAGGGGATAATCCGTTTGGTCAGCATTTCTCCACCTCACTGTTCTCCGGCCGCAGCCAACGCATCTTCGAGCGTCATACGGCCTGCATAGATTGCCTTGCCGACAATTGCTCCATACAGACCCATATCGCGCAAACGCTCGAGCTCACAAAGGTCGGATATGCCGCCGGAAGCGACAACATCAAGTCCTTCCATATCGCGCAGTGTTTCATAAATCTCCATGTTTGTGCCGGAGAGCGCGCCGTCGCGCGAAATATCGGTATAAATTACCGTCTTTACGCCTATATCCCGCACGCGACGGCAAAAGTCCACGCCATTTAACTGCGTCACAGTCGTCCACCCATCCACAGCGACCACTCCGTCGCGCGCATCGACGCCTACCGCAATCCGTTCGCCGTACGTACGCACCGCACGCGTGAGAAATGCAAAATCGTTTACCGCAGCCGTACCCAATATTACACGAGATGCGCCCATTTCAAGATACCGTTCAATACGAGCCTCATCCCGAATACCGCCTCCCACCTCCATAAACATGTCTGCCGCACGGAGGATTTCGGCGATCACACTGTAATTTGAAAGCGTGCCGTCTTTTGCACCGTCGAGATCCACAACATGCAGATACCGCGCGCCACGATTGAAAAAATCACGCGCCGCGTCAGCAGGCGCGACCTCGTAGCGTTCCATCTGTCCATAATCCCCTTTGAATAGCCGGACAACACAGCCATCTTTTAAATCAATAGCAGGAAAAAGATTCATATCTGCCCTCCCAATTCTGTAAAGGCACGCAAAATAGCCAGCCCAACCTGTCCGCTCTTTTCGGGATGAAATTGACAACCATATACGTTCCCACGTGCCACTACTGCCGGTACGCGTACACCATATTCCGCTTCTGCCACAACTGCATCTGCACAATCCTTTGCATAAAAAGAGTGTACAAAGTAAACAAAAGCACCGTCAGGCGTATACTTCAAGATCGGACAGTCCGGGCGGTTCACCAACAGGGAGTTCCAGCCCATATGCGGAATTTTCAGGTTGAGCCCAAGCGCATCCAGATCCGGTTCCATCGGGCACACGCTTCCAGGAATATAGCCCAACCCGCGATGCTCGCCAAACTCATAGCTTTTTTCAAATAAAAGCTGCATGCCAAGGCAGATGCCCAAAAGCGGTTTTCCCGCAGCGACCTGTTCGTTCAGTATCGGAATTAACCCGGTTGCGGCCAGCTTATCCGCCGCATCTCCAAAAGCACCGACGCCCGGCAAGATAATCCGCTTTGCAGCGCGGATCTTGTCCGGGTCGCGTGTCACGACCGCTTCGTTTCCAATATAACGCAAAGACGACGCCAGACTGAACAGATTGCCAACGCCATAATCGATAATTGCCGTCTCACTCATAAAATCGTTCCTTTGGTTGAAGGTATTTCATCACGGTAAACCGGGTCAATCGCAACCGCATTCCGCAGCGCGCGTGCCAGCGCCTTAAACGAAGCCTCAATGATATGATGGCTGTTTTCCCCGGCAAACTGCCGCAAATGTACGCTGCATCCCAGCGCGCGCACAAATCCCAGCATAAACTCACGCACAAGCTCCGTATCGAAATTTCCAACTTTCTCTGTAGGAATTTCCAGTGCATATCCCAGCGCCGCACGGCCGCTGATATCTACTGCCGCCAGAACCAGCGCCTCATCCATTGGCAAAATCACGCTACCATACCGTGTAATGCCGCGCCGCTCTCCCAGCGCCTCATCAAACGCCCGGCCAAGCACAATGGCTATATCCTCCGTTGTGTGGTGTGCGTCCACATCCATATCGCCTTCGCAACGAACAGTCAGGTCAAAGCGCCCGTGACGTGCAAAAAGCTCCAACATGTGGTTCAAAAAGCCGCATCCGGTATCGATCCGGTACTGTCCACTGCCGTCCAGATCGAGTGATAGCCGGATCTTCGTCTCCGCCGTTTCGCGAACCAATTCCGCCTTTCGCATCATCACACCTCCCTGAGTATGGCATCCGTCGCCGCGAGGAGGGCATTCATCTGCTCCTCACTCCCAATTGTAATGCGCACATAGCGTTCCGTACGCGCGCCGGCGAAGTAACGCACCAGAATTCCCCGCTCACGCAATTTTTCGTAATACACGCGGCCCGTAATACCAGGAGGTGCCGCAAAAATAAAGTTTGCCAGGCTCTCCGGAATCAAAAACCCGCGACGGCGCAGTTCCCGAACCGTATACTCCCGCACGCGAATAATTTCACGACGGCACTGATCAAAGTATTCCCGATCCTGCATTGCCGCGGTGCCCTCCAGCAGGGTCAGGCTGTTGACGCTATACGGGTTAAAGCTGAATTTCAAGGTATTCATATCGGCGATCAACTCGCGCGACGCAAGCGCCAGGCCCAGCCGTCCGCCCGCGAGCTGGCGAGACTTGGAAAATGTTTGTACAACAAGCAGGTTATCGAATGCGGAAAGCAACGATACGGCACTCTCCCCGCCGAAGTCAATATAGGCCTCATCTACGATGACAAGACGGTTTCGGTCCTGTTCCAAAAGTGTCCGGACATGGTCCAACCCAAGATATCGTCCCGTCGGGGCATTGGGGTTTGCGATAAACACAGTCTCACGCCGGCCCTCGTAGTCCTCTACCGCAAGCGTAAAATCCTCGCGCAACGGAATAACGCTGTACGGAATTCCAAACATCCTGGCGAAGACCGGATAAAAACCGTACGTCAGATCGGCAAATACCGCCCCATTTGGACACAGGCCATGAAAGCAGAACGCCAGGGCCTCGTCACTGCCGTTTGCGGTAAAGACCTGCTCAGGCAAAATCCCGTAAAAATCTGCTGTTGCCCGATGCAACGCCGTAATACCCAATTCCGGATACAGGCGCAGGTTTTCAATGCTTTCACGGTTCAACGCCTCAAAAACACGGGGACTGGGCGGAAATGGCGACTCATTGGTGTTTAGCTTGATGAGGTTTTGAATATTTTTCGGCTGCTCACCCGGTGTATAGGGTTCTAAAGAGGAGAGCTTCCTGTCAAAAAATCTGGTCATTCTCTTACTCCTCAAAGCGTATGGCCACACTCTTGGCGTGGGCGTCCAACTTCTCATTCTGTGCAATTTCTACAATGTTGTCACGCACATTTGCCAGAGCGTCCTTTGTATAGTAAATAAAACTGGATCGCTTCACAAATTCATCTACGGATAAAGGACTTGAAAAGCGCGCCGTTCCCAGTGTCGGCAGCGTGTGATTTGGGCCGGCCAGATAATCGCCCAGCGCCTCCGGCGCATACTTACCAAGGAACACGCTTCCTGCATTGCGAATAGAGTCCAGGTACCGGAACGGCTCGTCCACGCAGACTTCCAGATGCTCCGGCGCAATCTCATTGGCAATGCCGATACCTTCCGCAAGATCAGCTGCTACGATAATTTTTCCATTTGCCTCAATGGACGCGCGGGCAATCTCCTCACGCGGCAGAAGCGGAAGCTGACGTTCGATTTCCGCAGCCACCTGTTCCGCCAGAGCCACGCTGTCACAGACGAGTACCGCCGTAGCCAGGCGGTCATGTTCCGCCTGGCTGAGCATATCTGCTGCAACATGTACAGCGTTCGCCGTCTTATCTGCGAGTACCAGAATCTCGCTCGGACCCGCTATCATGTCAATGTCCACCACGCCGTATACCATGCGTTTTGCAACCGACACATAAATATTTCCCGGGCCAACGATTTTATCCACTTTTGGTACGGTTTGCGTGCCATATGCGAGCGCCGCAACGGCCTGCGCGCCTCCCATCTTGTAAATATCCGTCACACCCGCAATGCGCGCAGCGGCAAGCACCGCCGGATTTATTTTCCCGTCACGCCCCGGCGGCGTAACAAGCACTATACGTGACACGCCCGCAATTTTGGCCGGTATTGCGTTCATTAACACACTTGACGGATAACTTGCCGTACCTCCCGGCACATAAAGTCCTACGCGTTCCATCGACAGCACACGCTGGCCAAGCACCGTGCCATCCGCGCCGGTTATCACAAAGCTGTTGTGCACCTGACGGCTGTGAAATACACGGATATTTTCAGCTGCGCGTTCGAGGCTTTCGAGAAAGAACGGAGCGCAGCCGGCATATGCCTCATCTATTTCGTCCGCCGTCACCGCAAGCGTGTCGAGCCGCGCGCCGTCAAACTGTGCAGTGTAGTCTAACACCGCTGCGTCGCCACGCGCGCGCACATCGGCAAGAATTGCCGCAACGGACTTTTCAACTTCTATCGTATCAGAGAGATTCCCACGCTGGAAAATGGCCGCGCGGTCTACCTGTTTGCAGTCTAAAATTTTTATCATGCCAACGCCTCCACACGCGAGATCAACATTTCAATCTCAGCTTTCTTAAACTGATAGCTGCTTTTATTTGCAATCAATCGTGCACTGGACGGCGCAATCTGCGTTGTCACGTGCATGTTATTTTCCCGCAGAGTCTTTCCGGTTTCCACAATATCGACGATCACGTCTGAAAGCCCCAAAATCGGCGCCAACTCAATGCTGCCGTTCAGCCTGATAATTTCAATATCCCGGTTAATGGACGCATAATACCGCTGCGCTACATTGGGATATTTCGTCGCAACCCGCAGCGGCAGTCGCGTATCCTCAATCCAGTCGTTTTTGGCAGCAACCGCGAGCGAACATTTGCCGAAACCAAGGTCATAAAGTTCAT
Source organism: uncultured Eubacteriales bacterium (assembly GCA_900551265.1). GTDB lineage: Bacteria > Bacillota > Clostridia > Oscillospirales > QAMX01 > Allobutyricicoccus > Allobutyricicoccus pentlandensis. Next base: position 2,462 of record URVL01000050.1, on the reverse strand, counting down.
ATACGTCCGGCTCCGTCTCCAAGATTACATCCTTGCCAACCACGCCGATATCCGCCGCACCATGCTCGACATACACCGCTACGTCAGACGGCTTTACCAGCACATAGCTGACGCCCTTCTCCTCGTTGACAAAAACAAGCTTTCGGGTATTTCCCGTCAGTTCCGGGCAGGAATAGCCGATCTGATCAAAAAGCGCATAAACCGAATCGCCCAGTCGTCCTTTTGGCAGCGCAACATTAATCACCGGAAACCACCTCCAGTTTTCCATCTGATTCCAGCCGATATATCCGGCGTGCGCGAATATTTTGTGGCGGCGTTTTCTCCGCGCGGACATCCCTGCCTTCTTTCAAAAGAGAGTCAACTGCACGCATAACTGCTTCCGGCGATGCATCTCCATAGACCACAAGACTATCCACATCATAACGTTCCAGCCGGGTAAACGCGCGCGTCAGCTCGCCCAGGTACAGTGCAAAGCCCAGCGCTGACTGCGGCTTTTGAAAACGACGCATCAGGTTATCGTACCGTCCACCTGCAAGAACTGCACGCGGCAGATTTTCAATATATCCGCGGAAAACAATACCGTTATAGTAATCCATGTTGTTGACGACCGTGAAATCCAGACGAACAGATCCTGCGAAACCGGCAGCATCAAGCACGGTGTAAACCCGTTCGACTTCGTCAAGCGCCGTCTCCATCTCCGCATCCAGCGGCAATGCGCGAAACTGTGCCAGTGCCTGTGGCACAACATCCGACACGCTGGCCGTCCTGCGCAGTAACTCACGGCTTTCCTCCGTAATATTTGCCGCTTCAGCCAAGGACATCAGTTCATGCAAATTTTTATGTGTCAATGCTTCAAGAGCCATTGTGCATCCCGCTTCGTCAAACCCGCATGAGGCCAACACCGCCGCAACAAATCCCATATGACTGACATCCAGGACATAATGAGGGCTAATCGCCTCAAGCGTCTTGATTGCCAGTAACAGCGTTTCTGTTTCCGTATAGATGTCACCGCCTCCAATGGACTCAATACCAATCTGGCTGATTTCTCCATACTCCCGGCTGCCCGGTGCAATACGAAAGACATTTTCAATATAATAAAGCTTTCGCGAATCGTCATCCGGCTGTGTACTTTTGACAATACTCATAGTAACATCCGGCTTGAGCGCCATCAAACGTCCCGCTGTATCTGTAAACGTAATTACCGTTTCACTCTTTAAGAAGTCCTTATGCGCATAGTACATATCATAGGGTTCAAATTTACCCATACGGTATTGGCAGAACCCATACTGTTCGTAAAGCGCACGGAGGCCAAGCTTAATCTTATCCTCCCATGCCAGTCGTTCTAGTTCAATAGCCACCTTATCACCTCCAGAAAAAGTATATCACGCTTTATCACTTTAGTCTAGTAGCATATTATCTAATAAAAGACTTATGGACTTGTTCTATATTTATAAGAGTACCATATCCCGGACGCGACCGCAAGTATAGCGGTGTCGGTTTTCAAAGTAACTTCTAAATCCATACGTGCGTTTCACTTTACGGTATGGTATAATAATCGGGAAGCAATATCAAAATGCATAAAGGTATGGGAGGGAATATCGTGGCAAATGATATTATCAATGGATTGGGATTTCATCATATTGGATTAAAGGCGCGGGATTTTGAAAAATCCCTGCAATTCTACAAAGCGCTCGGCATGACGTGTATCGCGCGCTGGGAAAACGCCGCAGGTCCAATCGCAATGCTGGATTTTGGTGACGGTGGACGTATCGAACTTTTCGGCGACGGTGGCGACGAATATTCCGAAAACGGAAAGTGGGTTCATCTGGCACTTGCCGTTGCCGATGTCTCAGCGGCCTATGAGACTGCATTGGCAATTGGCGCCCAACCCCATTCCGCGCCACGCGACCTTGATCTTAAGGCAGAACCGGCCGATATGACCATCCGAATTGCATTTGTCAAAGGACCGGATGGTGAAGTCATTGAATTTTTCCGTCAAGTGAAATAACTTTTTTGGCTCAGATTCTTTGCATAATCATTTCCTTTTTCGTACATTTAGCTTTAAAAGGCAGCGGCATAGCTAAAGCTATGCCGCTGCCTTTTAAGGTCAAATACGTCTCGACGGACTGTAACCGAATCAATGTTCTATCACGTCAACACCGTGGCAGCTATTCTATCGTTATTCTATTCCACAGAGTGGCATACCGGTCTCGACAATCCCGTTCAACATCGCCATAGTAAACGGTGGAGGTATCGGGCGGATTTGAAATCCGGCAATAGCACTTACGGAGATATTCTCATGCTGTATCAGATAACGGCAGATTTGAAATAGCGTCTCCGTCTCCTCACGGCTTAACGGCGCGGTAGGCTCGTCTAGGAGTAAAAACCGGCACCGGTGTTTCAGTGCCCTGGCTATCAGAACCATTTGCTTCTGTGCCAGCGACAAGTTGTCAAGCTGAGTT
>URVL01000049.1 GCA_900551265.1 uncultured Eubacteriales bacterium | reverse complement strand
GATCACGCCATTCCTTTTTCCAGGTAATATTTAAAGACGCCTATTCCATCAATTGATTATGGCCATTACACGTAGCCGGTGGCGCCCCATACACTTAAATTCATACGAAAGATTTGAATTTTAGTTAGATATTATTACAGTCTGAATTTTCAAATAGCTTATTTACAAAAAACAAATGTTCTCTTTTGCTTGACTCCCGGCGTAATTTGGTATAAAATAAAGTGAAAATTTGAGATTTTTACAGGTGAGGTTTTTTGGTGACTGTTCTTGGTCTAGATCCCGGATATGCCATAGTTGGGTTCGGTATCCTTCAGTCTGATGGTACGCGAAGCCGTGAACTACGCCACGGAGCCATTCGAACTGAGGCCCACACGCCCATGCCAGAACGGCTTGCGGCAATCTATGAGGACATGGGGGTCCTGCTCGACGCCTATCGTCCCGACGCTGCTGCAATTGAAGAGCTCTTTTTTAATACAAACACAACCACTGCAATTTATGTCGCGCAGGCGCGAGGGGTTATCCTTCTGGCCTGCACGCAGCACCACGTGCCGGTTTTTGAATATACGCCGTTGCAGGTCAAACAGGCTGTCGTTGGATATGGCCGTGCAGAAAAACAGCAGGTGATGGAGATGACACGCGTGCTGCTTAACCTTCCTTCCATCCCAAAGCCGGACGATGCGGCAGACGCGCTTGCCATTGCGCTCTGTCACGCGCAGTCTGCCACGTCTATCCTTTCTGCCTATTAAGGAGTTTTTATGTTTTACTATTTAGAGGGTATTGTCGCTCATATGGAACCCTTTATTGCTGTCATTGACTGCGGCGGCGTCGGGTATCTATGTCATGTGACGACTATGACGCAGGCACGTATCAAGCAGGGGCAAAAGGCTCGTCTTTATACGCATCTGAATGTCCGTGAAGACGCCATGGAGATCTATGGTTTTGCGGATATTGAGGAGCGCAATTGCTTTTTGAAGCTGGTTGGGATTTCCGGTGTAGGCATGAAGGTAGGGCTTTCTATTCTTTCATCTCTTTCTCCGGAACGCTTTGCCATAGCTGTGCTGGGAGATGACGAACGCGCACTGACTGCGGTTCCCGGTGTTGGAAAAAAGTTGGCCCAACGAATTATCCTCGAATTAAAAGATAAGTTGAAAGGTCAGCTGAAAAATCGCGAAAACGCGGAGACCTTTTTGCCGGATACCGCTCTGCCGGGCGGAAACGCACTGGATGAAGCGCGAATGGCGCTTCAGGTGCTTGGTTATTCCCCTGCGGAGGCCTCTGCCGCTTTGCGCGGTTGTGATCCAGCCGAGATGAACGTCGAAGAAATGATCCGTGCAGCATTGAGGCAACTTGCGCGTTGATGATTTTTGTTTTGGCATTAATCAGTTTTTATTGTGTAAAACCTGTGGAAAGCTGTGGATATCTTTCCCCGCCTTGTGAGGAAACGCATGAGCATTGAATTTGAGGATCAAAACGAAGAACGAATTATTTCGACTTCCCCGCGTCTGGAGGACGAGATGGAAGGCAGCCTGCGACCCCGCCGGCTTGACGAATTTATTGGCCAGGATAAGGTCAAAGACAATTTAAAAGTGTTTATAGAGGCTGCGCGTGCCCGTACGGAGGCGCTGGATCATGTGTTGCTTTACGGGCCTCCGGGCCTCGGGAAAACGACGCTCGCCAGCATCATTGCAAACGAGATGGGCGTCAACATCCGCATTACGTCGGGACCTGCCATTGAAAAGCCTGGAGATCTCGCTGCACTTTTGACAAGCCTGAATACCGGCGACATTCTTTTTGTGGATGAAATTCACCGGTTGAACCGCAGCGCCGAAGAAGTCCTCTATCCGGCAATGGAAGATTTCGCGCTGGATATTATTCTTGGCAAGGGGCCGTCCGCGCGTTCCATACGCCTCGATCTCAAGCCATTCACCCTGATCGGTGCAACAACCCGCGCCGGACAGCTTACAGCGCCAATGCGTGACCGCTTTGGCGTTATTCTCCGGCTTGAGCTTTATTCGCCAAAGGAATTGATGACAATTGTTACGCGTTCTGCTGAGATTCTAAGCGTTCCCATTGCGCCTGAAGGCGCCTATGAAATTGCGAAACGTTCTCGCGGCACGCCACGCATTGCAAACCGTATGCTGCGCCGTGTGCGTGATTTCGCGCAAGTACGTTCGGATGGGCGCATCACTCGCGAGGTGGCGGATCAGGCTCTCGCTGCGCTTGATGTAGATCAGCTTGGACTCGACAATATTGACCGGCAAATACTCCAAACAATTATAACGACATATGGAGGAGGTCCTGTCGGCATTGAAACGCTTGCTGCAACAGTTGGCGAAGAAGCCGTTACCATTGAAGATGTGTATGAGCCGTATCTGCTGCAAATCGGATTCCTTTCCAGAACGCAGCGCGGCCGTTGCGCGACGCAAGCGGCATATGACCATCTACATATTCCTTACAGTGGACAGCAGGTTTTTGATTTGTAATTTCGATTTTTCTGTGCAAATTGTCTGTAAATAGAAGAAATTTCTGGCGATATTAACAAATTATTAACGAACCTATTGACTTTTTAATGACTTGCGTTTATAATGTCGAACAGGATGAACAATTGTGATATCACCCAAAAACACATGTATAACAGTAAGAATCCTCCTGTAAGCAGCGCAGCTGAAAAATACGAGTCGATGTCGGATGAAACATTATTTGCTGCGCTTAAAAAAGGTGATTTGACTGCCCAGGATACGCTGATTAGAAGGTATACTCGTGTTGTCAGAGCATGTGCCCGTCCCTATTTTTTAGAAGGTGGAGACAGCGAGGATTTGATCCAAGAGGGCATGTTGGGTCTTCTTTCTGCTATTCGTAGTTACAATTCCGAGAAGGCATCCTTTAAAACCTTTGCAGTTCTTTGTATACGCAGGAGTATCATCAGCGCGGTTCGCTCCGCGCAGAATAAAAACAACCACATTTTGAATGACTCGCTTTCAATTGACCAAATAGTATCCGAGGATGGAACCGCACTCCCCTTGGCGGAACAGGACCCAGAGACGTTAATCATTGATCGAGATGAGCGTAAACGTCTTGAAACTGAATTTCTTCGTACGCTGTCTGAATTTGAGCAGCATGTCCTGACCCTCTATCTGAACGGACTTTCCTATCACGAGATGGCTTTGGAATTACGCCGATCCATGAAGTCTATTGACAATGCGGTCCAGCGCATCCGGCGCAAGTATGAAGCTGTCCGAAAGGAAGGCTAAGGTTCTCCATTGGTGCTCAACAGGTAATTATGCCTGTGTGCAAATATTTTTAATTTCCCGAGTAAAATGGGAACAAGCAAAAGAGAGGTAAAAGACATGTACCAAGACAAGACACTGAAATGCAAAGAGTGCGGACAGGACTTTGTTTTCACCGCTGGTGAGCAGGAGTTCTATGCTGAGCGTGGTTTCCAGAATGAGCCGCAGCGCTGCAAGGCCTGCCGTGACGCTCGTAAAAACGCTTCCCGTGCTCCGCGTGAATATTTCACTGCTACTTGCGCTATGTGCGGTGGCGAAGCCCGTGTTCCTTTCGAGCCGAAGACTGACCGTCCTGTATATTGCAGCGAGTGCTTCGCCAAAATGAGAGCTGGCGAGTAATCTCCGTTTTTCATTTTATTTTTGAAAGAAACAGGCCTGTGGATAGCTTCTGTTATCCACAGGCCGTTTTTTAGCCGCACGCTGCAACTTATTATGTTGTTCCCTGATTAGCGAAACTTATTTGCTCTCTCTTACAATGTTTGTAATAATATCGACACAATGGTCAAAGCCAATCACGCTGCTGTCCAAAGATATATGGTAGTTTTGACAAACGCCCCAGTCACGCATAGTAAAGGATTTATAGTATACCTTTCTCTTTGCATCTTTGTCACGCAGGCGTTCCTCCGGCGCCTTGTTTGTTTCACCATATAGCCGCACTATGCGTTCGGCGCGGAACTTCATATCGGCATGAATAAAAACATGCAGGCAGTCTTTGCGGTCCCGAAGAATATAATCTCCGCCACGACCGACAATCACGCAATTTCCTTTCTCAGCCAGGCTGTTAATTACCTTTGTCTGTGCAATTTGGATTTGATTTGCAAAGGACATACCACCATAAATACTTCCGCCATTGCTCATTGCGATTGCATATAGAAAGCTGTTTTTGTGCGTTGCATATTCTTCATACTCTGCCACAATTTCTTTTGCCAATCCGCTTTCTTTAGCGACTTCCAAAATGAGTTCCTGATCGTAAAACTGGTACCCCAGTTTCTCTGCCACAACACGCCCAATCGAACGTCCACCGCTACCGAATTCACGGCTGATTGTAACAATCTTTTTTTCCATAAGGCCTTGCTCCTTTCAAGTCAAAAACGTCTCAGAGAAGAACTTTTTTCATTGCCATGTCAAAATTTTGTAGAACGGCGAAAAGAATCAATAACCGGAAAACATTATCTTTACTCTATTCATATTTTATACAAAAAATTTAAAAAAGTCAAGTGAAATTTGACGTATCTGCCAGTTTCAAGAAAAGCACAAGCTGACATGAAAAAAGGGCACACAGATAAAGCTGCTCTATCTTCGAACCCATTTCGTCACCATATCACTGCACATTGTTTTTTGAACGTTTCAAACTTTTTTGATAGGCAGGGCGTATTTTATTACTGTTTTTCCCACTTTGAACAGTTGTTTTTTGCCATGCCGTACGTGTCTTCCGTTTTTCTGCATGTTTATCACTTGCCGGATGTTGCATATGCCTGTCCCCAGGCTCCGCTTCGCTACGGTTTTTGCGTTGTGCACGGGGACGCACCAGACATTGTGGGCCAAAGCCAATCAGGTCTTCCCTACCGGCGCGCCGCAACGCTTCAGTTACAAGCGCATAATTTTTTGGATCACGATACTGAATGAGTGCGCGCTGCATGGCCTTCTCATGTGGGTTGCGCGCGACATAAACGGGTTCCATAGTACGCGGATCCAGGCCTGTATAATACATGCAAGTTGAAATCGTTGAGGGGGTTGGATAAAAATCCTGTACCTGCTCGGGGCTACCGTGTGTGGCCTGCAGGTATTCGGCAAGTTCAATTGCTTCAGCCAGCCCGGACCCGGGATGAGAAGACATTAAGTACGGCTCAATAAATTGTTTTTTATGAAGGCGTTGGTTCACACGCTCATACTTTTCTACAAAACGGCGATATACATCATTTGCCGGCTTTCCCATTGTGCGCAGTACAACGTCTGATACGTGTTCCGGCGCAAGCTTTTACTGCCCGCTGACGTGATATTCGCAAAGTTCCCGAATAAAGGCATCATTTTGGCCCGCCAGAACATAGTCAAATCGAATTCCTGAGCGCACAAATACCTTTTTAACGCCAGGTATCTCTCTAAGGCGGCGCAACAGAGTAAGGTAATCGCTGTGATCCGTATCAAGATTGGGACAGGGCCTGGGAAACAGGCATTGACGGTTACGGCAAGCGCCCTCTTTCAACTGTTTACGACAAGCCGGGTGTCGGAAATTAGCTGTAGGGCCTCCCACATCATGAATATAACCTTTAAAATCCGGATCGTGTGTCAGCAACTCTGCCTCGCGTACAAGCGATTCATGGCTACGCGACTGTACAATGCGTCCCTGATGGAACGTCAACGCACAAAAATTACATGCGCCAAAACAGCCCCGGCATGACGTCAAACTGAATTTCACTTCAGAAACAGCGGGCACACCACCCTCCTCTTCATAGCACGGATGATAAGTACGTAGATAAGGAAGCGCATAAATTTCATCCATCTGCGCAGTGGTGAGCGGCTTGGCAGGCGGATTTTGTACTACATATTCTCGACTCCCATATGGCTCAACCAGCCGATGCGCCGTAAAAGGATCGGTATTTTGGTATTGTAAATAAAAACTCCGCGCGTATTCGCGGGAATCAGATTTTAACATCTCAAAGGATGGCAAAAGTTCATAGTCGTAGACGCTCTCCAGGTCACGTGCACGATAAACGGTTCCATCGATATAAGTAACTTCTCGTATCGGGATTCCGGACGCCAAAGCGTCTGCAATTTCGGCGATGGCATATTCCCCCATGCCGTAAACTAAAATATCTGCCTGCGAATCAAGCAGGACACTGCGGCGCAGGCTATCCGACCAATAATCATAGTGTGCCATACGGCGCAGGCTGGCCTCAATCCCACCAATGATAATAGGGACGTCGCGATAAGATTTGCGGATCAGGTTACAGTAAACCGTTGTCGCACGATCAGGACGGCGGCCTGTTTTGCCGCCGGGCGTGTATGCGTCAAAATTACGGCGTTTTTTTGCAACCGTATAGTGATTTACCATAGAATCCATATTCCCGGATGAAACAAGGAAACCCAATTTTGGACGTCCAAACGTGCAGATACTGGCGTCATCTCGCCAGTCTGGCTGTGCAATTATGGCAACACGATATCCACGCGATTCCAGCACACGACTGATGATCGCGGGTCCAAAGGAGGGATGATCCACATAGGCATCGCCAGAAACAAATACAAAATCCGGCGCATCCCAGTCTCTTTTTTCCATATCCAATCGTGTAACAGGCAGAAAATCCATAAGTTACCTCATCTTATTTTCTTTAAAAGATACAACATATCGTCCGGAAGCGGCGCTGTGATGCAAACCGGAGTGCCGGTAACGGGACTCCGCATGGAAAGTCTGAACGAATGCAGGGCCGGACGGGTTATCAAATCCGGATCCTCAATCCCGTAAAGCCAATCTCCTGCGAGCGGATGTCCAATTGCCGCCATATGTACCCGAATCTGATGCGTTCGTCCCGTTTCCGGAATGATTCGCAGTAAGGTATAACCACCGCCTGCAGTCAGCGTCTCATACCGTGTACGGGATGGGAACCCCTCTTCGTCAATGCAGCGCCGGACCGAAGACTCTCGCTCACGGGCAATCGGCAAATCGACGAGGCCCTCTGGCGGTGAGACTACGCCAAGGACAACGGCACGATATTCGCGTAACATCGTATCTGTATGCAGAGAACGCCGCATCAGTTCGTGCGCATAGCCGCTTTTGGCAATCGCCATCAGGCCAGAAGTCCCACGATCAAGGCGGTTCACGCAGTGAAGTGCCCTCCCGCCAAGATAAGGGCCTACCGCTTCCGCAACCGTACCGGCAAACGCCGTCATCCCGGCCGGATGGACGGCCATGCCGGACGGTTTATCGATAATTAGAATGTCGTCGTCCTCATAAACAATTGGTACGCCGCAAGGAAAGCGCTCTTCTCCTACGCCTTCATCGTCCACATCCACTCGCAGGATGTCGCCTGCTGCCACGCAGACGTTGACATGCAAAACCGGTTCATCATTCAGTGTTACAGAACCAGGCCGGCGCTTCAGCCGCTTAATTAGAGAAGAGGAACAGCGCAGTTCGGCGGCAAGCAGAGAACGGACGGTTCTGCCTGCCAGTTCCAATGATACGGTTTTTTCAATCAAACGCACAATTCATTCTCCAAACAAATTTTAAGATTTCATTATTGTGCAAGTTTTACAAGCATATCCGGTTGCACAAATGATCTTTATATGTTATTATGTGAAACGTATAAAATAATTTTGAAATGGAGTCTTTTTATGAGCGAGCAACAGCGCAAACGCGGCGATCGCCGCGACGCGAAATTAGCGCGGGATCTCGATTCCATGCATGTTTTTATGCCTTTTCTTTTGCCGAAACGTACCGATAATGAGGCTGTCATGAACGAAGTTATCGATCTCACATCGGTTTTGGAATACATTGAACGTAAAAATGCCGCCAATCCGGCGTATAAGTATACCATCTTTCAGGTCATTTGTGCTGCTTTGGCCAAAACGATTTATCTTCGTCCGAAAATGAATCGCTTTATCTCCGGTCACAGAACCTATGACCGGAATGATTTATCCTTTTCTTTTGTTGTAAAAAAGAAATTTATAGACGACGCATATGAGTCTCTTGCCATTTTAAAAATGGATCAGGAGAGCGATGCCTCTCCCATCTCGCAATTTCATGATAAACTGCAGGACATTGTTTACAATGTCCGAATTCATGAAAAGCAGGATAGTACGACAGATGTAATGGATGTCTTTAAAAAATTACCGCGCTGTGTTACGCGGCTTGCCGTTGGAATCCTGAACGTCCTGGACTACTATGGAAAAGTGCCGGCTTCTCTCTCTAAATCCGATCCTTACAACAGCACTGTCTTTATCACGAACTTGGGCAGCATAAAAATGAACGCCAGTTACCACCATCTTGTAAATTGGGGCACTAATTCCTTCTTTGTAGTCGTCAGCGAGAAATATCGCCGTCCCTATTTTAAAGAGGACGGCACATACGAGCTGCGTGATGCGCTTGACTTGGGATTGACTGTGGACGAGCGCATCGCCGACGGACTCTATTTTGCAGGCAGCGTGCGGCTGCTTCGACGGCTTTTGAATGAACCAGAACTTTTGGAACTGCCGCTTTCCGCGCCTGTCGATTATGAAATTAAGCTTTCAACGCATGAATATGCGGCAACGGCGCAGGTACGATGAGAAACACGACACTCTGTTACATTGAAAAAGATGGCTGCTACCTCCTTTTGCACCGCGTCAAAAAGGAACGGGATATCAACCGGGATAAATGGATTGGCGTCGGCGGAGGCTTTGAAAATCGCGAAAGCCCAGAGGACTGCCTTTTACGCGAAGTACATGAGGAAACCGGCCTTACGCTTACTTCCTACCGACTTCGTGGCGTCATTACATTTGTAACTGATCGCTGGGAAACCGAATATATGTTTCTCTATACAGCAGACGGTTTTTTTGGTGAACTGATTGATTGTGACGAGGGAACATTGGAATGGATCCCAAAGGCAAAAATATATGACCTTCCTATTTGGGAGGGAGACAGAATTTTCCTAAAACTTTTGGATGCTGACGCACCGTTTTTCTCCTTAAAGCTTATCTATTTGGGAGATGTCTTACAGGAAGCTGTTCTGGATGGCGTGCCATATCCGGTCACATAAACCGGCCGACAACTTTATTTATGCGGAAGCTTCCAAGTCCGGACTATGCCGCCAATTGCCCAGCGGCTAGTCGGTTAAAAGAAGTGCACGGCATGGCGCGCCATCGGCGCCGGCAATTTTGACTGGAGCAGCACAGAGCGTATAGTATCCGGGCGGCACTTCGGACAACTCCAACTGTTCAATGATTGCGATGCCGTTTCCCAAAAAGACGCTATGAATACGCGATTCGTTGTCAAGTGGTGAGACGCTCCAACCGTCTGTGCCTACAGTGATAACGCCGGCATCTTTGATATAATCCGCCGCTTCGTTCGACAGGAAACTCTCTCCCCCACCTTTGATCAGCAACCGCGTTACATCTTGTGGAAGGTTGTCGCGTATATAGGCGCCGGATATCAGTGTTTTTTTCGGAGTCTCCATGACATAACACGGACCGACGTAGTGCTCAAGCGGCATGGCAGCGATATCCGGTCCGTCTGCAACAAAATGCCAGCAAGCGTCACAGTGCGTGGCGACATGTGCGCCAAAAGCAAGGTCGCTCAAATTATAATGGGAACCGTTTTCGCCAATCCGCATAAGGGGTATGACGCGCGGCTCTTCCGTCCCAGGATACAGAGGTGCGGAAAGCAGCTCGCGGGAAATATCATATATTTTCATAAAACACATCTCCATTAAAAAATGATGGCTTTCACTCGTGTATGTTCATTTTAGCATAAGGAAAAACGATAGTCAAACAGGGAAAAAGCAGATGGATTTGAAGACAACGTGACGGCCGTTACCGGTGCCGCAGGGGGTAAGCAATTTCGCTTATGCGGCAATGTTTTTTCAGTAATGATACTGGCTGCAGTTAAATTTACGAGTCATAAGAAATAGCGTTTGGAGGGATTCTTGATGAAAATTACTTGGTTGGGACATGCTTGCTTTCGCTTGGACACAGCGTGCGGGAGCGTAGTAATCGATCCGTTTCAAGATGGCTCCGTGCCAGGATTACAGAATATCCGCGAAACTGCGGATCTGGTGTTATGCAGCCACGGGCACGGCGACCACAATGCACGCGAATGCATAACTCTGACCGGAAACACACCTACCTTTCGCGTCATACGTGTTCCCTGCTATCATGACGATATAAAAGGCGCAAAGCGTGGTGAAAACACCATCCATATTATTGAGGCGGAAGGACTACGCGTTGCGCATTTTGGTGATTTAGGGCATATGCTTTTGCCGGAACAAATTGCTGAAATTGGCGTGTTGGATCTCGCCATGGTTCCCATTGGCGGATTTTATACCATTGACGCAGCTACCGCCAAGCAGGTAATGGATGCTCTGAATGTGCGCGTTGTTGTCCCCATGCACTATCGATCGGCGGATTTTGGCTTGCAAGTCATCGGAACGCTTGATTCCTTTACGACGCTTTTTGATTCGGTCAAAACTTATCCCGGGAACTCACTGGTATTGACGCCGGATACGCCTGAACAGGTTGCAGTCCTTACTTATGTCAAATAAAACCTTGAAGAAGATAAAACACAATGTCAATCTTATTTCGATTGACGTTGTGTTTTTCTCAAGGTTGTAAAACAATCATTTTTCATCATTTCCCATGCTGTATTTTACCTTTTGCCTAACCACATATTCGCTGATGTTTTTATCATACGGCGGGTACTGGTAACTCAACTGACATGCTACCTCTGCTGAAACATCCCGGAATAATGCCATGCATTGTTCTAAGGCTTCCCACATATGAGGGTAGGAATCCATATTATAAGTGGATATAAGTCGCTTCCACAATTCTTCTGTGACATACCGCCTCATAAATTTATAGTTTTTTCCCAAGCTAAAATGAAACCCCTGTTGAATGCCAATCAGCCAGGAAATCATACGAAGCAATTCCTTTCGTACTATATCATTCATATGGTCAATGGCAAAAAGAATTTCTCTGCGGCATAAGCCCTTTACTACATATGTTGTAGTATTCCAAAATTCATTACAGCAATCGTCAAACATTCTTTCTGTGGGTTTCTGCAAGTGGTAATCTATGTCTGTTGGCACTGGCGGCTGTGCAATACGATTATCTTTATCCAGGAGTAATTTTACCAGTTTATCCCATGTAAAATACTCGTCAATCAATTCCAGCGGAAGCAAAGTTAAATCTATCTTAATGTCATCAATAAATAGCATTAAATAGGAAAATCCTTTTTCGATTGCTGGGAATAATTCCATATCTTCCGGTTTTTGCAGGATCAATCTCTCACCAAACACATCCAACCACTTGTCATCACCGGTGAAGCTCTGCATATCCGTAACAAAAAAAGTAATATCAAAATCCTGAAAATCATCCGGCGGGATATTTATATTTGTTCTGGAACCCTCCAAAGTAACCATGCGAATGCGTTCATCTGTTTTTGCAAAGCTCAAAATGGTATCATAAACGTCTTTCTCTGATCTCATTTTTTCTCTCCTATCAGTCTTCATGCTCCATCAGCAAGTACGAACGTTTTCAAATTACATAGCATTGATTTGTGATTGCAAGTCGTCTATAAACCGGCAGACATGATATCCATCACATACGGCATGATGTACTTGAACGGACAGCGGAAGATAAAACCGGCCATTTTTATCAAAATATTTTCCTATGGTAAAAATAGGGACTAAATATTTATAGTTAGCAACATTGATGTTAAATCCGTCAAATGTTGTCCACGGAATCATAGAAACGGTAAAGCTGTTTTCCGGTACGTTCGGTTTTGCCATAAACCGTTCAATATTTCCATAACACTCCATATCCTTTTCATAACGGCGGTAAAAGGCTTCATAGTCACTTGCATAGCTCGTCCAGATATTTGAAAATGTTTTCGTATCTTTATGGAATACCGTATAGCATGGTTCCATTTTAGCATAGAGGATGAGTTCATTACGGTCATTCAGCGCCATTCGAAATGGTTCATGTTGATTTACCACCGTTGTCAGGCAATACAACATCACAGGATATAATTTAAGCCCTTTTTCCCGAACGTTGGTAATATCAAGCTTTGTTGTCAGGCTGTATGTACAGGGGACTGCTGAAATATAGTGCTCAAAATACTCTTTCCGTTCCCATGTATCTCGATTGATAATTGTATAGTCCATAAAATTTTTCTCCTGCAAAATAATATTTGTGACTATCTTACTTCCGTCCCCGCTGCAGCTTTGGATTTTTCAAAAACTCTCATTTTCGCGCAATCTATTTTAACGACTTTCTTCCTTTAAAAAACAGTTCAGCTTGAGCCGCTTACTTCTGGCCGCCGTTTTCCCCTGCAATTTTCCCGGCGTCCTGCAAAAAATCTTCCAGAGAGCGCGAATATTGGAGATGAATACAGGGCGATGAAAGCTATGGTAACAGCGTAAGCTTTGCAAAACAACGGCTGTCCCTGTAAAAAGGACAGCCCTATTGTTTCCGTATGTATTCCTTAAGCCTCCAATAACTGCCGCATTCTGGCAATATCACATATGTAATTACTCGTATGGTCCAGCCATCCGCGGATACAGCGGTCCTGTAACATCAGCATACCAGCACGGCGTACCGCCTGTTTAAACTCTGCGTTGATCTCCGGCGCACCGGTGTTAAAAAGGGCGCAGGATGCAAGCGCCCGGGAGTCCGGAACCGGTCTAACACTGTGTCTGCCGGTTCTTGTTCTAAACAGTAAAGGGGAATATGGGAATATGCGGCAGGCAATCGGGCGTAAATTTCGATTACACCGTCCATTACAGACAGCATACTTTCCTTCTAGAGTTTCATGGATTGTAAGAAAATCCGCATCTTTTAAAAGAAGGTCCTCATCTGGCAAAAGCCACATGCCGTCACGGTCTCCGCCCTTACAACACCGAACGCGGCAAAGCTCGCCACAATCGCTGTCGATTGGCGTAACACTATCCAAAATTTTATAGATCCGCTTTAGAATTGACAACCTACGATTTCCCATATCATTCACCTCGCATATTGTTAAGTTTATATTAACACATATCTCTATAAAATGCAACAAAAACACTTGATAATTTTGAATTTCTGTTGTATAATAAATTTGCAAAGGGATAGTTTTGCGCTTTTTTGAGTGACAGTTTTTAAAAGAGGTAAAAAATATTCCGGCACGTCTTCGAATTTGAATCCGGCCTGTGGCCAGGCCGCACTAACCGGGGAGATAGCGGTGCCCTGTACCTGCAATCCGCTATAGCAGGGGTGAATGCGTTTCCGAGGGTTTATAATGTGATGTCAGCTGCGTTCAAACAATGTTGAGGGGCCGGTCCCGCGCAACGGGCGGCTGTGAACCATGTCAGGCGGGGAACCGAGCAGCATTAAGCAGTTTTGTTCCGTGTGCCGCGGGGGTTCCGGTCCTGAGTTTTTTGAGCGAGTGGCGGTTATATTATAAATTCGAAGTTCGCTGTGCGGTCTCGCCGCTGGCCGGATCCTGTTTTTTACTGGAGGTTCCCGTGTATCAGGCTCTTTATCGTAAATATCGTCCGCAAACGTTCGATGCGGTATACGGACAACGCCATATTACCGTTACATTACAAAATCAGGTGCAATATGGACGCGTTTCTCATGCCTATCTTTTTACCGGAACGCGTGGCACGGGAAAGACAACATGCGCAAAGATTTTAGCCAGAGCCGTTAACTGTGAGCATCCTGTAAACGGCAATCCCTGCAACGAATGTCCCTCCTGCCGCGGTATTATGGATGGTTCCATACTAGATGTACTGGAACTTGACGCTGCTTCTAATACGGGTGTCGACAATATGCGCGCCATTTTGGAAGAAACCACTTATCCTCCTGCAAATGTCAAGCGCCGCGTCT
>URVL01000048.1 GCA_900551265.1 uncultured Eubacteriales bacterium | reverse complement strand
TCAACCAGCCGGTCGAGGAGGTCGTAGCTGTAGGTCACGGCCACGCCGTTGGCGTAGGTCGTCTGCGTCAGGTTGCCGCCGCGCGGAGCGTAGTCGTTCGTGGAGAGGACGAGGCAGCCAGAGGGGAAGACCTGCTAAAGATGAAATATTCAGCTTTAGCAGGTCCTATCTCCCTCACCGATTCGCTTCACGATACAGCTTCTCTCTCTGGTAAGAGTCGACCAAGCCTTCATAGTCGACGCTAAAAAAGGAGTCATCAAGGCACGAGAGATGATATCCCTCCGGCAATTCATCCCCCTCAACCCAAAACAGCTGCAAATAGCCCGGATACTCGGAATGATTGAAATAATAGTCCTGATTGATTCGGAACGACTCAAGCGGTCGGCCGTTGCTGTCCAGAAAATAGCTGGATGCGATGACCTGAAAAAGGAATCCGCCATCCAACTGCAATGCCTTGATCCGCGCGAAACCGTCAAGTTTATCAGAGAAATCTGCCGTAGAGACAAGATCCCAGTCAATATCGTAATGGCAGTCAAAAAAGCGATAATACGTTCCAAATGCTGACTTCACAGCAACGGCCTGCAGATACATGTTTCCCTGTGACGTAACGATCTCCATCGTTCGAATGTGCTGCAATCCAACCTCGATATCCGAAACGTCCTGATCAGAAAACTGATAGGATAGCAGTCTGGCCTCCCCCAGCTGATAGAAGAAATCCGCAATGGAGGCAAACCTGTAATTTGTCTGTTCTCTGAAATCACGATATTTAGGATAGTACTTCTGCACGCCGACCAGAACCAATGCCGCTGCCGCGAATGCAAGCCCAATAAGAACTCTTCGAATATTTCTTTTCATGTATTTTACCCTCCTTAATATATCAGGCATGTTCTACGCGGGCGAACGAAATCATCCATTCCCCCAGAAGAATCAATGATTCCCGGCTGCTGCGCGCCATCAATTCCTAAACCGATCGGAAGAATAAACCCAAACACAGGTTGTGCAATGTAGCCCGCCGCCTCGCGTAATTTTTGGTCCTTTCCTTGCGGTTTGGGTATAACTCCGACCTTCAGCTTCAAATAAGAATCCTCAGTCAATGGTAGCTTGCCGCTAAAGGTAAGTCCATCTCCGGAAAGTCCAACGGAAAAGTGCTCGCTTCCCACACTGCAGCTTGCCATGACAGCTAGTCTGTCATCTGACATTGTTGCATCAATACTGAAATTCGCCGATAAGTAGTCGCCCTGCAGTTTTTTCCCTAACGCAGTAACAGCGAGCGAATCTTTCGACACTTTAGCGGTCATCTTGTCGAACATAGGCGTTTCAATAACCATTTCTGCCGTCATGGTAATAATATAATTCTCTGTATATTTTGTCTTTCGATGGGACCAAATAGTGATATCCGCCTTATCTCCGCCACTATCTGCCAAGGCAACCGGATTGTTGAGAACATATACAAATGCATTTGTTCCGATGAACCCCTGTCCAGTGCTGGATTCTGTGTCCGCATTAATGAAACGATGGTTCTCGGGGTCATAATATCTGCTCTGCAAATAGTAGAACCCCGTCTCAGAATCATAGTAATACCCGCGATATCTAAGCGGGTTGATCTCGGCCAGATCGCCCTCCGCAGAGATTATCTCGCCCCACGGGGAATAGATGTACTCTGCTTGCATGACGCCATTTGCGTCAATGATCTGGACCACGTCACCTTGCAGGTTGAGGATATAGTAATATGTCTCAAAGTCGCTGCCGTCAACAGAGTAATTGAACGCAAACGGTCGGCCAGAATCATCGTAGAAGAAGTCCAGCGTTTTTGTGCTCAAAACCGTACCGCCGACGTCCTGCCGGATCGTTTCTCTCGCGACCTTGCCGTTCTGCGTGAGATAGTCATGCGTCACGGTCTCAGTCGAGGCAAGCGTCCAGTCGGATTCGGACAAGCCCGGCTCCGCGGCAACCGGCTCTTCCGCCGGGGCCGCGTTCGGATTTGGCTCGATCGGCTCCCACGGCTCATCCTCCAGAGAAATAAAGATCAGTGGGAACAGGAGTTTTGTCTGGTTCAAGGGGTCACTTCCTTTCTGTGGGTTATTGGGGACCTGCTAAAGATGAAAGTTTCGTCTTTAGCAGGTTTTGCCCCTCCCGCCCGGTAAGCAGAACAATTCCCCGCTTAGTTATTCCTCACTAGAATAGGAGATACCTCGCCATCCAGCTCCATCCGGTAGATATTTCCATCCTCATCGCAGCAATAAATACAGGTGTCATCAAAATTATACATTCCGCAGAAAATATAATCGTTTATCTTTTCCTTCGTCCCGTCTTTCAGGTCAATACGCCACGTTCCTTCCTCTGTGTCGTTTTCAAGGCGGCGCATGCCAATTTCACCGAGTGACACATAGCGTTTTACAGAAAGATAGACAGTCGAGCCGCAGGTTTGAACAGAGCTTTGTGATGCAAGACATGGCAAGGAAAACAGCAGCGTCATCTCTCCATCATCGCAAATGTAGTAGAGCATTGTTGACAAGCGATCATTGTGAATCAAAAGTCCCCCGGCACATGGGATGATTGCGCGCGTACTCGCGCGACACTTTTCAAATGTTAACTCTGTTGTTATTCCGTCACGGTCTTTGCAAAAAATTCGTTCTGCTTCGACATCGCCATATCCGGCTACCACCTCGTATGTTCTATCTCCAAGGGGATATCCCTTTGTAAGCGGACATACTTCCAAAACTTCAGTTCCGGAGACATGAACAAACTGTGGTACATCCTCGGGATGTTCGACTTCCAGCGGGAAATAGCAGGTGCCGTCTTCTGCGAAATAGCTGGTCTTCTTACCATGCGGATCACCTCGATATATTGCCTGTTTTGTATTCGTTGACAGGTCATAACAGTAAAGCGAATAATTATTTTCCTGCTTATTAGCCCAATAATATAGGTATTTCCCGCTTTGCCCCATTATCCTCACATTGTTTGTATCGTAAGACAGCCTTGATATATTGCAAGCAGTTTCATCTTTAAATATGCACAGCTTCCCTCCGTATTTTGTCCGATTTACGAGCAGCTCTGTACGGGTATAAAAATATAATTCATTTGCATGTACTCCCATCCATACAGTTGCCCGATACTGACGGTTGTTAGCCGGATGCGCCCCAATTTCCGCAACGTCGCCCGGGACGTTATAAAGAATTACTCGATTATTGTAGTGGAAGAAGACCAGACAGGCAGCTGCTGCAAGGAGAAGGAAAAGGAAGGAGCGCAAGTTTTTGCTTCTTGTTTTCTTCATGTTGCTCTGCACCCCTTCTCTACAAACTGAACATCGCTACAAAAATTAATTTCCACGGCGTTTTTTCTTTTTGCGAAGGTATCATAGCAACTCTTCTTACCGCTTCATTAGGAACGACCCCATTAACAAGTCCATGGATCGCGCCTGTTTTCGGCCACAAACCTGTGTAGCCAATCCGTTTCGGAATTGCCTCCTCGCCCAAAAGGAAAATCATAGGAAAGAAAAATCTGGTTTGCTGCAAATGTATCACCTGCCTGTTCGTTTTTGGTGTACCTGCTAAAGATGAAGGTTTCGCCTTTAGCAGGTTTGCCGTTCTGACTAGCACCGAGGTGTCATTTTAATGTAGAAAGCCGAATAAGGCTATTTCCTGCCATTGCTATGGACTGCTTAGAAATGACTTTTACAAGCATCTCAAAAATTATGGACATTATTTTAGTTGCCAATGAAATAATGCGCCAAAGCTTTGAAAGCACTCTTCGCAGATCCAACTATTGCTTTTCTCTTCATAATAGCCGAAATGCAGATCCTCGGAACGCTTGCTGAATTTTGCCCAACAAATCTCGCAGTGGACATGGTCCGTTTTCTCCGCGTCAAATTGCCGCGGGGAAAGCGTTGCATTGTGCAGATAGTCCTTCGTTCTAACAGCCCAGTCATACCAGTTTTCTTGCATAGTTATACTCCAATCATTGGTACTCATTATTTTACAAAATCAATTCTGTTATCCGGGAAAACACGCCACTTGTGACCGTGTCCATCGCAGCCCAGCTTTTCCGGAACGCTCGGGTAATCGCTGTCCTTGAGTATGTAGCCGCTGTAGACCTGCATGGTCTTGACCGTGAAGCCATCCGCCACGAAGGTGACCGTGTAATATGTCGTGATCTTCGTGTATGTTGCGCTAACCGTTACATTGCTGTGCACCGGGGCGGTATAACGCTGCCACGCGCCGGTGTAGCCCGCCTTTTCCGTGCCCGTGCCGGTCTGCGTGGCGGCGGTGACGTTGCCGTCGGCGTTATAGGAGTAGGTCTGCACCGGCTCCTGCCGCAGGGAGAGGTTGTCGAACCGGGCCGTGCCGGAATTGTGGTCGAACGCGCAGTAGACAATGATCCGCCGGATCGTTTTGCCGCTCTCCTTCGGCACGATGGTCCCCACGGCGCACTGCCAGTCGGCGGTGGCCCGATGGCAGTTCTCGGCAGAAAGGATTGTCCGTAAGGGATAGCGTGCCGTTTGGCGCAAGAAGGTCACTTCCTTTCTGTAGTCTGTGGGGCGGACCTGCTGAAGATGAAAGTTTCATCTTTAGCAGGTTCTGCATCGAATCAATGCTGCCGCCTTATTTAGGCCACGCGGTCTTATCGATCGGCAGAATATTATATGGATTGCTCCATGACATCCCGTATCGGTCTTTCCATTCCGCCTCAGCAGCAGGCCAATCCGCATCGCTGTAGAAGTAATACTGCGGCTCAGCCTCATGGTTGTACAAGGTTGGCCGACTCATGATCATCACGCCGTCCGCAAGAGGAAAATACAGATAATCGATCCCCGGAACATGCTTTACCACGCGATAATTATCCCGCAGATAAAACTGCGATGTTTCATCGACCGTCATGTCGATCCCGACGTTCTCAAGGTCAGCGATTATATCCTTGACATCCGCCTGCGAAGCAAAGCCGCCGAAAATCATAGCATCATACAGAATATCGTCTTCATCAGCGAAGAGAAAGCATTGATAGCCGCACCCTTCCACAACATAATAGTATTGCCGCTCTGTAATCTGCCTCCTGCATTCCAGCAGGACTCCGGTTTCCCGCGCAAGCTGCTGCGCAGTAACTTCCTCAAAGCCATGCCGGACATCAAAGATTGCTTTTGTGAGAAGCAGCCGCTCCAAGCTATATTCGCGCGAAATGATATCCTCCGCAGGTGTAATATTGTCGACCGGGACCGCAGGCGGAAACAGCCAGAGCGCCAGAAGTATGCAGGTCAGGGCCGCCGGAAAAAACGCAGCAGTGCAGAGCCGTTTGATCCAATTATTCATAATGTATTCCTCCTATTACATCCCATTGATTTATGGGGTGTAGAGGAAATACATTGTATCTCCCGCATACGTTATGTCACCGATAGTCCAAGTATTTGCAAATCCGTCAATAGCACCATATCTGGTCTCGCCGATGCCCGGCTTATCGATCCAAATACCATCTGACAACATCACGGCAAAGTGATAGTCCGTTGCATCGCTCGAAATTTTACAAGCAATCAAATATGCTCCGTCTGGAATTTTGTAATTAATATATTCGTTCGGAAGATATTTTACATTCTTACCTCGTACTGCTGCATCAGCCAAGACCCCTTCTTTTATGCTTCCTAGATTATAGTGAGGTTCACCGCCAGCATCATCCAACCTCGAGCTGACACCAGATGAGTCTCCAGGATCGCAGACGCCATTGTAGTCGAACGCATAGCTATAGCAATTATCATCCATTGAACTACTACCGCGAGGCTTGTATTTATAATGGCCTTCTTTTGGCCACTTTTTTTCCATCTCCGATTCGCAACCACCAAGCAGTCCAGCAATAATCACAATTGGGATGACAATCAATAGACTCGGAAATTCGCCGTTAGAATCATGGAGTATTACAGGTAAATTATTGCAATATGCAAACATATTTACGCCAAGAAATCCTTGCCCCGTACTCGCATAACTATCCGCATTGATAAACCTATGATTCTCCGGGTCATAGTACCTACTCTGCAAATAGTAGAACCCCGTCTCGGAATCATAATAATATCCGCGATACCTGAGCGGATTGATCTCGGCCAGACCGCCCTCGGCAGAAATCACTTCGCCCCACGGGGAGTAGACGTATTCTGCCTGCATGACGCCATTTGCGTCAATGATCTGGACCACGTCACCTTGCAGATTGAGGATGTAATAATAGGTGCTTGCAATACCGCCGTCAACGGAGTAGTTAAAAGCAAACGGTCTGCCGGATTCGTCATAGAAGAAATCCAAAGTTTCCGTTTTCAGAACCGTCCCGCCGACACTCTGCCGGATCGTTTCCCTTGCGACCCTGCCGCTTTGGGTCAGATAGTCATGCGTCACAGTCTCGGTCGAGGCAAGCGTCCAGTCGGACTGAGACAGATCCTGCGCTGCAACGTCCGAATCGTCCTCCGGGGACGCATTCGGATTCGGCTCGATCGGCTCCCACGGCTCGTCCTCCAGCGATATAAAGATCAGTGGGAAATAGAATTTCGTTTGGTTCAAGGTGTCACTTCCTATTCATTATCTGTAGGTCAGACCTGCTAAAGATGCAAGTTTCATCTTTAGCTGGTATTATATGATCCTTGCTTCTCGGAGCAGTTTCCTATTTTTCTGATAGATTTCCTCCAAATAGCTTTCCGCCCAAGCTTCATCTCGTGCGCGGACTTTTTCTAAAATGAATTCTTTGTGCAAATCACCGGTGGTCTTTTGTTTGCATCTCGGAAATCTTCGAAACAGTTCTATATCATCATTGTATAGCCCAAACGCATTCTTCCAAGTATCCGATTTACAGGAACCTGTATCGACCTGCAGTGTGCTGACCGTAAACCCGTGCTGTTCCAGAATCGCAGAAAGAACCATTTCCGCGCATTGCCAGTCCCGGATTTTCAAGAACGGAGCAAATTTGAGCATATCGTTCCAAAGATACTTTCCTCCGGCGCATGTATCCATAATCAGCTGTCCATCGCATAACTGTTCCTGCGTTATGATAGAATCCAGCCACGGAACGGCTTTCTGATAAAAAATATCAAGTTGCTCCTTCATCCCAATTATCTCGACCCGGCCGCTCGGATCTAGCGACAGAACCGAGCGTCTGCCAAGAAAAGCGATAACGTGGTATCGCGGAATACAGCCGGAGGAAGTCAGCCATTGCGGCAGCAATTCCGAATACAGAGAGAACACGCCAAATTGTATCTCAGCTCCGCCTCGCCCCTTTTCAGTCTTTACGACCTGCAAAATCTCACTGGCCAATACACGAAAGAAAGCCGTTCCCTTTTTTCGGAATCCATGTGTTTTCATGAATTCCGAATCAATTTGTTCTTTGTTATACATACAGAAAGCCTCGTTGCAGAAAAATAATAAGCTATAATATTGCAAAAGCAATGCCATCGCGCTTGCCTCCGGGACTGGTCGGCTGCGGCGGGATGACAATGCTGCTATCGTCCTCCAGAGAAATAAAGATCAGCGGGAACAGGAGTTCTGTCTGGTTCAAGGGGTCACTTCCTTTCTGTGGGATGGGGCGGACCTGCTAAAGATGAAAGTTTCATCTTTAGCGCAACTCACTCGGAGAATCGTGGCTTTCATCAAGGACAGTCCATTCAAATTGTGCATGGAAGTCACGATAACACTCGTCGCAAATCCAATGGTATTTATCCAGTGTGCAATAGCCGGACTGCAATAATCCCTCGGCGTTTCCGAACTTGGCGAAGCAGAATTCGCAGTGCTCATGGTCGCTGTGAGAGGATTCAGAAAATGTTGTTTTTATCAGTCTTGCCCGAAATAAATAATTCATTTGATTTGTAATGCGCCAATCATTGCACAAATGCCCGCCCATATGTTGTTGCTCCTTATCGCTTTCTCAGGATGAACCTGCAATAGATGAACGATTGCATTGACTTGCATCGGCAGGCGTTTATTCCGCTCTCCTTTTTCCCGGATAATCACACGGCTGCAGCAAGACCAGTTTCGTCAGCTGCTCCAATCGTTTCGTCGTTGCTGCGAACTGAATGCTTTTCCCTCCACGGCGATTGGCGGTTC
This sequence comes from uncultured Eubacteriales bacterium, assembly GCA_900551265.1. Lineage (GTDB taxonomy): Bacteria > Bacillota > Clostridia > Oscillospirales > QAMX01 > Allobutyricicoccus > Allobutyricicoccus pentlandensis. The sequence goes on along the minus strand of URVL01000048.1, from coordinate 5,927 downwards.
TGAGCGCCCGCCGGAGATCGGTTTCCTCGTGCACAGAGAGATAGACCCGACTGCACTGGCCGTTTTTGAATATGAGTTTTGCGGAGCGCAGCTCTTCCAGCGGGAACTCCGTGACCTTGAAGCCAAGACGATGCAGGCAGATATTCCCATCCGCGATCGTCACCGCGGCCAGCTCCCGGATCAGGCAATACAGGGTAACGGCCAGCATCCCTGCCGGGAGGACCAGCCACGGGGGCGTGAGCCGCCAGTCTCCCAGATAATGTACCACCAGAAACGGCATTGCACAATAAATGGCCGATGCTGCCGCGTCCGCCGCCAGCTGCGGCGGCGCCCCGACCCGGCTGCGGTATCTCGGATTCATGGCTGCTCTCCTTTCGTATCCTGTCGGAGGAAAATGTATTTTTCTCCACTATCCGTATCCTGTACGACAATTTTGCTGCGTGAAGCACGTACAACTTCACCATAGAACACGTTTTTTCTATCTTCAGTCTCAAAATAAAACAGATTGCAATAGAACTGGTGCAGCGAAACAAATGCTTCCTGTTTTCCGTTCACCTGAATCGTTCCGGATGATGTATTGAGGTCCCATGTCGCGTCCAGCTCTTCACAGTACCAGATGCCTTCATGTGGGATCAGATCCGGCGTGAACACCCAGGTATACACGATCAGGACGGGAATCGAGCACAGCGCAAAAATGCAGGCGGCCAAAAGGCGTTTTCCTGATGCGCTCATGGTTAACCTCCTTGATAGATAAAAATACTGACAGCAACAACACCGTAATTGTTACGGAGAAACTTATATGGATCACTAAACCTATATACCGGGTGGTTATTAAACACATTCGTCGGTTCGGAGTCGACCACGTCAAAGCCATCCTCTAGGGAAAGAATGATCAGCGGGAAAATGAGCTTTGTTCGGCGCAAAAGGACACTTCCTTTCTGTAGGTTATGCGGAACCTGCTAAAGGCGAAAGTTTCATCTTTAGCAGGTGTCATCTATTTTCTGGCTTGTCTAAGTCTCTTCATCGTAATGATAAGGCCTACCACTACCGCCACGAGCAGCGCCCCAAAGTACATTGCAAGCCAGACTGCCTGCTGCGAAGACGCGTCGGTCGCATCATAGATGATCGTCGTGCCGCTGTCTGTTTTTACGACTGCTCTGGAATAGTTCACTGTGCCGGATTCCTTTTCGAGGCAGAATTCTTTTCCATTACGGGTCTGATGAGAGGACTGCAGTGTCTGCAGATAGGCGTTTCCCTCCTGTGTAGTTGGCACTTTGTAGGCATCTGTGCACACTCCGTCACCGTTTATGGATACCAGAATTCCGCTTCTATCCAAATAAATCAGCAGATTTCCCTGATCCCAATCCAATTCGAAGCCACCAGTATGGGAAAATGTCAAACCATACTGGAATTCGCCCTGCGCATTATAGACGGCAACGAACCTGTTAGGGCGATATCCCGATTCCTCCTCGCGATAGGGGTCATAGGTGATGCCGATCGCAACGAACTCCGACTCGCTGACGGCAAAGCACTCGATGGGCTTCGCGGGCGGGGCCTCATAAAATAACTGCACGTCCAGCCGTTCCAATTAGGATTCCTTTTGTTCGGATGGAATTTCCTCAGGCAGAAAACCCTTGTCGAGCGCCGCTCCATACATTGTAAATAAACAACTTGCGGCTAGGATAATTAGTATGATCCGGCCTAGCCTGAAGATCTCCACAGATTCTCTCTGCATGTTACCACCCCAATATCTTATCGTAAAACGAATTGAAAATTTCATTTATATTAAATTTTATACCCTTGACCGGACGAGTCGTGGACCAACCTACATGAGCCTCCATTCCGGGTGTACCTAATCCAGCACCGCTCGTAAAACCGTAATATGTGCGGTTTGCGTCCGTATCCGGAATGATATTTATATCTGCTCCAGCCGCAGCCGGGATATTATAAATTGGGACCCCTACAGAAGCTCCCACTTGATATCCATCATCGTGCAGGTTTGTTACATTCGGCGCGTTGGTTATCGTCTGATAATTCATTAGCGATACACCAGACCCCGTTGTAACAGCACCGCCAACCGTATACTGCATCTCCACATTCCCGCCGCTGTCAATCGACAGGCCAAGCTGCCCGCTCATATTCCATATTCCGAAGGAGCCGGAAAGGCCCAATCCGGTGGAATATGTAAAATCTAATTTTGATATTTGCTTTGCAGTCCAGTTATTTACAGGCTTTACGACATGTTTCACAAATCCTTTTATAGCACTCTTTGCAATATCTTTAAGGCTTTTATTGCCGTCGGAGTCGCTTCGGTTAACGGGATCATTCAGGCAATACGCAAACACATTGCAGGAAATGGCATCGCTCGAGTCTGTGCTGGCATAGGTATCCGCATTGATAAACCTATGATTCTCCGGGTCATAGTATCTGCTCTGCAGGTAATAGAATCCCGTTTCACTATCATAATAATATCCGCGATACCTGAGCGGGTTGATCTCGGCTAGATCGCCCTCCGCGGAGATAATCTCGCCCCACGGGGAATAGACATACTCTGCCTGCATGACGCCATTTGCGTCAATGATCTGGACCACGTCACCTTGCAGATTGAGGATGTAATAATAGGTGCTTGCAATACCCCCGTCGACAGAGTAATTGAACGCAAACGGTCTTCCGGATTCGTCATAGAAGAAATCCAAAGTTTCCGTTTTCAGAACCGTTCCGCCGACACTCTGCCGGATCGTTTCCCTTGCGACCCTGCCGCTTTGGGTCAGATAGTCATGCGTTATGGTATCCGCTTCGTCCATCGCTCCCGCACTGTAGGGTTCCGCACCATTCTCCTCCGGCTCGTCCGCCTCGACAGGCTCGCCCTCTCCGCCGGACATGATCTCATCCGGATAACTGGGTTCTGTCGGAAGGACTGCACTGCCTTGCCAATTTCCGCGCACGGTAATATCCTCGTGGATCGGCGCGGTGTATTTCTTCCAAGCTGCGACGGCTGACGGATCCTTACTCGGTATCAGCGGAACCGGGTAATCACTGTCCTTTAAAATGTATCCATCTGCAACAGTCAGGGTGTTGCGCTCCACCTCGGCAAAGATAAATGTTACCGTATGCGTGGAATTGTTGGAATAAATGGCGTAGATGGCCGTATCCTTCGTGATCCGCGTTACGCGGGTATCCCACCTGCCGGTATACCCATCTTTTTCCGGAATGGAGGGGTAGTCACTGGCTTTCAACGTGTACCCATTGTCTACCTGCATGGTTTTCAGCGCTTTACCATCCGCGAAGAATATGACTGTATGCTTCGTTTTGAGCGCCGTATATACTGCATTGATCGTTATATCGTTATGAATCGCTGCGGTATATGGCTTCCATGCTCCGCTATAGCCTGATTTGGTCGGGACGGCCGGGTAGTCGCTGTCCTTGAGGGTATAGCCCTCCGTGACGTTCATGGTCTTGACAGTCTTTCCGTCGGCCACAAAAGTAACTTTATAAGTCTGAACAGGACGGTAGGTATTCCGCGTAACGGTCTTTCTCGTGCGGATGCCGTTTGCGTCGTAGGCGAAATCGAGGACGTCCTCGGTCGTGCTGTCGCGCTCGGTGGACGCGCGGCTGAGCTGGCGGCCGTTCTGCCACTCCATGTTCCAGAGCAGCTCCGTCCCGTTCGCGTAAAACGTCGGGTTGCCGCTGTTGTCGTACTCGAGGTCGATGCCGTCGACGGACGTCAGCAGGTCGCCCCACCGGCCGTCTTCGTAGGCGTACTCGTGCAGCTCGCTCACGGTGCCCTCATGGTCCTCTGACAGGATATTGCCTGCCGTGTCATAGGAATAGGTCCATCTGTCGACCTCTTCGCCATTTTCATAGCGGATGGCCGTCTTGAGCTGGCCCTGCTTCTCGTCGTACTCGTAATGCTCCAGCGGGATCAGCGCGCCGTCGACCTCGGCCTTGATGTCCGTGATGTTGCCGCCCTTGTCGTACTCGTACTGGTAGCCGACGATGATATCGCCGTTTCCGTCATCCGAGGCGAGGCGATAGTTGAAGAATTCGACGAGCGCCGTGCTCTGATTGCCGCTTTGCGTGGCATAAGCGTAGCGGTTTTCGAACAGCGGCGTGCTGCCCTGATAAATTGCGCGGCTGCGCAGACGCTTGAGCGCGTCGTAGTTGTAGCCGATCTTCGTGCCGACGGCCGTGTTCAGCGTGGTCAGGCTGCCGTCTGACGCGTCGTAGGCATACGACTCGCGGTAGCTCGTCCCGCCGATCGTCCAGCCCTGCGCGGACAGGCGGTTCGCCGTGTCGTAAAGCTGCTCCGTGCGCTGCGTGACGGTATTCCCGTCGCGCTGCTGGCTGCGGATCAGGCGGCCAAGGGAGTCGTACTCGAAGCGGTACGTCGCCGTCGGGGCCGCGTCGCCCTCGCCGTAGTCCAGCTCAGCAAGGGAACCCTCTGCATTGTAACGGTAATTCACATACCTGCCGCCGGAATATACATTAGTCTATCTCGGGTATAGCGGAATGATAAAACTCTTTTTCACCCATATGATTTTCAATTGGTCTCCATCGGAGCTTTGATGCGCAGATTAAAGTGCCTGTTATAGTACCTGTAAAGCTATCCAAGTCCTGCGCTAGTAAGTTTTCGCCATCATACCAGTAGATGTTGCCGTCTTTCATAATCATTGTCGAATCAACTATTTCACAAGTATAGCATTCATCGATTGGAATTAACTTAAGGCATTTTAAGCCTTGGAATTCCATCTCAATCATAGAATTTTCTTCGGATTGGCGCTGGACAATAACCCGTAATATTCTGCGATTATTTAATGGGAACATCGAAAAGTTATTATCTACATACGCACCACTTATATAATTCATTTCCTTTATACAGCTATCATGAAACCAAAACACCTTCTCCATAAATCTTGATATATCATTATTATTGGAAATTGATTCCCACATATATCGTCCCTTCTTTACTAAACTAAGAATTATCCAGTAATGAGCCTGAGTCCTTCTTCAAGGCCAGCTCCTAATGGGCCAAGTAAAAAGTCATCGGCAATACCGATCCCTGTTGTATCATCCACAGCTATTATGACAATCCCAATTAGGCACGCAGCCGTTACTACAATTCCTGCCACAGGCGCCCTAGCAGTACTATATGCAGGCCCTCTAACACCATTTTCCCAATCGTGGTTATGGCCACCATTAGCATCGTGTGGATGTTTTTCTGGGTATCCGTGATCATCATGATCATAATCATGCTCTGGCGTTCCGTCCGGACCATACGTTCTCGAATCACCGTTTGGAGCGGTGTATGTGCTTCCAGGTACACCGTTGTACGGGCGATAATTTTGATTGCGCGGGGTTGATTTTTCTGCACTGATTTGTATGGATAAAGAACAACAGTTCTTTGCGGGTTGAATGATTTTGCTGTTTATCCAGTCTGCTGCATTCTCTATTACATGTGGCATGCAGCCAGAATTATCCGACAGATTTGTAGGACTATTTCCACAATATGCGAACATATTGGTTCCAATGAACCCCTGCCCTGTACTTTGATAACTGTCTGCACTAATAAATCTCCGGTTCGCAGGATCATAATAACGAGACTGCAAATAATAGAATCCCGTCTCGGAATCGTAGTAATATCCGCGATACCGCAGCGGATTGATTTCGGCCAGTTTGCCGGAGCTGGAGAGAATATTTCCCCACGCATCATACTCGTATGTCGCGACAGACTCATACTCAAAGCCGGGGATATAATGGATCAGCTTTACCACGTCGCCCTGCAAATTCAGAACGTAATAATATGTTTGGAAGCTCGTTCCGTTTGTCGAATACTTCAGTGCAAACGGCTTTCCGGATTCATCATAGATGAAATCAAGGACTGCTGTCAAGGTATTATTCGTCCGGATCGTTTCGCGGGCCACTTTGCC
>URVL01000047.1 GCA_900551265.1 uncultured Eubacteriales bacterium | reverse complement strand
CGCCGCCGATTCCAATTCCGCCGCCCCAAGCGATTCCGGCTCTTTCACACCACGCCTGAAGCATGTGCAGGGCGGGCCGATTTTGGTTTCCCTCGATAAAACCGTTATTGGAGAGTGCATACAACCGGAACCGGCAGGGATGATTTTTACAGTATTCTTCCGCCTGCATGAGAAATTCCATGACATGGGATGGAAGGCCGTCCACATAGAGCGGAGCAAAAAGGCACACCGCATCCATGCCGGGAAACAGTTCCAGCGCTCGCTGAAAATCCTGCCGGCGGCTGATGGACACGGATTTTTTTCGGACACCCGGAAGAAACAGCCGGAATAAACCTGAGAAGAAACGGGAGGCGCCGCCCTTTTTCTTAGGACTTGCATGCAGAATGAGAAGATTCATAAGCCGGCCTCCTTTACCTGTTCGATATTTTCGAAGAAAACCACATCCGCTTTCTCATAGCCCAGATTCAGGCGGTTGCGCGCGACCACTTCTTTGGCCGTCTCCTGTTCAAATTTCGTGCATTCGCCGTAAAAGTAAACACGCAGCAATTTCCGGCAGGGATAACGGCCGATGTGGTGCGTTTGACCGCCTCGCCAGGTGAAAAACGGAAGAGAATTCCCAATCGCACGATCCAGGACGGCTTTGACAGGACTGCTGTATCCTCCATAGCAGCACCGGCTGACGATGATCAGCGGATCACTCTGGCCAATGAGCGCACCAATGTGCTGCAAAGCGTCCTTCATGGTACAAAAACCGGCGTTCTTCAGCCAACACTGAAAGCAGCCGTGGCAGGGGGCATACTGATTGTTCGCATGAATGACAATTAAATCCTGATCCGATGTTCCCGGAGATGAGGATATCCCCTCCCCAAGGTCGTGGATGACTACCTTCATAGACCGGCTTCTCCTTTTCAACGTCATTTTTATAGGGAACGTTGCGGGCTGATTTGCCGAAGCGTTTGTGATGAGAGACACGGAAAAGTGTGAACACCGTATTCATCTTCTTACAAAAGTCCATGTTGATTATACCGCGTGCAGCATAAGGCGACCATCCGTTTTGGGTCAAATCTGTGTAAAAAGTATATATAACGTTTATGCTGCAACAGAATAGGGACTATCTTACAAAAGCCGTTTGGGCGCTCTCCGTAAGGAGGGCGCCCAAACGCTTCCCTTTTCTATCCCATGGTCTATGGACCGGCTATTTGCTGACGACCACCGCCTGCGCCTGTGCCTGAAGGCACAGCTCCGCCGCCTTAAAAGCGTGGGCCTGCGTCATGGCGTTTTCCGTACGGTTGATGCAGTCGAGAATCAGCTGGCCGAAGAACGGGTACCCCACCTGACCGGCGACGCTGCATTTCTGTTCCCGCTCGCCGTTGACCAAAATCACCTGGTTGGAGCCGTTGTCTGTGCCAACGTCTAACAGAGCCCTCCAATGGTTCATTTTGCCATCATTATACATGACTTCGCGCCTGTTTTTAATGCGATCAGAAAACTTTGCAAAAAAAGGCCGCCGTGCGCCAACAGGCATACGGCGGCCGTCGTCTTTTTGTGTAAATCCGTATCGGCGTTACCGGGCGCTTCCCGCCCGTTTTTCCCGCAGCAGCAGAAGACAGACAATCATCAGGACGGGAAAGATTCCCGCGGCGGCAAGCCCGGACTTCAGTCCGGCCTGCTCCGCCGTAAGTCCCGCCGCCGCTGCACGCGCCATTGCCGGCCCATTCGCCTGCACCAGATCGGAGACAAGACCTGTCAACCACGGCCCGAGCGAACATCCGATGTCGCCAAAAGCCGCGAGCAGAGCAAACATACGCGTACCGCCGTTTGGAATACGCCCGGCGGCAAGACTGATCGTTGCCGGCCACATGAGCGCGACGGCTGCGCCGGTCATCGCGCAGCCTGCAAGCGACAGGCCGGGCGAAGTGGAAAAGACCGTCAGGGCATAGCAGAAAATGCAGAACGCAGAGGCAAACAGCAGGACGTCGGCAAGCTGAAAACGGCGGTAGAGAAGCGGCCCCAGCACGCGCGTTGTCCCCATAAGTACTGCAAAGAGACAGGGTCCAAGGACGTCTCCCCATGCTTTGGAAAGTCCCAGGCCGCGTTCTGCCAGCATGGAGGCCCACTGCGACATGGCAAGCTCGCTCGCTCCGGCGCCGACCATAACGGCAAAAGCCAGAAGAATGGTGCGCGAGGAAAGAAGCTGACGCAGGGTCGCCGTCTTTTCCGGCGGCAGCGGCGGGACCAGCGGGACGCGCAGGAATACAAAAAGATTGCACAGCGGCAAAAGCGACCAGACGAGCGGAAGCACATACCAGACGGTATTGCCGAAGGCCAGGAGAAACAGCGTGGACAACAGTACCACGCCAGCCTGTCCCCAGCAGTAGAAGGAGTGCAGGATGCTCATGGACGCAGACTTTCCGGTGCTGGGCAGCGACTCAATGGTTGGACTGATGATGACTTCAAGAAAACCGGCGCCCATGGCATAAACGACGCTGGAGATCATCAGCGCGGCGTACGGGGATCCTGTCCATACGCGCGGAAGAACGCCCAGCGAGATTAGCCCCGCAACACAGCACAAATGCGCCAAAATCGCCGTGCGGCGTATGCCCAGGCGGTCGCAAAACCAGCCGGAAAGGAAATCAACCGTAAGCTGCGTGACAAAGTTTAGGAGGACGAGCCGTCCCAGCTCCTCGTAGGTCACGCCAAACTGTTCGCGGAAGATGACAAACAAAAGCGGCGGCAGATTGACGGTGACCGCCTGTACGATATATGCCGCGTAGCAGGCGGCCCGTGTGGAACGATAACTGGGACTCATCATAACTCTGCTCCATCAAAGTGTTTCATGGCGTCCAAATATTTTTCACCGACGGACGCTTCTTCCAGCGTTGCCATACCGGCAATCACATCGCACGCGCAGTCGCAGAGGAAAAAGGCGAGCGGACAGCCGCTGCCTTCGCCCAGGCGCATGCCCATGTCAAGCATCGGCGCAAGTCCTGCGGCTTCGCAGAGCGCGGTAAAGCCGGGTTCCGCGCTTTTATGCGAGGGAATGATGAAATCCCGCACCGCCGGACACAGCCGCACGGCGACAAGCGCCGCAGTCGTTGAAATAAAGCCGTCTGAGACAACCGGCAGGCGTTCGGCGGCCGCGCCGAGATACAGCCCTGCAAGCGCGGCGATGTCAAATCCGCCGACCTTTGCCACGACATCGATGGGATCGGCGGCATTCGGTTTGTTCTGCGCAAGACCGCGTGTGATGACGCTTACCTTGCGATGGTAGGCCTCGTCCGAGAGGCCTGCGCCGCGCCCTGTCACTTCGGCGGGCGAGCGCCCCGTCAGGGCCGCAATGACGGCGGCGGAGGTCGTTGTATTGCCGATCCCCATTTCCCCAGCGCCAATGATGTCGTAACCGCGGGACTTTGCCAGTCGCGCCAGCGAGACGCCCGCCGAGAGCGCCTGTAATGCTTCTGAGCGCGTCATGGCGGGACCGTGGCAGAAGTTTTTTGTACCGCGTGCGACCTTATAGTCCAGAATGGGCGGACGGCACGGCGGCGCATTGATCCCTACATCCGCAACGATGAGATCTGCGCCTGCGCGCCGCGCGAGCACCGCCACCCCCGTGACGCCGCGGATAAAATTTTCCGTCTGCGTCAGGGTAAAGGCGGGATCGGCGGAGGCAACACCTTCTTCGACGACGCCGTTGTCCGCTGCCGCGATGACGACAGCGCGCCGGGGTACCTGGTTCAGCACCTGTCCGCTTACGCCTGCAAGCAGCGCCGCAATATCCTCCAGCCGTCCCAGGCTTCCGGGCGGCTTGCACAGGGAATCCAGCCGCGCACGCGCGGCAAGGTATGTCTCCTCGTCGCGCGGACGAATGGAGGCGAGCAGTTCAACGAGAGTCTGTTCCATAAAAACACCTGTCATCTCAGAATATGGTTTCTAAAAAAGCCCGGACGCCAGCAGGCGGCGTCCGGGCTTCCTTTTTGCATACAAAGAGGGAATTAATCAATGACACGCACGCGGATTGCGCCGTCTACGGCGTTTAGATTCCGGATGCACTCCGGCGTCGGCTTTGTATCGGTATCGCAGATCATATAGGCATACGCGCCGCGCGAACGGTTATACATATGCTCGATGTTGATCCCGGCATTGCCGATGGCACCCGACACCGCGCTGATCATATTGGGGACATTGCGGTGGAACACCGTAATGCGGTACTTTGTACTGCGCTCCTGCACAAGATTGGGGAAATTGACGGAATTGGTGATATTGCCGTTTAAGAGGAACTCAGAAATCTGCTCCGCCGCCATGACGGCACAATTTTCCTCGCTCTCCGGCGTGGACGCACCCAAATGCGGCAGCGCAATGACGTTCTCCGTGCCGATGATATCGCCGTCGGGGAAGTCTGTTACATACTTCGCTACCTTTCCGGAGGCCAGGGCGGCACGAATGTCGTCGTTATTTACAAGACCGCCGCGGGCCAGATTGATAATACGTACGCCGTCGCGCATTTTGGCAATGCTTTCCGCGCATACGAGATTTTTCGTCTCGTCGGTCAGCGGCGCATGGATGGTGATATAGTCGCAGTTGGCATAGATTTCATCATAGCTGGAGGCGCGCTTGATCCGGCGCGCGAGGCTCCAGGCGCTCTCGAGCGACAGATACGGGTCAAAGCCCAGTACCTCCATGCCGAGGTCGACGGCGGCGTTTGCCGCGAGTACGCCGACCTTGCCAAGACCGATAACGCCAAGCGTTTTCCCCGCAATCTCGGGCCCGACGAATTGACTCTTGCCCTTTTCCACTTTTTTGAGTGCGTCGGGATCGCCTTTCAGCCCTTTGCACCAGTCGATGGCCTCCACGATGCGGCGGGAGGAGAGCAGCAGCGCGCAGATGACCAGCTCACGCACGGCGTTGGCGTTGGCGCCCGGCGTATTGAACACACAGATTCCTGCCTCGGCGCACTGATCCACCGGGATGTTGTTATAGCCGGCGCCGGCGCGCGCGATGGCATAGAGCTCGGGATTCATCTCATATTCGTGCATGTCGGCGGAACGCACAATGATGGCGTTTGCCGCGGCGTCCTCGCTCACAACACAGGCGGGATTCAGATGCGAGAGGCCGTTTGCCGAAATTTTATTCAGGAGTTTTATGTGATACATCGAACATTCCTCTTTTCTCAACCGTTTTCGCGCTCAAATTTCGCCATGAAGTCTACCAGCGCTTCCACGCCCTCGACAGGCATCGCATTATAAATAGAGGCGCGGATCCCGCCTACGGAGCGGTAACCCTTCAGGTTCTGGAAGCCGCGTTCCACACTTTCGGCAACAAACTTTGCATCCAGCTCTTTGGTCGGGCAGTGATAGGTGACATTCATGATGCTGCGGCTGTCCTTTTCCACGTTTGCGATATAAAACTTACTGGAATCGAGGTAGTCGTAGAGGATTCCGGCCTTATGGCGGTTAATTTTCGCCATGCCTTCCACGCCGCCAAGCCCCTCGATCCACTCGAGCACGAGCTTTAAAATATAAATTTGATAGGTCGGCGGGGTGTTATACATGCTCTTTGCCTTTGCCATGGCGCCGTAATCGAGCATGGTGGGCGTGAAGGGCATCGGAGCGGAAATCAGATCCTTACGCACGATCACGACCGTCAGTCCGGCCGGGGCCATATTCTTCTGTGCGCCGGCATAGAGCAGGCCGAACTTGGACACGTCGAGCGGCTCGGAAAGGATACAGGAAGAAATGTCCGAGAAGTGCGGGACATTCCCGGTTTCCGGGATATAATTCCACTTCGAGCCGTACACCGTATTATTCAGGCAGGTATAGAAATAGTCGGCGTCCGGGTCGATATCCAGTTCGTCCTGACGCGGGATGCGGGTATAGTCGATATCGCCCATATCGGCCGCGAGGGAAATCTCGCCGTAGCGCTTTGCCTCTTCATAGGCCTTTTTCGAAAAATTGCCTGTGACGGCATAGGACGCCTTTTTCTTTAAGAAATTCATCGGGATGGCAGCAAACTGCTGCGTGGCGCCGCCCTGGAGGAACAGTACGTAGTAATCCTCCGGGATACCCATGACTTTGCGCAGGAGAGCCTCGGCACCCTCGATGATCGACTCGTAGATTTTAGATCGATGGCTCATCTCCATCACAGACATTCCACAGCCTTCGTAATCGGTCATTTCAGCTGCTGCGCGGTTTAACACTTCCAGTGGAAGCATGGATGGTCCGGCGGAGAAATTATAGACTCTCATGTTCTGGCTCCTTTTCCTAAAAACGCGCGGTCACGCCGCGCGCGTATTTGCGCCCGGAGACGGCTTGCCGCCGCTACGCTGGGGCGTATTACTGTTATTATACAACGGTTTCATCACTTTAGCAAGTAGAAACAAGCCGAACGCCTGACGAATTCTGGCGCGGCGGCGGTAAAATTTTGTATCTTCTGACAAGATTCTGCGCTCTGCCCCACTTTTGCGGCTTGCTTTACAGGGGAAACGCGCCGCTTTCTACGGAACGCTTCTCCGTATACCCCGGCGCTCACTGCCGCATGCGTATAGACGCAAAACACCGGCGCGAAAAAGCTTCTCTGCGCGCAGTTTTTTGATGAAATATCCAAAAAAATTACGTGCAAAGAATCTTTACGTGATAAAATTGCAAAATTTTATTGACAGATTTTACAACTTTCGATATTATTAAAATGTAGATATTGAAAAATCAAGGAGGTGTGAGTCCCATGGGCCCGGTAAAACGTTTCCCTATGTAAAGGAAAAAAACAGTCTTTGTGAAGCAAGGAAAGGCAGGTAGGAAAATGAAAAAGGCAGTATTCCTCATCGTTGTCATTCTTTTTCTTATGACAAATGTAATGGCGGTATCTTCTAATAACTATGATGCACAATTACAAAAATACGAACTGAATTACGGCCTCGATCTGACTCCTGAATTTATCACAAACCAGGCAGATGCACTCGAGCTTCATCGCCAATTACTGAGCGCATTTTCTGCGGAAACTCCTGTTTCCCAGAAGAGTTCTGAATTAACCTATTCTGGACTATATGCAGAACAGTATCCTGAAGAATATGCCGGCGCTTATATTAATTCTGATGGCAATTTGGTTGTTTTGGTTACAAATCGCACAAACGACAGCTCCGGCATTCTTGAGACTACGCTTGCTTCCCGCAGCTCGGATGTAGAATATCGTGTGGTGGAGTACTCTTATGGAGAGTTACTCAACATCATGAATATTGCGTATCCATTTTTGGGAACAACGGAGTTTGGCTTCGAGCTTTTATCAACATCCATTGATGATTACAATAACTGTGTGGTTGTAACACTGCGCGAATTGGATGATAACGCCATTGACCACTTTAAGCAAACGGTATCCGACTCTGACGCAATCATTTTCAAAGAAGCAACTGGTAACGCAACAATGGAAGCAAGTATAAATTCTGGTATAAGAGTAAATAACCTTAGTACGAATGGTGCGGGAAGCATTGGTTTTAGATGTAGACGGCAATATGGAAATGAGTACCAATATGGTTTCGTTACTGCAAAACATGTTATTTCTACAAATGAGAGTGCCGGATATAATCAAATATCTATCGGTACATGTGTATTATCATATGATATATACGATTGTGCGTTCGTAAATGTGACAAATGAGAATTATTCCATATCAAACTCTATAGGGTATACTGGAAAATCCCTTGCTGCAAACAGTTTTGCTTCCATTGTACAAGGATCCTCCATTTATAAGTATGGATTTACAACATCGGAAACCCTGGGACAGATTCTCAGTAGTTCTTCTAATGAAGCTGTTGGAAACCAAACCAGAAGCGATTGTTTTCTTGCCAATTACTCGTCGGATGAAGGCGACAGTGGCGGTACGGTATACTGTCCAGGTTCGACTAATAGTAGTCAGTTGTTAGCCGGAATTCATTTGGGAAGAAATATCTCCGGCTATGCATATGGATCTAAAGCTGCAAACATTGTGAGTCTTATGAACCTCACCCGCTACTAAATTACTATGAACAGACGGATCAAAAAGTCTCATATGGTTGTCCTTCTCTTAGTATGCCTGATAGCAATTGGTTCAATTGCTGTGCTGCTGTTAAAAGACCGCACTCCCTATCGGGAAGTCAACACCTGTGAGGACATTACCTTAAATCAAACTAAACCGAATATCCCCATCATTTTGCAGAATTCCGAGTACACATTCGTAAATTCCGGCAACGACTCCTACGTCTTTAATACGTGGTTTCGTGTAGAGGTGCGTAAATTCGGCGTATGGCGCACGATACCCTGCGAGGCCTGGGCGACCATGGACGTGGCAATGATTATTCCGCCGCACGGGGAAAGGACTTACGTTCCCAATTTGGAGGACATGTACGGAGAACTCCCCGGCGGGACCTATCGAATCCTTGTGAGAGTCCGGAATGAGAGCACAGGGCAACACCATCTCGTTGCAGCAGAGTTTGAGGTCTAAAAGCAAAAATTTTGCAAACGTGCAATAGAAACAAGCGTAAAGGCTGCGAATCGATCAGGAGAAACCTATGAAAAAGTCACTGATTGTACTCTCTTTGCTGTTCCTTTTACTAGGCGGCACTTCCGTGATCTCCGCATACAAGCCCCCGCAAGCCGCGCCATATGCAAATGCAGAACCATCGATCGAAGAACCAACCTGCGTATCCCAGGAAGTGGTTCTGGTAGACGGCGTCGATGTTGCGCTGTCTTTGTACGTAGATCAAGGGGTTTTGGTCAGAACGGCTGCCGTCGTAGACGAGTCGCAGAAAGAAGACCTGAACCTGGAGGAACTTGAGTCTGCGATTTTACAGCAAAACGCTGCGGATTACCAGTATTTGCAGCAGACCCCATATCGTGCATTGGCAGCTTCCCTGTATTTTCTGGACAGTTTTTCAAATTATGAAACCAACAGCGTCAATCAAACTTGCAACGTCGGACATTCCGGAGATTGGTACCGAGGTATGCTCGGAGGAGAGGCCTTCCTGGAAGCGAAAAACCTTCAGGTGGGAGCCGTATACAGCGGGCCTGGAAATGCGGAGTTGATTGTCCTTGCCCAGACCATTTCCACCGGCAGTACGGCGCTTTCCTTCTCCGCTCCTCCCGGCTTTTCCATCGGACCCGATTCCCGCAGCGCAACGTGGACCTCTGCGCCTTATCCGGATGTGTCGTTTGCGGAAGCCTATATTCCCGGCTCCGCGATTTCTTCCGGTGCAATGGAAGCCTATACTTCCATCGTCAGCACCTCGGAAATTCGTGCAAACCCCTATACCTCTTATGTAACCTCTGTCAGTGATAATAAAACATATCATATTTTTGCGGTTCTTTCCTAAATATTAGAAATATTAAGCAGAAAACGCGGTTCCCCGGTCAGGCCGTTTTTGCCTGCGGGGCGCAAAAAGGAGGTATTTTCATGAAACGCCGTATTCTCGCGCTGCTTTTAGCCCTTGTGCTTTTGTTTGCGCTTGCCGCGTGCGGGACGGAGGAGTCTGCCGGGAACAATGCAAGCGACGCCGGGCAGACCCCCGGCGACGTATCCTTAAAGGATCTCCCCGACGACACGGCGGAGGATGATACTTCGGACGATGTGCCGGAAGACGATGCAACAGACGAAACGCCAGGGGAGACTGGCGATGTGGAAGATGCAGAACCTCTCGCCCGGGAAGACTATTCCTTTGACACGTCTCTCTTATCCTATTTGGGCCAGCCCTCGGCGGACGTTGCTGCGGCGCTTGACGCCACCGGCGAATGGGAGTATGTGTATGACGAAAACGGCACGCCGAATCCCAGACCCAACCGGATAGAACCCGCTGTGGTAGACGGCGCGGAGTATGACTACTATGTTCGGCTCAACAGTTACGCCGAAGCCTGGGGGATCTCGTTTGAACGTTCCATAAGCGTCACCGCCGAAACGAAGACCGACGAACTGCAAAAGGTATACGACCTGTTGGTCTCCGAGCTGGGGGAGCCGGAAGAACTGACCGGCGCGCATTCTGTCGGGGAGGCGCTTACGGAAGAGTTCGCCAATCGGACCTCGTATACGGAATGGTGGATTCTGGACGAGGATTATGAGATGGCGTTTGACCCCGGCCTTGACATGGCGCTGACCTGCCATCTGACGGTACGGTATGAATCGCCGGGCCTGACCATCGGCATACATTACGCGCTCTATCCGCCCTCCGGCCTGTATGAAATCGCACGCTACCGCGAAAGCGGCGTTGCGCAGCCGCCCGTCTGACCTACAAAGCCCCGGGAAAAATCCCGGGGCTTTTCTTATTTTGTGGGGGAAAGGGCCCCCGCAAAGAATCTTTGCGTAGATCTTTTTTCGACAAAATATACAAAAAATTGACGCGCAAATATTCTTTGCCTTACAAATTTTTCACATTTGCTTGACAAACGTTGGAATTTTCAGTATAGTTGACATGTAATTATTTCCAACCAAAAGGAGGTGTGGCTCTCATGGGCCGGTAAAACGTTTCCCATGTAAAAGAGAAAAACAGTCTTTGTGTAATAAGGAAAGGAGTATCTTATGTTAAAAACTAAAAAACTTAACAGGACTCTTGCTCTGTGTCTGTGCCTTGTTATGATGTTTAGCATTACTGCATTTGCTGCTGATACTTCAAATGAATTACTGCCACTTTCTGTTGTAGAGTTTTTTGCAGATCAGGGCTACGAAATTTCCAGAACTGCAAAAATGGAATTAGCGCCAGTTAATTTAACAATCAACATACAAAATAAATCTGCAAAAAATAAAACGTCTTATACGGAAGTAACCGGATATGCATTACGAGTAGTAGAGGAAACGGGTAATCAAGGCGAGATATACGAAACGTTAATTTTAAAAGAAAATGGAGATGGCCAATATACAATTGATAACGATTCCGTGGAGTTACTCCGTAGCAACGGACCGACAAGCGGAGAAAGCAACCAATTTGGGGATATTGTAATATCTACCTATGGTAATAATACAAGAATAACAATTCCTACGCTTGGCGACACTTATCAAATCACCTCATTAACCTGGTCATACTATAAAAATTCGCCATGTAACGTTGACTCAGCTTATGTTTCATATGGTGTTTCGGGTAGTGCTTATTATCCGTCAACTCTGCAATTTGCTGAGTATGGGTATAACTATGAGATTCATTCAAATGTTTTGAATCCTGTCGAGTATACCCCATATGCCAACAGTTACAATCCCTGTCCGTATACTGTTGATATAGGGGTTAGCGGAGGCCCAGGCAGTGGTGGTGGAATGTATTTTAGCTACAGTATTTATATTGATGGAGAATATTACTATTAATTCATAAGAAAGAGGTGGTAAAAATCAAGAAGATTTTATGGTTTTTCCTCCTGTTGTTGATTTTCTTTACTGCCTGCTCTGCGAAACCAGATGCAGAGTATTCCGGCCATTCGTTTTATTCCCCTTATGTGGAGTATCTCGGACAAGCTCCTGAGGAAGCTTATCCTGCTCTCGAAGAGACAGGCGAATGGAATTATCTTTATACGCAAAGCGGACAGATTAGCAGTAGACCCATGCGGCGTGAGACGGTAATGATCGACGGATTGGAATACAGCCAGTCAATTGCTTGCAATAAATTGTTTATCTGGGGTTTCGAGAATCGTACTACCGTGACGGCTTCCGATGACGCAGAGAAAACCGCCGCTGTGCAAAAAGTGTACGATCTGTTGACGGTTGAGCTTGGAGAACCAGAGGAAATGACTGTGGGCAGGGAAGAGCTGCCGCCATATGAGAGTTTGGAGCAAGCACTAAAAGATGGGTTTCCAAATGAAGAAACGGGCCGGTACAAAGCCTGGTGGGTCATAGACGAGGATCTAAGAGGCGAGGCCCTTTCGGAAAATTCGGAATGGATCCTTGCCTGTTGTTTGGCCGTTGAAGACGAAGGAGAAACGATTTCCATAAGCGTACAATATTTGATCCGTAATCCCCGCGATCTGGAAACAGCTGGTTTGACACAATTTACTGAAGGATAATACAGTGTCAGAGATTAGAAGGAAATGTAAGAATGGCGTTTGATCCCGACCTTGACATGGCGCTGACCTGCCATCTGACAGTACAGTATGAATCGCCGGGCCTGACCATCGGCGTACATTACGCGCTCTATCAGCCCTCCGGTCTGTACGAAATCGCGCGCTACCGCGAAAGCGGCGTCGCGCAGCCGCCCGTCTAACTTACAAAGCCCCGGGAAAAATCCCGGGGCTTTTCTTATTTTGTGGAATGTTATTTGCAATTTCTCAAGATTTCCGCTATGGCTGCTTTATAAGAATTTCCAGAACAGAAAACGCAGTTCCCCGGTCAGGCCGTTTTTGTCTGCGGGGCGCAAAAAAGGAGGTATTTTCATGAAACGCCGTATTCTCGCGCTGCTTTTGGCGTTGACAGTTTTATGCACGTTTGCCGCGTGCGAAGAAACCCCGGACGCCGTCCCCGCTGCGCCGGACGCCGAGGAGCTTGCACGGTGGCGGGCAGAATACGAGGCGCTGGAAGAACGGTACGCAGCGCTGGAAGCGGAATATGAGGAAGAGCAAGCCGCATACGAAGCGTTTCAGACGGAGCATCAGACGCTCCTTCGCCTGCTTGATTACCACGTGATCGTGCGGGACGAGCTGACCGGGGCCATGTTCGCGCCGGACGCCGTCGAAGCGCACGGCCTGCCGCTTGCAGAGAGCGCCGTGATCGGGACGTGCCGCAACATGTTGGTGGACGTAATCCTGACGGTGCAAAATGGGGAAGACCTGTGGTCGCTGGTCCGCCTTTTGAATCTGGCCGAAAATATGGATACGGTCGGCTGGGTTTTATGGGATGAACTTGTCCCCTATGACCCGTCTGCGATGGAGGAATTGCTGACTTATCCCGTCCGGGTGAAACCGGGGACTGTCCTGCGCGACGAGGCGCGCGGGAACGAATGGGTATCGGATGGGACAGGCGCCTATCTGGTAGCGTATACCGAAACGGAGACCGTCACGGTCCATGAGTCCGGCGGGATCTCGTACCGGATTACGCGGGCGGATCTCGTCTATCCCTCAGTTCGGGACGGGGAAATTGTCTGGGAACCTTCTGCCCCGTAAACGCATTGTGCCCCGGGGGAGCTTTCAAAGCCCCCCCGGGGCACGATTATTCAATTACGCATTCGCTTCGGCCTTCGGCGCTTCCGCCTGCTTTGTCAGCACAAACTCGCCGTTTTCCACGGAGAGCTTCACCGTGTCGCCGTGCGCGGCGCCGCCGGTAAGCAGCATCTCCGCGGCGCGGTCCTCGACCTGGGTCTGGATCACGCGGCGCAGCGGACGCGCGCCATAGACGGGATCGTAGCCCATGTCGACCAGTTTATCCAGCGCGGCGTCATCCCAAGTGAGATGGATTTCCATACCCTCGAGGCGCTTTGTGACTTCGCCGAGCATCAGGTTCGCGATCTTGCGGATTTCGTCCTTTTCAAGACGGTGGAAGACGATGATTTCGTCTATACGGTTTAAGAATTCCGGACGGAACGCGCGCTTCAGCTCGCCCATAACGCTCTCGCTGATTTCCTCAAAGGTACTCTCATGCTTCTCATCACCCGCAAAGCCCAGCGCACGCTGGCCCTCATTGGTAATGAGCTGCGCGCCAATATTGGACGTCATGATGATGATGGAGTTTTTGAAGTCCACACGACGGCCCTGGGCGTCGGTCAGAATACCGTCCTCCAGGATCTGGAGCATGATGTTGAAGACATCCGGGTGCGCCTTTTCAATTTCGTCGAAGAGGATCACACAATACGGATGGCGGCGCACTTTTTCGGTGAGCTGACCGCCCTCGTCGTAGCCGACATAGCCAGGAGGCGAACCGATCAATTTGGAGACGGTGTGTTTCTCCATATATTCGGACATATCGACACGCATCATGGCGTTTTCGTCACCGAACATGGCCTCCGCCAGTGCGCGGGCAAGCTCCGTCTTGCCAACGCCGGTCGGGCCCAAGAAAATGAACGAACCGATCGGACGCTTCGGGTCTTTCAATCCCACACGTCCGCGCCGGATGGCGCGCGCTACCGCGGAAACGGCGCTGTCCTGACCGATGACACGGCGATGGAGCTCGTCTTCCAGTTTCATGAGCCGCTCGCTCTCCGTCTCCGTCAGACGCGTAACAGGGATGCCCGTCCAACCGGAGACGACGTTTGCAATATCCTCTTCTGTGACCGTCGTGCCGGCGGAACCGTTTTTCTCCCGCCAGGCATTGCGCTGGGACTCAATCTTTTTATTCAGCTCCGTCTTGCGGTCACGCAAAGACGCCGCCTTTTCAAAGTCCTGCGCCTGCACGGCTTCGTCCATATCCTTGGAGAGCTTTGCGGCTTCGTCTTCCAGAGACTTCAGATCCGGCGGGGCAGTCTGCGCTTTCATGCGCAGCCGGGACGCGGCTTCGTCAATGAGGTCGATTGCCTTGTCCGGCAGATAGCGGTCGGAAATATAGCGCGTGGAGAGTGTTACCGCAGCACGGATTGCCTCATCGGAAATTTTCAACTTGTGATGCGC
>URVL01000046.1 GCA_900551265.1 uncultured Eubacteriales bacterium | reverse complement strand
GGACCCTCTCCTGTCCGCCCGGCAGGACCTGCTGGACCGGTCGCTCCTGTTGGACCAGTAGGACCTGTGGGGCCCGGTTCTCCTGTCTGACCGATGGGACCCACCGGGCCAGTGGGGCCTGTGGGCCCATCCCCTGTCCGCCCGGCAGGACCTGCTGGGCCTGTTGCTCCTGTCGGGCCTGCAGGACCAGCGGGGCCTTGTTCCCCTGTAGGACCAGTCGGTCCGGTCGCGCCGGTAGGACCTGTGACAGTTACAAGATCAAAATCGGCCGAACTGCCGGGCGTACCAGTTGGATCGTCCGTGTTGACGCTATAGAGTGCGCCGTTATAGAAAACCAAAGTACCGGCCGTATAAGGCGTATCCGGAACAAACTCACTTACCGTGTCTAGCCCCGCACCTGCAGGCCCGGTGGGTCCAGTTGGTCCGGTGGGGCCAGTTGGTCCGGTGGGCCCGGTCGGTCCGGTGGCTCCCGTTGTGCCGGCCTCACCAGTAGGCCCAGTCGGACCAGTCGGTCCCGTTGCGCCTGCGGCGCCTGCTACGCCGGCAGGTCCGGTAGGACCAGTGGGTCCGGTAGGGCCGGTCGGGCCGGTCGGTCCAGTTGGTCCGGTTGCACCGGTGGCACCCGTTGCACCGGCCGCACCAGCGGGCCCAGTCGGTCCGGTCGCTCCGGTCAAACCCGTTGCACCAGTCGCACCAGTAGGCCCAGTAGGGCCGGTCGGTCCAGTAGGCCCGGTGGGACCAGTTGCACCCGTTGTACCGGTTACACCTGCAGGTCCGGTAGGACCAGTCGGTCCGGTTGGGCCGGTAGGTCCGGTGGCTCCGGTAGCTCCAATGGGTCCTTGTGGCCCAACGGGTCCCTGAGGCCCGGTAGGACCAGCCGGTCCAGTCGGGCCGGTAGGGCCTCCATTTATGACAACGGGGCAACAGGTGCTGGAACAGCAGTTATTTGGCATGCAGTCGATTACCCGTGTTTTGGGTTCCCCTCTGTTACAACATCTATGCATACATTTATCTCCTTCGGACGCCACAGATAGCAAGTTTTGTTAGGCGTCCTCTTTATCATATGTAAAAGGATTTTTTTTGACACCGTCAGATTGGAGATGTACTTAGGACTTTTTGATGCTTTTTGTCGAATTTATATTTGACAAAAGAATTGAATTTGTATATAATAACAATAATTAAACGTTGGTGGTGATGGAGATGGATGTAAAAAGTATAGCGCGGGGATTGGCGGAAAATATTGAAAAAGTTTTGGTGGGAAAGCACCGTACGGTAGAACTTGTTCTGACGGCGCTCCTTGCCGGAGGTCACATCTTGGTGGAGGATGTGCCGGGTGTCGGTAAAACAACGCTGGCGAACGCCCTGGCCAAGACGATCGATTGCGGCTTTACACGCATACAGTTTACGCCGGATACCCTGCCAAGTGATGTGACGGGCGTATCGGTTTACAATATGCAAAGCGGGAGTTTTACATTTTCAAAAGGCGCTGTCATGAACAACATCATTTTGGCGGATGAGATCAACCGCACATCTCCAAAAACGCAGGCCAGTTTGCTTGAGGCTATGGAGGAAGGTCAGGTCACGGTGGACGGTACAACCTATCCACTGCCGTCTCCCTTTATGGTGATCGCAACGCAAAATCCTGTAGACTATTTGGGTACGTATAATCTCCCTGAGGCTCAGCTGGACCGTTTTATGCTGAAGCTTTCTATTGGTTACCCTGCGTCTGAGGACGAGTGTACCATGCTGGCGCGTTATATCAGCGCAGAACCGCTGAATGAACTGCTACCCGTCGTGGATGGTGAGACTGTCTTAGCCATGCAAAAAGCGGTCCGTGAGGTTGGTGTTCACCCCGATATTATGGAATATATTGTGCAGGTTGTCGCGGCAACGAGAACGCACGGTTCGCTCTCACTGGGCGCCAGCCCGCGCGCCAGCATTGCGCTGGCACATGCGGCACAGGCCACCGCCGCGATACAGGGACGTGACTTTGTGATTCCGGACGACGTAAAGGGCATGGTTGCGCCGGTGATTTATCACCGCCTTGTTCTGACGCCGGAAGCGCGTTTGGGACATCAGACTGCGAAAACGGTCATGGATGAGATATTGTCCAAGTGCAAAGTTCCGGTACTTTAAAATTGAGGGGTTGGTGGATCAATGCTGCGCAACCGACTGATATTAGCCGCCGTAATTGTTGGCACCGGCGTCTTTGCAAGTTTTTATGGAGGGAACATTCCTTACGCACTCTTTTATCTGACACTTTTCATCCCGATTGTTTCCTTGCTTTATACAGTTTACGTATATTTGCGCGTAAAAGTATATCAGAAGATTGAGCACACAGTACTGGTAAAAGGAGAGTCCTCGGCTTATACGCTCCGTGTGGCAAATGAAGATTTTCTTTCCTATCAAAATTTGAGAATTCTTTTTTTTACCGGATTGTCGACTGTTGAGGGTACGGAACAATCGATGAATTACTGCTTGCTGCCCGGCGAAAGTGTTTCGATGGACACGCAGTTGCGCTGCAACTTTCGTGGTGTTTACAATGTGGGCGCACGTGCCATTGAAATTACAGATCTTTTTAATCTGTTCAAGCTCTCCTATCCCATACGCGCGGACAGCAGTGTAACGGTTTTGCCGCGGAGAGTACAATTGGCCAGGTTAAATATCCTACCGTTGGACGAGGACGCTAAGAGCGTACTGTTCCGTACGCATGCGGCGGGAGAAGAACTGGATGTGGAAATGAGAAAGTATGTGCCCGGCGACTCTCGCCGCCTGATTCACTGGAAAGCAACGGCACGGCGTGGAGAGCTGATGAGCCGGCAGTATACGGAAAGTATGAAGCAGGGCGTGTTACTTTGCCTGGATTTAAGGCCAACCGGCTTACGAGACTGGATGGAACGTGGCGGTACGGAAGATAAATTAATCGAGAGCACCATTTCCATGGCAGATTACTGCCTTTCACATCATATGCCGTGCGACGTCTATTTCTGTGAGAAAAAGGAGATTGAAAAGGTTTCTGCTCGTACGCCGCAGGACTTTGACATGTTTTATGCCCTGTGTGGGCGGATGACGTTTACTGCGGAAAACGGGGCGGGGGCACTGATAGACTGCACCTTGGAGCGTGAGGACGGTGTGTATCATTACATTGTCGTTACGCATGCGTTGGATGGCGCCTTATACAGCGCTGCGGTTCGGGCAATGTCGCGCGGAAACGAGGTGACAGTCGTTTTTATAAGCGATGCATTGGCGCAGGAAGAACGGCAAATCTTTACCTATCTGAACGAGGCGTCTGTGCAGGTAGTACAAATTCAGCGCGACCGCGACTTTGTGGATGTTTTCGAACAGAATGTCTCGGGAGGTGTCATATGAAATCTTCTGAGGTCCGTTATGCGTTTTTTGTTCGTAATATTACGGCTCTACTCATGACATTTGCCGTGGCCTGTGCGTTGAATACCTACTTTCGTCTTTCAGTGAGCCTGCCATTTTTAGCAGTGGCAGCGGTGGCGGCGGATGTTTTGGCCATTTTGCTTAGCCGTTGTTGGAAAAAAGCCGCACTTTGGTTGACATTGGCGGCTATTATAATAGCATCGGTGATTGTTCTGGAAATAGCGGGCTTTTCCGCGCGTGTACTTCTGCGTGAAGCACGTGATTGGATACATGACGCCCTCTCGTGGTTGACGCTTTATATGAGGGAAGACCCGGAAACCGTGTTGCAGCCAGCCTATACGGTTTTCTTTGCCTCTACTGGAATTGTGTGCTGCATGATTCTTTTTTACCCGCTTTCGTTCCATGTAGTTTCACGGTTGGCGTTGTCTGCGCTGTCGCTGGTAGCAGTGGTGATCCTGCCGGTGCTGGGAATTGACCTTGGAAAATTGCCGCTGGCGTGTATAGGCATATGTTTGGTATCGTCGGTCATTGAGCTGGTGAATATGCAGTTTGACCGCCACCGGGTGGAATCGAAGCGAAGTGCCGGGCTCTTCCTTTATCCGGTCAGTGTGCTTCTGGTTCTGGTTGCTGTTTTACTGCCCGCCCTCGAAACTCCCATCCGTTGGCAACCTGTGCGCGACCTGTTGGCCAATATGGAAACGGTTGAAACGACCTTAAAAATCTGGTTTGGCGCAATACCTGAAAAGTTTACGATTACGTTTAGCGGTATGAGTTTCACAGATGAGGAGGGCAGTGTTGATGCAGAGGAACGTTCGGTTCTGATGCGTGTCTCAACGAACGGCATGACAAAATCCCCCATTTATTTGCGTGGCAGCGTCAGCAGTACCTATACAGGGGCCGGTTGGGAGGATGCGTCGGAGACATCTTTCACGGAACGGGAGGCGGAAATTGAGCTATATGAGCTTATATATTCCATGCTGCGTTCAGGGTTGATGCCGGAGCAGGGGGAAGATATCTATAAGAGAACCACGCTTACCATTGAATTTGACGATATCGTTACAAAGAGTGTGTTGTATGCCGCTCCGCTCAGCCAGATAGAGACAGAGGGACGGGCAAATTATTCGCAGTACGGTTCGAATTTTCGTTTCCAGAACATGCAGATGAGAGGCTTGAATTATACGACGGCGTATTTTGAGACAAACTGGGGCAGCCCGACGCTGATCGAATATTTGCGCAGCCTGACGGATTTTCGATATGCCGATGACAATACGGATTTTTCGAGCCTGGAGCAGCGTAGTGGCAGCGCCGTTCGCACGCTGATTTCGGCGGTCAACAGGCCGGACCCCGATCTCTTTAATGAGGATATTGCCGACCTTCTGGCAGAACGCGCGCGTACCATCCGAGAGGTGTATCTGCAGCTTCCGGAAACGCTTCCGTCCCGGGTGTATGAACTCGCGCAGGAAATCACCGAAGCGTGCGAGACGGACTACGATAAAATTCTTGCCATTGAAGATTATTTCAAGGAAACTTATCAGTACTCGCTGACGCCTCCCGTATTTCCGGAAGGAAGGGATTTTGTAGATTGGTTTTTGTTTGACGCTACCGAGGGCTATTGTACTTACTATGCCACGGCGGCAGCGGTGCTCGCCCGATGCGTCGGCCTGCCTGCGCGTTATGTCGAGGGCGTCACAGTAGGGGAGACGCTTCGGTCTCGTGATGTGGCGGAAATTACCAACCAGAACGTACATGCATGGACAGAGATTTACCTGGAAGGTTACGGCTGGATTACCATTGAACCAACGCCGGGTTTCGGCATGGGACGCAGTCAGGAATGGACGCGCCGCCTAACGGGGGCGGGAAGTTCTGCGCCAACGGTGCCTGAAATCCCGCCGGTGGAAGAGCAGACTGAACCTTCGGTTTTACCGGAAAACGACGGCCCCAGTGCCGCCGAGCTGGCGGAGCTCGAGGCTTTGCGCCGGGCACAAATGCAGCGGTTCTGGACAACGACAGCAATTGTTTTGGCAATTCTAATTCTGGTGCTTGGGGTGGCGGCGCTGTTCGCCTCTCGCCGGATCAGGGCAAAGCGATATAATCGCGCATCTGATAATGAAAAAATACATATTTTGATGCAGGAAATCCTCCGCTGCGTGGCAATTACCGGCGCGCGTATTCGTAAGGATGAAACACTTTTGGAATATGTCCAGCGTGCCGGACCTGACTTTGACTATTCCGATATGAAACTGTCGGAGGCGGCGATGCTTTTTATGGAGATCCGTTACGCAGAAAGGAACGCTACACGCCCGGAGGTTGTTGCCATGTATCGCTATACGAGGGAACTGCGGCGCGAGACATTGAAAAAGCAGAACGTGCTCATGCGGATGTACTATGCCGTGCGTCAGTACGTACAGTAATTTGTGAAAACGGTTTTTTGACTGGCCCTAAAAAAGGCCCCGCTTTGTGAAATAACAAAGACGGGGCCTTCCTTATATTGTGGAATCCTTTTTGTCTGCAAGAGCGCGGAAAATTTCAACATTTTTACGAATGCGTTCATCGTCAGGAGCAAGTAAAAGTGCGGCCTCTCCTCGGTACAGCGCGCTGTCATATTGCCCGAGATGATACCAGGCTATAGAGGCGAGATCATACGGTAGCTCGCCCCAGGCCATGGGTTCGTTGATATAAATTTGTGGCCGTTCCCGGATGGAAAGCGCCGCTTCACATGTAGCTGCAAGCGCCGCCCAGTTTTCATCAAGATAGAGCTGCGAGGCAAGCTCAACATATGGTTCCCGCAGATATGGCGCTTCCGCAACGGCACGCAGTAGCCAACGTTTTGCTTCCTGCCTGTTGCCAAGCGCCGTATAGGAGCGCGCAATAAATCGCATGGATGCACAGCGTTCCGCGTCCCAGCGGGATTCCGGCATGGTAAGATGGTACTGCAGCATGCGAATACAGTCTTCATAACGCCCGTGAAACATATACTCTCGCCCAAGATAATGTACATTGCGATCGTCGTGTGGATTTTCCTGTACGGAGAGTTCCAGGAGCGGGAGATATTGCCCCCGTGACTTTGACGGATCCGCATGATGCTCCAGCGTAACGTTTTGCGCGGTCGCAACAACTTCCCGTGTGGCGTTTGTACGTATCAGGATCTCGTGAACGGGATTACGCCATTCATAGCCATGACGCGCGTGGATTTTATCAGGCCAGAATACGGTTCCCTCGCGCCCGTCGGGCAAATAGTTCCAAACATAGCGGTACCGGACACGTGTTGCGCCTGCCTGCCAGGCGCGTTCGATTTGCTCGCGCCAGCCCGGTGTAAAAAACTCGTCGAGATCGGTACACACGCAGATATCGCAGTCTTCCGGAACAAGTGCGAGGGAACGATTTCGTGCGGTATCAAAACGCCATGGATGGATTTCTTCTTTGGTGACGTGCACACCGAGACCGGTTAAGAGCTCAACCGTTTGATCCGTTGACCCTGTATCCAAGACGTATATTTCGTCCGCTTCGCGCATAGATGTCACCCAACGGCGGACAAACTGTTCCTCATTCTTTGCAATTGCATAGACACACACCCGATAGTTGCCCATAAAAACAGCCTCCTGCATAGCGGAAAGTTCTCCTTACCAGCATATGCAAAAGGCGTCGACTTTGTGTCAGGCAAATCGTTTTGCAAATTCGTAAAGTTCGTCGGTGTACGCAACGTCGGCAGAACAGGTAATGCCGTCTAAAGAAATAAACCCGTCGTATACCGCAAGCTCGTAATTTTTGCCGTCCTGTGTATAAATAGAATAACTTGCCAGTGTTTCTCCCTGTGCGTCGACATTATGCAAAACGGTCAGACGTCTTAAAATATCCGTCAATACCGAGATTTCTTCATCATCGGAGATCACAGCGGTTACGCCGATATTGGTTTCAATTTCAAAAGATGTAATGTCATCCGCTGCAAGACGCTCAAATGGTTGATGAGATATGTCCGTCGATAAAACGATGACGATACATAATATGCATGCGAATGCGGAAAGAAGCAGCTTTGTTCTGGTGCTCATCCTTTCACCTCTCCCAAGTTGCCGGCAACATTTTCGCGTGCCATGGAAATGTGCAACGCCGTAAGGCGCTCCGCTTCATCGGGGTCATGCGCTGCGATCGCCTCAAGGATGGCGCGGTGTTCCTCTACGGAAAGACGTGCACGTCCGGCCGTTTTGAACGAGAGCTCGCGCGCTTTCTGGATATAATGATGAAAATTGGACAGGGTATGACGCAAAGGCCGGGAACGGCAGGCTTCAAAAATAATTTCATGAAAGCGCGTATCCAGGTTCCAAACCTGCATGGCGTCGCCGCGGCTTACATAAAACGTTTGCAATTCTACGACTTCACGCAACGCACCCAGTTCATCATCCGTAATATTGGTTGCGGCCCAACGTGCAGCAAGAGACTCAATTTTCATTCGTATGGAATAGATGTCCAAAATATCCTTGGCAGAGACGCCAATGACGACAGCCCCTTTGTTGGGAATGGTTTTAACGAGTCCCTCCAACTCCAGTTGCCGGAGCGCCTCCCGTACAGGCGTGCGGCTGACGCCCAGCTCTGCCGAAAGCCGTTGTTCGATCAGGCTGTCGCCGGGTGAAAAACTGCCGTTTAAAA
Organism: uncultured Eubacteriales bacterium; assembly: GCA_900551265.1. GTDB lineage: Bacteria > Bacillota > Clostridia > Oscillospirales > QAMX01 > Allobutyricicoccus > Allobutyricicoccus pentlandensis. The sequence continues at coordinate 6,555 of URVL01000046.1, read as the reverse complement.
TTGCCTGCTCGAGCTCCTTAAATACATTCGCACGCAGGGAGTTATTGTCCTGAATTTCTAATTTTCGCATAAACTCACCTCACAGCTTACCCCTATTTTACAACAGAGGTTGATTGATTGCAAGATCCGCCAACTTTTGAAATTCTGTTTTCATACTGACTGCAATAAAATTAACCTGGATCCGACAAAAAGGCTTTGGCGCTTGCATTGCTCGACACAGAATGGTATAATAAATGCGTTTGTAAAATAGAAGGAAAGGGATTTTTAACCATGCGTGTCGGATTTGATCGGGATCTTTATATCAAAACGCAGACGGAGCATATTTTAGAGCGTATCAAACAATTTGACAATAAACTGTATTTGGAATTCGGCGGCAAACTTTTTGACGATTATCATGCGTCAAGAGTGCTGCCGGGTTTTGACGTTAACGCCAAAGTGAAGCTTTTGCAGAGCTTTTCCGACATGGTCGAAATTGTATTTTGTATCAATGCATCCTCGATTGCGAAAAATAAAATCCGCGCAGATTTTGGTATTACTTACGATCAGGATCTTCTGCGCACTATTGATGCGCTGCGGGATTTGGGCCTTTATGTAAATTCCGTTGTGATTACGCAGTATGCCGATCAGCCCGGCGCGATTGCATTTCGTAACATGCTAGAGCAGCGCGGCGTGAAGACGTATAAGCACTATCCCATTAAAGGATATCCAACAGATGTAAATCTGATTGTCAGTGAAAACGGTTATGGCGCAAACGATTATATTGAAACGACGCGTCCGCTCGTTGTGGTAACGGCGCCGGGACCTAACTCCGGGAAGCTGGCCACCTGCCTGTCTCAGCTTTATCATGAGAGCCGGATGGGAATTCAGGCGGGATATGCGAAGTTTGAAACATTCCCGATATGGAACTTGCCGCTAAAACATCCGGTTAACCTGGCATATGAAGCCGCGACGGCCGATTTGCGCGATGTCAATATGATTGATCCGTTTCATATGGACGCTTATGGCAAGGCAACGGTAAATTATAACCGTGATATTGAAGGCTTTCCGATTGTCAATACCATTTTGACACGCATTATGAACAGGACGATTTACAAGTCTCCGACTGATATGGGCGTAAATATGGCCGGCTATTGTATCACTGACGACGCAGTGGTGCGCGAAGCTGCGACACAGGAGATCGTGCGCCGGTACTATCATACCTGGTGTGAGTGCCGTATGGGGCGTGAGGAGCCGGACACTGCACATCGGATTGAGACGTTGCTGTCGCAACTGGACGCGGATGCGGAAAAAGTACGGCGCGTGGTGCTCCCTGCGAAGCGCAAGGCAGAAGAAAGCGGTTCGGCGGCTATGGCCATCGAGCTGCCGGACGGAACGATTGTAACGGGCCGTTCCCAGCATTTGATGGACGCTGCCTCCAGTGTTATTATCAATGCAATTAAAACACTGGCGGGTATTTCCGACGAAGTACATCTGATTTCTCCGGTTATACTTGAGCCGATCCTTAAAATGAAACGGGAAATGCTCGGACGCCGCAATCCAACGCTGAATTTGGAGGAAGTGTTGATTGCACTCTCCATTTGCGCGGCGACAAATCCAACAGCGGAACTGGCGCTTTCAAAGCTGATCCATTTAAAAAACTGTGAAGCGCACACATCATATATTATTTCTGAGTCAGATGCCGGTATTTTACGCCGCCTGGGTCTGAATGTGACAAGCGAGCCGGTTTTTGAGACGAACGCGCTTTTTCATGACTGAATTAAACGATAACCCCACGGCTGCTTTCAGCCGTGGGGTTTTTCACAGGGTAAAGATTATATCAAGCCCAGGTTTTTCATGATTAGAATAATCAAAAATATAGTAAGGATGGAAAAGGCGGTGGTAAACACGACTTGCTGACCGGCGAGTTCCCCGTCCGCATCCATCTGTTGGGCCATTGTATAGGATGAGACAGCCGTGGGCGCCATAAAGAGCACGGTCATGGAAACCAGGTCGATGCCACGGAAGCCGCAGATCACCGCTGCGGTAATGAAAATCAGCGGTACAAGGAGCAACTTTCCTACAACGCCGATGGCAAGGGCGCGCAAGTTCGCGCCGACTCTTGAAAATTCCATAGCGCCGCCAAGCAGGAACAGCGCAAACGGCGTGGCGATTCCGGCAAGGTCGGAAATTGCCTTATCAACCGGTTCCGGGAAGCGGAGTCCGAAAGCCAGCGCCAGAAGACCCAATAGAGAGCTAATAATGAGCGGGTTTTTTGCAATACCAAGCAGAATTTTACGAAAATTGACTTTTCCGCCTCGGAAAACCTCCAAGGCAATGACGGATAGAACATTAAACATGGGAACTACGACGGCGACCAGGAGCGAAGTGGTCGCCATTTCGCCGCCACAGAGCATTTCCGCCATCGGCATACCGAAGAGAACGAAATTGCTGCGGCCAATGCCTTGAATGAGAACGCCGCGTCTTCGGTTTTCCTTTTCAATCAGCGGGATCACGGCGAAGAGTAGTCCAAACATAACGAGCACGCTGACAACTGCAAATAGAAATACACTCCCGTCAATTTCTGCGTCAAGACTGGTTTCATAAATGTTATAAAACAAAAGAACCGGCAGGAAGAGTTTAAAGACAAGACGGTTCATTACGGCGTGCGTATTCATGTCGTAAAGTTTAAGCTGTTTGGTAAGATACCCGGCGGACATCAGAAGAAATAGGGGCAGGACGACATTCACAGATAAAATTAGATTCTCCAAGGCACGATTCCTCTTTTTTCTCTATATTTTGCCGAAAATACCCCGCAGGGCATCATGCCTTGCGGGGCGCGTCTACATTTGACACGGCATGTTTATTTTAGCATCGGCATACCGCCAAAGTCAATCATCGAAATAAGCGGTACGTAACGCTTCTTATATAGGCCGGATTTATAGAAAAAATTTCTGAATCAGCTTTTCTTTTAAAGGCCTGTTACGGTCAATATAAAAGAGCACGGCGCCAAGCAGCAAAAATGTGATGAGCGGATAAATGGACCAGGCGAGCGTATGACGTAAATCAAACGCTGCGTTCAGCAGCAATTCTACTGCGAGACAGAATATCCCGGCGCAAATCACGGCGACCGCAGCAACGGACAGCCGCGAAATCCGGGCATGGCGTGCAAGCAAACTGAGTGCGATCACAATGCATCCTGCCAAAAGTGTTACGGGAAGGGCAAAAGGCAAAAACCATGTGCCGCCAGTATTCCATTCAATGTATTTGAGCAAGGCCAGCAGGGAAAGCATATCCAGAGAGAGCGAAATGGACGCGCAATACTTTGCACAGTGATCGTAGAGGAGAATGGGTACGGCAATGGTGACATAGAGCTGAAAAAAGGCACCTACAACATAACCGGACCATTCGACTTTGTGATTTATGCTTGCATCACAGACGACGCACAATAAAATGGGAATTAAAAAAATTAGTGCCAAAAGACCGAGAAGTGACTGGCGGCTGACATGTTGTTGTGTCCGTGCAGGATAGGAAGGAAACGGCGTTTTGACCTCGTCATGTGGCTTCCTGCGCGGATTTATCACTTCCGTACCGCACAAAGGGCACTTTTTCTCACTGTCTGCAAGCTCAACGCCGCAATTGACACAATAAGACATACCATGGTTCCTCCTTCAGCGCTGATTGCTTTCAATATAGACAGAGAGTCCGAGACGGCGCAGGCGAGTGAAAAATTCCCGTTCCAGTTCCGCTTCTTTAATATTGCGTGTAAAATTAATGATAAGATGGTCTCCATAGGAAAGCGCCCCGCAATTATTTGGACAGATGGCCTGGGATCCTAAAACAAAGTCCAGCCTGTCGACGTAGGGGGTCATTTCCTGCGGCAGCATTGCAGCGCCGAGATTGGAAAACGTCACGCACGACTTCTTTTCGCCGACCATATTATAGACCAGCTTCATGGCGGCATTTTTCATAAAAAGCGGAATGACCTTGAGCGCCCACGATTTCTCCGCCCGCACGTTTACGGTAATGCGCGCGCTCATCTGCTTTTGCGTCAACTCTACTCCCATTTGATGATGTACCGTCCGCAGTACTTCTTCCAGGGTATAATTCCCCATTTTGGGATCAATACCCGGCGTGACATAAAGTGCAAAATTCCGCAGCGTCCGACTGTCAAAAAATTTCCGGAGATTGACCGGTACGAGAACTTTAACAGGTTTTTGCCGCCGGCGCTCCGGTACGTGACGGTTTTGTATATCAAGAATCGATAAGATCATGACAGAGACCATGAATGTAGTCAGACTGACTCCGTATCGTTTGGCCAGCGCCAATGCCTCCCGTACGTCCAGGATGCCGGTAATCAGATTGAGATAACCGTCCGGTTCGCGTGTACCGGTCAACTGATAGGCAGTTGCCTCGCGCCGGCTCTTGCTGACAGGCCCTTCATTTTGCAGAAAACTGTCTTCCAGTTCCTGATCGTCCGGTTCTTCATACCGGTCAAGCACACCGTTTCCGCTTGTAATTGTGATGCCGTGCTTTTGCGTGAGATACTCTGCCGTCAGCGTCTTCAGGAAGACAAGACCGCCGCTCCCATCTGTAAGCGCGTGAAAAAACTCCACAGCGATACGATTTTCATAGTATAGTACGCGGAACGCGCAGCGCCTGATATCCGAAAATTTCCGATGTGCAAGCGGATAGGGCGCTTCATATGCAATGTCGGGTGCGTGTTCAAGCTCCTCTAAATAATACCAAAACATGCCTCGCCGGATCCGAACGGCGATGGAGGGAAAGCGCTTGACGGTTACATTCAGCGCAGATTGCAAGACCGCCGGATCAACAGGCTCGCGAAGCGTTGCGGAAAGCCGGAACATGTTGCTCCAGTTGCGTCGCTTGGCTGCAGGGTAAATTTTTGCCGCATTGTCAAGACGCATCCAGCGCAGTTCACGGTCAGGCATTTTGCAGTTCCTCGATAAATTCTGCGATTTTTTCATAATCCTTTTTTGCCTCAGCAACGCCATACAGGATATATCCGTGCCACATTTCCGGTGCAATCATGAGTTCGCTTCTACTGCCTGCCGCCAGCAGGCGGCGGTGCATGGAAACGGCGTCATCCAACATAATTTCATCTCCGCCTACAAAAATGATGGAAGGCGGCATATGATCGAGCTCGCCAAAAACAGGCGAAACGTAAGGGTTTTGATAGTCGTCCGTATAGAGTGCGGCGTAGTAGGCAAGGCGCTCGCGCGTCATGGATGGATCGCACTCCCGGTTTTTCTCGTAGGAGGCGCCGGACGCTGTCAAATCTGTCCAGGGAGAGATGGCAATGATCCCGGCGGGGAGATCCTTACCCTCTGCTTTCCGCTTGAGCGCCAGGGCATAGATCAGGCCCCCGCCCGCCGACTCACCGCAAAGGATGATCTGACGGCTGTCATAGCCGGTGCTGAGTAAGTAATCATATGCCGTTGCGGCATCTTCAAGCGCCGCGGGATAACGATGCTCCGGTGCGAGACGGTAAGCGGCACAGAATACCTTGACACCATATTTTGCGGCAAGCGTAGTACCGAAGCCTTTGGCATAATCGATATCCCCTGCGACATATCCGCCGCCATGGAGATACAAAATGACGCAGTCACTTTTCTGTGCTTTTGGCGCGATCCACTCTCCAATGAAATTTCGAAAAATCTGCGGAGAATATAGCACTTTGTTTTTGTGGCTGCTGGCCATCAAATCGCCGAGTTTTGCCTGACCATGGCGGGCGGTCTCAATTGTACAGCCGTTTACAAAAGACTTGAAAAACGAAAGCTGCATCCGCAAAAATTTTGTTGAAATTTCCATATATTATCCTCTTAGGTTTTCTGTATGATTCATATTTTAATGGCGGTCAAAAACGCCATTGTGACCTTATTCAAAGTAAGTATAGCAGATTTCTGTGAACGAATAAAGCGCTTTCCGTCAAAAACTTGCGAAGCGCAAATAGGCGCTCGCTGAAAAACACGAAAAGCTACCGCCGGAAAGCCCGAAAAAGCGCATGGCCGGTAGAGGCGCCCTATATAAATTTGCAAATTGGATAGAGGAATAGGCGGATCCCGGATATTCTATCATGTATTTTCACGAATTTGCAAATTGGTATTGACAATTGAATGTTTGCTCAATTATAATACGGTTGAAAGTTAATTCAACCTTTTGGGAAGGAGAACCCACGAATGGGGAGGTCAGAGGTATTATGTGACTGCGAGGTGATACACGAAAGCGTCGTGTCTGCAGTGAAAGAAGGAATGCCAAAGGACGAGAAGGTCTTGGAGCTGGTCGAATTTTTTAAAGTGTTTGGAGACAGCACTCGGATCCGCGTCCTATGGGCGCTGGATCATGCAGAAATGTGTGTCTGTGATATTGCGGTACTTCTTAATATGACGAAGTCAGCCATCTCGCACCAATTACGCGTACTGCGTGAGAGCAACCTTGTCAAGACCAGACGCGATGGGAAGGTAGTGTATTACTCACTTGCGGATCATCACGTAAAGGAAATTTTTGAAAAGGCAGTAGAGCATCTGGAAGAATCGTGTGATTAGGAGGAAAAATGTA
>URVL01000045.1 GCA_900551265.1 uncultured Eubacteriales bacterium | reverse complement strand
GTAAGGCTGTGGACGCCAGCCCGGAACTGCGCAGCAAAAAGGCTCTTATCGAAACCTTTATCGCCGGCATCAACGATGTAGACGATGTGATGCTGGAATGGTGTGCCTTTGTTGCGGAAGAAAAGGAGCGGCAGCTCTCCGCCATCATCAAAGAGGAAAATCTGAAAGATGCGGAAACGAGAAAGTTTATTGAAGCATCTTTCCGTGACGGCTCAGTAAAAACGATCGGCACGACCATTGATAAGTTTCTTCCCCCAATGTCCCGTTTTGGCGGTGGAAATCGTGCGGAAAAGAAGCAGGGCGTGATTGATAAGCTAAAAGCATTCTTTGAGCGCTTCTCCGGAATAGGATAATGTTTCTAACAAAAGGCCATTAAGCAGATCGTAAATTTGTTGAACGAAAAAGGAGTGACCACTTCACTTGGGTCGAAAATTACGATCAACATTGTGACAAACCTGCTGAAAAACAGGCGATATATAGGTGAGCACAGATTCCGAGATATTGTTCACGAGGATGGTATACCGCCGATTGTACCGAAAAATCTGTTCAACAGTGTGCAGGAGCAGTTACAGAAAAACAAAAAGCTGCCGCAAGGCATAAGGCCGATGACGACTATCTGCTGACAACAAAACGGTTCTGTGGCAAATGCGGCGTCTATCTGACAGGTGAAAGCGGTACGGGCAGAAATGGTACGGTGCACCGATACTATAAATGCAACAACGCTAAGTACAGGCACTCCTGCGGCAAAAAGACGGTCAGAAAAGAATGGATAGAAGATATGGCTGTTCAGTACACAAAGAAGATGCTGATGCAGGATGATGTGATGGAAGACATTGCGGCTATTGTGCTCCGTGTGGCAAACTATGAAAACACCAAAAAAAGAATTAAAGCTCATCAAAGAAGAGATAAAACATCCTCCTCTTACCAAAGAGGGACTGATATTCTGGCTGCAAAGATTCCGCAGTATGGAAGTAACGAAAAAAGGCCATAGGCAAAGACTCATTGACAGCTTCGTACATGCAGTATACGTGACGATAAATTGGTTTTGATCGTTAATTACAACAAGGCAAATGCTGCCATTACACTTGATGAGGTAAACGGTTCGGTTATAGGATGCTCTGTGGCACCAAATAAAAAAGCCAACTTTTTTAATTTGTGTCTTGCGTTGTATCACGCAGATATTCCTGTAAATTAGCACTTTTCAAATCAAAAGTGCTAATGAAAATGCTAACGAAAAACGGACGCGCCGGCATAAAAAAAGAACACCCATTCTGATACAGATCAGAATGGGTGTTTCTTCTATTTACTTTCCCAAATATTCCTTAAAGTGATAAAGCACGGTGGCGATGGCCTCACGGGTGATGGGCTGTTGCCAGCCATAGCTGTCCTGCTTGCTATGTCGACGGTCTGCGCGGAGCAAGCGCCATATCCAACACTCCCGTTTCTTTGATAAAGAAATGGAATGATCCTACTCCGTCCGCAGTGCAACCACAGGATCCTTCTTTGCTGCAATTCGGGAGGGAATCAGGCCGGCAATGAACGTCAAAAGCATGCTGATCGCAACCAGGATAATGCCGCCCGCCAGGGGAAGCTGCGCAACATCTGAAATATTCGCCAGCGCTTTGATAATCAGGTTCACGGGAATACACAATAACACCGTGACCAGGATCCCAAGCATGCCCGATACAAAGCCGACTATCAGCGTCTCCGCATTGAAGACGCGGGAAATATCGCGCTTTGAGGCGCCGATGGCGCGCAAAATACCAATTTCTTTGGTGCGTTCAAGCACGGAGATATAGGTAATTACGCCGATCATGATAGACGACACCACAAGTGAAATTGCTACAAACGCAATGAGTACATAGGAGATCGTATTGATAATTGTGCTGACAGAGGACATCATCAGGCCAACGTAGTCTGTATAATTGATCACGGATTCCTCGCGGCCCGCCTCCGTCTGCGCGCGGTTATAATCGTTAATTCGTTCAACCAACTGCTCTTTTGCCTCGAAATCGACCGGATAGATAGAAATCCGTGACGGCGTCTCGAGATCCGCAACACCGAGTGCTTCCAAGTTACTCTCGTAGGTCGCCTCAGAGGTCTGCGGCGCCATATACTCTGCGAGGAGGGCTTCGCGTTCCTCATCCGTCAGAGAGGCGAGGTACGCCTGCTGCTCCGGCGTAAGGGTGGACGGGTCAAATGCCGCGGGCTCCTCCACACTTTCGTCTCCGCCGTCGGTAAACGGCAGGCCCGTGAATACATCCGTTTCCGGATCCTCCTGCTGCGCGAGGACGAGTTCGGAGGCGTTTGTCTCCTCAATTACATACTCGACGAGCGCATGCGTGTAACCGACGCTGCCGCTCATGGCGGTGGCAACGGCCTCTTCAGTCGGACGGATGATACCCACAACGCGGATCTCCGGACAGGTATCCAGGAGCGCTTTCATGTAGTCCTCATCCTCACGCTGGTCGAGCCAAGCGCCGGATTCCTCGTCGTATGCATAGTATTGCGGGGTGAGCACCAACCGGTAGGACATGTCCAGCAACTCTTCATAGGAGAACCGCATTTCTTCCGTCTCGACCGTCTCTCCCCGTCTGACGGCCGCCATCAGCTCAGAGAGTTCCTCCTGATCGCGCAGGCCGAGCGAATAAAGCGCCAGGTCGGTCATTTCATTATCCCGGTCGACAACGAGCACCACTTCGTTGTAAGCGTCCGGCCACTCTCCGGCTAACACCTCGTACTGAGATTCCAGCAGCGTCTGATTCCCCAAAAGCTCCTGCCAGGATTCCAGATTGCCGGATGCCATGGCGCCGGACTCGCCGGACGTGCCGTACATCTCCTGAAAAAGCGTACTGGGGTTTACCTGTACTACGCCGTCCGACGTATCGGACGCATAAATATTGAGATCAATGTCGTAACTGTACTGAATATCATTTGCCAGCTCTAAAACGCCGTTTTCTTCCTCCTCAATATAGGCAAGAAATGCCGCAATATCATTTGACTGGATCTCGGCAGCCATGGCGTTCATCATCTCAGACATAATGTTGTTGGAGTAGACGTACCCCTCCTCGTGTTCTGCCTCATCGGGCTGAACCGCGCCCAAAATAGTTTGCATCAGGCTCGTCATATCCACCGTCTCGGCCTCAATGGTGAGCGGATAGGAGGAAAGGGTGTCCTCCTCAACTTTAGAGATATAATTCTGGAATCCCGAGGACAGCGACAGAATCAGCGCAATGCCGATGATGCCGATACTCCCGGCAAACGCGGTCAGGAAGGTACGCGCCTTTTTCGTCATGAGGTTATTAAGGCTCAAAGAAAGCGCGGTGAAATAGGACATGGAGTGATGCCGCAATGATTCATGCGCCCGCGCCGGTTTTCCCTGCTCCGGCGTTCCGTCATAGGGATTGGTGTCATCCATGATCTGACCGTCGAGCAGACGCACAATGCGCGTGGAATACCGTTCGGCAAGCTCCGGGTTGTGCGTAACCATAATCACCAGGCGGTCGCGTGCGACTTCTTTTAAAATGTCCATGACCTGCACGCTGGTTTCCGTATCGAGCGCGCCGGTCGGTTCGTCCGCGAGCAGGATGTCCGGATCGTTGACAAGTGCGCGGGCAATGGCGACACGCTGCATCTGCCCGCCGGACATCTGATTCGGACGCTTGTTCACCTGGTCGCCGAGGCCAACCTTTTCCAGCGCCTCGCGTGCCCTGCGGCGGCGCTCGGACTTGGATACGCCGGAAAGCGTCAGCGCAAGCTCAACGTTTGAGAGGACGGTCTGATGTGGGATCAGATTGTAATTTTGAAACACAAATCCAACCCTGTGATTGCGGTATGCGTCCCAATCACGGTCCCGGAAATCCTTTGTCGAGCGTCCGCCCACAGACAGGTCGCCGGCGGTGTACTGGTCCAGCCCGCCGATGATGTTTAAAAGCGTCGTCTTGCCGCAGCCGGACGGTCCCAGGATCGAGACGAACTCGTTTTCGCGGAACGCAATCTCAATCCCGCGCAACGCGTGGATGTGTTCTTCGCCGACTATGTATTCTTTCGTGATGTTTTTGAGTATCAGCATCGGTTTCGCTCCTTATTCTAACAATGGGAAAATTTTATCCTCTCTTTTTAAACGCAATATAAATTTCTGCGGCGGCACTTTGTCCAAGCTTTCTTTACATTGCGTTCACACGGGGAATCCGGTATAATAAAAGGGGGATACGCCCACATATGCCGCTATCTGGCGGCAAGTTGTCTTGAATTTTAGGAAAGGTCGTTAAAGCATGTTTCATATTTTAGTCGTTGAGGATGACGAAAACGCAAGAAAGCTGATGATGACCGTGCTCGAGCAAAATGGCTACAGCGCCATCCCCGCGCACGACGGCGTGGACGCGCTTGAGGTGATGGACCGCACGCACGTCGATCTCGTCCTGCTCGACGTCATGATGCCGCGCATGGACGGCTACGAATTTGCACGCACCCTGCGCGAGGCGGGCAGCGAGCTTCCCATTTTAATGGTGACGGCGCGTGAGTTACAGGCGGACAAGCGTGCGGGCTTTCTCGCGGGCACGGACGACTACATGGTCAAGCCTGTGGACGAGGAGGAGATGCTTCTGCGCATTGCGGCGCTTCTGCGCCGTTCAAAGATTGCGAGCGAGCACCGTCTCATCGTCGGCGGCACCGTGCTCGACTACGATGCGTTTACCGTGACGGCGGGCGGACGCACGGAGGAGCTGCCGAACAAGGAGTTTCAGCTGCTTTTTAAGCTGCTCTCCTACGCAGGCCGGATTTTCACGCGCCGCCAGCTCATGGACGAACTGTGGGATATGGACAGCGATACGGATGAACGTACGGTGGACGTCCATATCAACCGCCTGCGCGACCGCTTTGAGGATAACCTCGATTTCACGATTGTTACCGTGCGCGGGCTGGGCTACAAGGCGGTGAAAACGGAATGAAAAAACAGCACCGGCACATTGGCTCGCTGCGCATTGCGCTGACGCTGTTTGTATTCCTGATCATGACGGTTTCCGGCATCATTGCAGCCTGCGTATTCCTGCTTGCGCGACGGTTCGGCATGATCCCGCCGGCATATATGGCAACCATTATCCCGATCATGCTGATTGTCGGCAGCGTATTGCTCGGCACATTCCTCTCCATGCTCGTCGGTTCGAAGTTTTTACGGCCGATACGCCGTCTCAGCCAGGCGCTTGACGCGGTGTCCGGGGGGGACTTCTCCGTCCGCGTCCCGGTCTCGCGCGGGCCGGAAGAGCTCGTTGCCCTGCAGGAAAGTTTTAACCACATGGCGGAAGACTTAAGCGGCATTGAGATGTTCCGCAACGACTTTATCGACAGTTTTTCCCATGAGTTTAAAACGCCTATTGTCTCCATTCGCGGTTTTGCGCGCCAGCTTGCACGCGATTCTCTCACAGACAAACAGCGCCGGGAATACCTCGATATCATCGTACGTGAATCGGAACGGCTGTCCCGCCTTTCCACAAATGTGCTGCTGCTCTCGCGGCTGGAAAATCAGCAAATCGTTACAAACAAGACGGAATTTTCTCTCGATGAACAGCTTCGCAGCTGCATCCTGCTTCTGGAGAAACAGTGGAGCGAAAAGGAGATTACATTCGACCTGCAGTTGGATGAAGTGAACTATCGCACAAATGAGGAGCTTTTGTCGCAAGTATGGGTCAATCTGCTCAGCAACGCCATAAAATTCAGCGAACGGGATGCCACAGTAGAAGTCGTCTGTACGCGCGTGGGCAATCGTGTGGTTGTGAGCATTGCGGATCACGGCCCGGGTATGGACGAGGAGACCCTGCATCATGCCTTCGACAAGTTTTATCAGGGGGACAGCTCCCGTGCGTCTGAGGGGAATGGGATCGGGCTTTCCATCGTACGGCGTATTTGTGAACTGTGCGGCGGCAGCATCGCGGTGGACACTGCGCCGGGCGAGGGCTCACGCTTTACCGTAACGTTGCCGTGCCCTTAACCGGCGGATGAGACATCCCTGTCTCTTTGCACGTTTCATGCCGGCAAAAAGGACAGGGCAAACGCAAACAACATTTCATCACACTTTCAAGGAGGATGGCCATGCCAGAGATTGAATTTGTTCAACCGGTTCAGCAGCCCCTGGGAATCTTCCGGCTTCTTGACTGGTTAAATGCCAACTTTGACTGCGCAGATTTTCACTCTTTCCGGTGTCTTGCCGCATTTGCAAAGATACAGCCTTTTTATAAAATGCATGAACGTATCCAGGCGTGGCGTGCAAGAGGGAACACCTCTGAGGCAATCATTGGCATCGACCATAAGGGAACGAGCTATCAGGCACTGCGATATATTATGACACATTTTACCTCTACGCGGATTCTTCACACAGATGGTTCTACCTTTCACCCCAAGCTGTATCTCTTTTACGGTGACAAAAGCGCCGCTGCCTACTATGGTTCCAGCAACCTGACGTCCGGCGGGCTGGAAACCAACTTTGAAGGCGGCGTACTCCTGCGGTTTCAATTCCCGCAGGACAGGGACTCCTTCGACGCGCTCTTTCAAAGTTACCTGTCTTTACTCGCGCCCGAAGTGTCCTGTACGAAGATCCTGACGCCAGATTTTCTTGAAGAATTGAATCAAAACGGGCTCTTGCTGGATGAAAACGCCTACGCACCCCCGGCGGCCGGTGCGGCAGCGCCGGAAGGGCCGGAGGCCGCAGCGCCGGCCCCTCTGTTTTCTCCTTTTCCGGTCAGGCCCGCGCAGGCCGTTTCCCAAAAAACAGCCCGTGCGGCGGCAAAAAGCGCCGGTATCGTTTTCAACCTCTCCAGCACGGTAAGGACGCCTTCCGGCGCCTCTGCTGAGAAAGAATCGGCGCAGTCCATACCGCCTGCGTCAATTGATACGTCGCCTGCTTCCGATGTTTTTGTGATTCAGATTTCCCCGCATCATAATGGAGAAATTTTTTTGAGCAAGTCGGCGGTGAAACAGAACCCTTCCTTTTTTGGCTATCCGTTTTCCGGCCGCACTGTTCCGAAAAGAGCTGGAAATCCGTCCTATCCGCAGCGCATTCCCGATCCGGTTGTCGCAATCCGCGTATATGACGCCTCCGGCGCTTTTGTCCATCTGGAGGAAAACTATCCCTTAAACACCGTTTACTATGAAAAGAAGTCTGAAATCCGTATTACCATTACGCCGTCCATTCTCGCCGGTCTGTCTCTGGTACCGGGCAGTACGGACTATCCCATTCTCGTAATGCGCAAATCTTCCACGCCCGGTTATGACTACGATATGGATTTTTACGCAAAGGGCAGCGAAGCCTACGCACACTATTTATCTGGCTGCAATCAGTCCCTGCCCTCCGGAGGCAAACCCGTCGCGCGGAAAATGGGCTGGTTATAACAAAAAAAGGCGCCCCTTTGCATTGGGCGCCTTTTGATATCCATCCACCGAATCAGGGTTTTTGAAAAACCAGGATATTATTTTCCGTAATGGAGTGGTTCATATGGATATAGCGTTCGACCGTAACATGAATGGGAATGTCCTGGATGGTCTTCCAACCCAAAAGACCGGCTGTTTCTCGCAAAACCTCCGTCGTCCGGATGACGATGCGTTCCTGTCCCGTGGTCGTCCTGGTATCGCCAATTACGATGCAGATATATCCTCCGGGCTTCACAACCCGATGCAGTCCCCGCATCACACAGGACATGTCCCGAAAATACATGTAAAGCAACGCCGCCATATTTTTTCGGCGAAAGCCAACGTCCGCGGCGCTGTTTTGCGCATGGATCTTACCAACAATTTCTCTTGCAAGAGCGGAGCCAATCCCTTCGAAATCTCCCGCTTCAATCTTCTGCTCATAAGATACGCGGCATGTCTTTGTAATTTCTCTTGTTCCGGTCATCTCCGCTTCAATCGGGACACGCCTGGAGGCATGAAGCCCGTCAAGAATCAGCATGTTGAGCCGGTTTGTATCAATATAGGGCAATGCAGTCGCATACGGCGGGCTTGTAATTACAACGTCAACGCCGCTTCCGGGAAGATGAGACGTCATATCTGCCGTTTTTGTTGCGTTACCTCTCCAAATTACCGCCCTCCCAATCGGATTCGGCGCCAAATTGCGAACCTTATAATACGCCATGATATTGCGGTATTGTTTCTGCAGATTTTTTGTATACATTTCAAATACGGGGGCGTCGGAAATCGCTTCTTTTCTTCGCCGGATGCGCAAATCCGACGGATCCTGCTGTGATATTTCCCGGATAATGGAGCTTAAAATCACCCGCAAAAAGCATTTCATTCGTTCGTCCGGCACACTGTCAATCTGCGTGAGGAGAAATCCCATTTTTGATATCACATTATCAGGAAACCAGCTGCGAATTTCATCCATGGCGTCAGGGGCAAATGCACGCGTATAATCGCCCTCTTCATATCGCGAAAGCCCCCGCAAAAACACGGCGATATGCTTTTCAAACTCATAGGGAGAAACTGTGAAAACCGTATTTTTCGCCGTGGCTATTTCAACCGCAACAGGATTCACGTCGCACCCGTATGCATCATACCCATTCAAAACGGACTCCAGCGCAACGGTGCCGCTTCCGCAAAACGGATCAAACACCACACCGCCCTCGGGAATTTTCAAAATATTGAGCAGCGGACGAACCAGCTGCGGATAGAATTTGCCCTTATACGGGTGGATGCCATGCGTAAGGTATTTGGGGTCCTTTCGGTTCGGCCCGTCCTCCTCTCCATGTTCCAGCGTGTTCTGCCAGGTTTCCAACCGGGAGCCCTCATACAGAAAGCCTTGATAAAACGTCAGTTTCTTAAGCGCATTGACCCCGTACGGGGAGACTGCAAAGGCGTCCGCGTCAACGTCCGCCAGGGCCTTTCTCTCCAGATCGCTCATTTTTTTCTCATAAGGCCACAGCTTATACGGCGCCGGGATCAGCGTCACGCCGACCTCTGCCTCCGGTTTTTTGAGCAACAGGAGCTGTTCCATCGTCGCACGCCTTGCCCAGCTCTTTACAGACCGTCTGTTTTCCGGTAAGGGACGGTCCATCACGGCAATCTTTTCAAAGCCAAGTTCCTCTGCCAGAGTCCCGATTCTCTCCGCCGTTGGATACTCCACGCCGTCAAAAACGGCGTTTCCCAAGACGAAAACCGCATACCGGCCGGCTTTCAAAGCCTTCATGCAGTTTTTCAACACAGGCGTCATTTCTTCCTCAAACTGCTGAAACGTACTCTTCTGCCGCTGATATTTCAAATGAGAGCCGATTTCCGCCTTTCCCATAAGCCTCGGATCTTCGCCCAACCAAAAGATCCGAAAACGGTGGTAAAGGTGGTAATCAAAGGCATTGGGGTATGGCGGAGAAGTGACAATCAGATCCACTTCTCCGTTTTGAATGGGAAGTCCCTCTCCGACCACCGGCTGCATCACATCGGCCGTGAGGAAACGGCAGGACCTGTAGCCGATCAGAGCACTTAACGCTTTGACCTTGTCATAGTTGGTCCTCATATCCTTTAAAAAAAAACCGATCACGTCTCCGGCGCGGAAATCCTTTTGCACGGCCCGGTAGGTCGTCTCGCTTTCCTGATTTGAAACCCTGGTTATAATTTTTGACAGGGATGCCTTTGCAAGATTGCTTCCTGCTTCCGTATGTAATTCCTTTCCGATCACATATTTTATAAAGGCCAGCTCGCAAATCACGCAGCTGCAAAACCATTTTTCAAGATTCGGAATGTCCGGAACTTCTTTTTCAAGCGCATCCTTGTGAGAGCGGATGAATTCTGCAAGATAAGCGGTATGCTCTGCGTAATAGGCAAGCGTTTCCATAAATCCGTCCAGTTCCTGCTCATCCGCCGTATGCAGGGCCGTCGTCTTTGCTTTGCCAATGATGTTGCCGACCGGGTTAATGTCCGTACTGATGCAGCTGCGGTTATTCAGCAGCGCTTCCAACGCTGTGGTCCCGCTGCCGCCAAAAGGATCCCATATGGTTTCTCCGGCTGCACTCAGCAGTCTCATCACCTGCTCCGGCAATTGTGGGGCAAATTTGGCCGGATACGGATGGATGTCATGCGACAAATAGCCGGTGTCGTCTTCTGCAAATGACCAGTCAAGACTTTTGAAAGACTGTACGACCTCCGCCGCGCCGCGCATGTAAACCGGCCGTATGGTTTCACATGCGCGCTGCCCGCCATCATATTGCAGAATACGGTTGTCGCCGTAATAGCTGTCGAAGGCCGTTTCTTTTTTGCCGCACACGTCTTTTTTCATTTTTACACCTTTTCTTGAAAACAAAAAATCTGGGACTATTATATCATATCCCAGATTTTTTGGCAAGGATCATTCTGCCGCCTTCAGGAAAAAGGCTCATGGCGGCAAAATTTCAAAAGGCGGCTGAAGATGGCCGGACCGGTCACTTGCTATCTCACAAAAAATGACGGCGTACACAGACGGACGCCCGCCGTACGCGCAAGTGAAAAGGCCGGTATTTCTTTCAATATTGCCATTTCCCACCTTGACACATATGGCGGTGTTTGTTAAAATGATACCAAAAGAGAGCCGTTTTCGCTGGACTACCGGCGGCGGAGGAAAGGATCTGCGTCATGAAAAAAGTCCTGATTTTTGTAGGCGGATGGGACGGCCACGAGCCGCTGCTCGTCTCCCGGCGTTTCAAAAGACTGCTGGAAAACGAGGGCATGTCCGTAGATATCCAGGAGAACCAGGAGTGTCTGGCCGATATCGATAAGCTGCGCAAGCTGGATCTCATCATCCCGCACTGGACGATGGGCACCATCGAACGCGACTATGTAAACAATATCTGTACGGTTGTCGGAGAGGGCGTCGGCCTTGCGGGGAACCACGGCGGCATGTGCGACGCATTCCGGCAGAGTACAAACTGGCAGTTTATGACCGGCGGCCAGTGGGTCAGCCACCCCGGCGGAGACGGACAGAACTATATGGTTCATATTTGCAAGGGTTCCAGCCCGATTACGGAGGGCCTGGAGGACTTCCCGGTGTGCAGCGAACATTACTATCTCCACATTGATCCTGCCATTGAAGTCCTCGCCACCACGCGCTTTCCGCTCGTAAACTACTATCACTGTGCGAACAAACCTGTTGATATGCCGGTCGCCTGGACGAAATACTGGGGCCTTGGCCGTGTATTTTACTGTTCTCTCGGGCATCACGACGACGTGTTTGACAAATCGCCGGCGGCGGAAACCCTGATGCTGCGCGGCATGCTATGGGCGGCGGAAGGGAAAAACTATGCAAAGACGCATCAGCTTTCCGTCGAGCCCTATCTCAACGACGCTAAAATGTACTGATCCGGCTGTTTTTGATAACTTTGCCGGAGCCGTGATTTTATGACCTTACTCATGAAGGGAGATCTTTATGAACAAAGCAGAAGCCAGAAAAAGAGCTCGCGAAATCGTCGAGCAGATGACCGTCGAGGAGATGACAACTCAGCTCCTTTATCATTCCGCGCCAATTGAACGTCTCGGCATTCCTGCCTATAACTGGTGGAACGAAGCGCTGCACGGCGTCGCCCGTGCCGGTATGGCGACCGTTTTTCCGCAGTCCATCGGCCTTGCCGCCGCTTTTGATAAGGAAATGATGCATGACGTCGGCGCCGTGATTGCCGAGGAAGGCCGCGCAAAGTACAATGCCTGGTCAAAAAACGAGGACCGTGACATTTATAAGGGTCTTGCTTTCTGGTCCCCAAACGTCAACATTTTCCGTGATCCCCGTTGGGGCCGCGGCCAGGAAACCTACGGCGAAGATCCGTATCTCACCTCCCAGCTCGGCCTCCAGTTTGTCAATGCCATACAGGAAAAAGACGAAAACGGCTACTATAAGGCTGCGGCCTGCGCCAAACACTATGCCGTCCACTCCGGTCCGGAGTCCGTGCGCCATGAATTTGACGCCGTCGTGTCCAAGCAGGACCTCTATGAGACCTATCTGCCCGCCTTTGAGTGCCTGGCCAAAGCCGGCGTACTCGGCTTTATGGGCGCCTATAACCGTGTATACGGCTATCCGGCTGCCGGCTCCAAGCTGCTGATCCAGGATATCCTGCGCGGCGACTGGGGCTGGGACGGTTACTTCACGTCCGACTGCTGGGCCATCAACGATTTCCATCTCCATCACCATGTCACTGATACCGCCGCTGAAAGCGCGGCCATGGCGCTCAATACCGGCTGTGATTTGAACTGCGGCAACGCGTATCTGCATCTTATGACCGCTTATAACGACGGCCTTATCACCCGCGAGACGCTGGCGCAGTCCGTCACGCGCCTGCTCGCCATTCGAATTGAGCTCGGCCTCTTCGACGGTACGCCGTGGGATAAGATACCCTTTGAGGTAGTCGACTGCGAAAAGCACCGCGAGGTGAACCTCTCCGCTGCGGAGAAGACCATGGTGCTTCTGAAAAACAACGGTATTCTCCCGCTCGATCCGGCAAAGATCAAAACGATCGCCGTAGTCGGTCCGAACGCCGACTCCATTCTTGCTCTTGAGGGGAACTATAACGGCAAAGCGGCCGAATATGTCACCATTCTGGAAGGTATCCGCGAAGCCTTCCCGGATGCGCGTATCTATGTCTCGGAGGGCTGCCATCTGTATCGCGAAAAGGTCGAGCATCTGGCCCAGGCCGACGACCGTCTTGTAGAGGCAAAGGTCATGGCGGAACTGGCAGACGTCACATTTGTCGTGGTCGGCCTCAACTGCTTCCTGGAAGGCGAGGAAGGCGACGCCTCCAATGTATTCGCAGGCGGCGATAAGCTGAGCCTCCTGCTGCCGGAGTCGCAGCGCAAACTGATTGATACGGTATTGGCAGTCGGAAAGCCCACGGTTGTTGCCTGCATGACCGGCAGCGCCATGGATCTCGACACTGCAAATGAAAAAGCCGACGCTATCATCCAATGCTGGTATCCCGGCGCACTGGGCGGCCGTGCGTTTGGCCGTCTGGTTACGGGCAAGGCCAACTTCTCCGCGAAGCTCCCCGTTACATTCTACCGCGAGAGTAACAAGCTCCCGGATTTCACAGACTACAGCATGGATAACCGTACGTATAAATTCTTCCGCGAGGATCCGCTCTATCCGTTTGGATACGGCCTCTCCTATGCAAAGTTTACATTCTCCGGCCTCACGCTCGATCGTGATTCCGTCAAAGCCGGAGAGACAATAAAAGCTACCGTTACGGTCAAAAACGTCAGCGACCGCGCGGGCGACGAGGTCGCCGAGTTCTATATCCGCGATCTTGAAGCGTCCACTCGGGTGCCGCGCCATAAATTGTGCGCATTCGAGCGTGTCTCGCTTGGCGCAGGCGAAAGCACAACCGTCACCGTGGACATCACGCCCGACGCTATGGCGCTCATTGACGAGGACGGCTGCAAGGTCATTGAGCCGGGTAAGTTTATGCTCTCGGCCGGCGCGACCCAGCCCGACGCGTTCAGCGAGAAGCTCGCAGGCGCTGCGTGCCAGCGCGTAGAGTTCTCCGTCGAGGCATAAATTTTTATGGATTCAAGCCCCCGAAAGTCCAGGAAGACTTTCGGGGGCTTTTTGCATCCTCATGCAAAATACGACGGTTTTATTTAACCTGCTTTTGACCGATGCATACGCTGCCGGTCAAACTTCCCGCCGCAGCAACGATTCACTTAACGGAGACTTTACACCGGTATGATGGCCGATTTTACGAGAACTTGCTAGACTAAGACTGTCCACAGAAAATCTGAAAAAAGTTTGGAGGAATTAAAACCATGCTGAAAAAATTCTCCGCATTCCTGTTGTCGGCGGCGCTCCTGTGTGGGCTCTTTGCCGGATGCAGCGCCGAACCTGCTGCAAACGACGCCGGTTCCACGCCCGTCTCTACGCCGGATACGACAAAGCTCTCTACAGACGGCACCGGTACACCTGCCGCCTCCGGAAACCAGGAAGAGGGAACAGACACAACAGAACTCAAATACGTCTTCATGTTCATCGGCGACGGTATGAGCTACCCGCAGATCCAGTCAACGAGCGACTTCCTGGGTGCCTTGAACGACGAAGACTATCATCAGGCCCAGCCGAGCCTGGACGATAACGAAGGCGCGATCCTCGACGGTCCTGAGTACTTAAATTTCATGAACTTTGAGGCTGCCGGCTCCGCGGTCACCTATGACTCCAACTCCTTCGCACCTGACTCTGCCTCTACCGCAACGTCTCTTGCCACCGGCCACAAGACCTACTCCGGCTCCATCAACGTGGACGAGACCGGCACCGTGGCCTACGAGACCATCGCCGAGCAGCTCCGGGACCAGAAGGACTATAAGATCGGCGTGGTCACCTCCGTCAACCTCAACCACGCCACTCCCGCCGCCTTCTACGCCCATCAGGCCAGCCGCAACGACTACTACGAGATCGGCCTGGAGCTCATCGAGTCCGGCTTTGAGTACTTCTCCGGCGGCGGCCTCCTGAAGCCCACCGGCAGCGACGGCAAGCAGGCCGACCTCTACACCCTGGCTGAGAAGGCCGGCTACAACGTGGTCAGCACCCAGGCCGAGGCCGAGGCGGTCACATCCGGCCCGGTCATCCTCATCGACGAGCACCTGGCCGACGGCGACGCCATGGTGTACGAGCTGGACCGCACCGAGGACATGTGGTCCCTGGCCGACTATGTGAGCAAAGGCATCCAAGTGCTGGACAACGACAAGGGCTTCTTCATGATGTGTGAAGGGGGCA
>URVL01000044.1 GCA_900551265.1 uncultured Eubacteriales bacterium | reverse complement strand
GGCCCCGGGGCGGGCTTTTTAAAATTGGTACACCCGGCGCCCCCGAAAAACCCGGGGGCCCCCGCTTTTACTGCCGGATACCCATTCCCACATAAAACATCCCCTATTTCTCATGGTTCTTTTCCCATGCCTCAAATTCGGGAATCGGCATGGGCCTGGCATAAATATATCCCTGCACCATATCGCACCCTACTTCTTTCAAAAGTGCAAGCTGCTCCGGCGTTTCAATCCCTTCGGCAACCGTCAGCGCGCCCAGTTTGTGGGAAATTTCGACAATCGATGCAACCATCGCCTTTACCTTGGGATTTTCAACATTTTTAAAAAATCTGCGGTCCAGCTTAATCGCATCCACATTGAATTCCATCAAAAGCCTCAGAGAAGAGTAATCGGAGCCAAAATCATCTAAGGAACAAAGAAACCCCAGCTCATGCATCCGCCGGATTTGTCCCTTCATATCTTCTATTCCCTGGTCGTCAAACATTATGGACTCCGTCAGCTCGAACTCTATGACTTCCTCCGGAATCCGATAGCGTTGCGCAATCTCGGCAAAAGGCTGCAGACTGTCGGCCCTTTGAAAATGCTGTCTGGACAGATTCACGGACACCGGCACCAGGCCTTTTCCCTCATCCATCCAGCGACGGATTGTTTTGCAAACCTCCTCGAATACATAAAGATCCAGTCTGCAAATATTCCCATTGGATTCAAACAGGGGAATAAAGTCAGATGGAAAAATCATTCCCTCTTGCGGATGCTGCCAGCGCACCAGTGCCTCCGCGCCGCCAATCGTCCCCTTTCCGACCCAAACTTTTGGCTGCAGATACACACGGAAATCTCCATTGGCCAGTGAATCCGCAAAAAGGCCGTTCAACTCCTGCGCCCGCTCCATCTGGTCTATGATGGCAGCATCAAAGAACTTACAGGCGCCGTCTTCTGATGAAGTTCTGTTACGGCACGCAATCTTTGCCCTGTCCTGAATCACCAAAATGTCGGTTGCGGGATCGTCCACGATACACACACCAGGCTGCAAAACAAAATAGACGGAAAGGTTTTTCGATGTATTTAATGTTCGGATTTCTTCGGCGGCGTCCGCAAGGACTTTGTCTACCGTCTGCAAAATCGGTTCCGGACGGCCTTCTTTTAAGCACAGATAAAACGTATCGGCCTCCGCACGCGCCGCAAACCCGTCTGTTCCGGCATTTGTCTGAAGAACCTCCATAACCTTACGCAAAAGCTGATCGCACAGTTCCCTGCCAAAGCGCGTATTGAGCAGTTTGAAATTTTTTATGTTCAAAAAGACCACAGAATACGTATCCGGCGGAGATTTGGGAAACAGCTCTTCGCATTTGGCACGGAATGCAGCGCCGTTCATCGCGCCGGTCAAGCGATCCACAAAAGCCAGTTTCTCCATCGCCCGGTAGTGAGCTTTCTGACTGAAAATAAGTACAACCAGAACAACCGCCATCAGTACAACAACGGCAACCATAATGATAAACGTCTGGTGTATATATTGGTCCATGTCTTTCGACAAAATATTGCCCGGAACCAGCGTCAGCAAAACCCAATCATGGAAACGCAGCGGATGATAGAACAAAATGAAGTCCATGTCCTCCGCCGTCTCAAAGCGAAATACCCCGGCCCGATGCGCCGAAATATCCTCTTCCATCTCTTTCACACGCTGCGCAGTCGCATCGTCCGGATCTTCCAGAAAAAGATCTCTCAGCTGCGTATAAGGCGCAAGTTCATCCGGCGACAGGACCACACTTCCGTCTTGGTCAATAATGCAGGCAAGGCCCTCTCCGGAAAAACCGTTCGGCTGTATCAACGTTTGCAGATCATCCTTATCACAAACGCCTCCCAACACGCCAATTACGCCGCCGCTCATAATCGGAACCGAAAACAAAACTCTCTGCTCACCGTAAAAAGACACGCCGTTTTCTCCGGCCAGGGACGCCTGAATTCCCGGAAGGGCCAGCAAATTCTCTGTAATCAGATGCGGCTGATATGACGTTCCATCAGCAAAAACAATTAACATGGATGAGAACCCAAGCGACTGCGCTTTTTGCGTTAAATATTCATGCAGTCTGCCCGAATCCGATTGATAAAAGTCACTTTGGACCAGTGTATTGCCAATAGACTCCAAGTCCGAAATCACTCGTAATAAACGGTCATCCACATCTATCGCAATCTGACTGGCGAGATCCGACACGTACCACTGCGTTCGTTCATCGATTTCCCGCCGCAGGCGAAATGTATTCCAAAACACTACGGCGGAGATCACAAGAACCAGCACAGATATGGCCGTAAGCAAAATTCTGGTACGAAGCGGAATTTTAAATTGCAACATGCCCATTGCCCTCTGAATAATTAAGATCACATTCTGCAACAACGAAACTTATTATAACAGATTGCGCGGCAAATTGCCATAGAATCCTGCAAGCAACCTGGAATCCATACACGGTTTCCCCTTAGATAAAGGGCAATAGATTGCGGCCGCCTAAAAACCGCGCCGAAACATATTTCCAAAGCTTCTTATGCAGCGTCATATCATCTTTGGCAATTTTTGATTGGCAGCACGAATCTTATCCGGCATCACATGCAGAAAAAAACGCGCCGTTTTGATGAAAACGGCGCGTTCCTTCTATCTGATACTTGGCAAGTCGACGCTATCCGGTCACGCTGAACCCATAGCGCCCGTAAGCAGACTGTTAACGATCCTGCTTACTTATTTTTAATAGCAGCCTGTGCAGCAGCCAAACGTGCGATCGGTACACGGAACGGAGAACAGGAGACATAGGTCAGGCCTGTCTTATGGCAGAACTCAACGGAAGACGGATCGCCTCCATGTTCGCCGCAGATACCGAGTTTGATATCCGGCCGGGTCTGGCGGCCCAGCTTGCACGCCATATCAATCAGGCGGCCAACGCCGACCTGATCCAGACGGGCAAACGGATCGTTTTCGTAAATTTTATTCGCGTAGTAGGCGTCGAGGAACTTACCGGCATCGTCGCGGCTGAAACCGAACGTCATCTGCGTCAGGTCATTGGTCCCGAAGGAGAAGAACTCGGCCTCTTTTGCAATCTCATCGGCAGTCAGTGCCGCACGCGGAATTTCAATCATCGTACCGACGTGGTACTGCATACCGGCGCCGGCAGCCTTGATTTCCTCATCCGCTGTTTCTACAACAATTTTCTTGACAAACGCCAGTTCTTTCACTTCTCCGACCAGCGGGATCATGATTTCCGGTACCATTGTCCACTCAGGATGCCTCTTCTGTACATTCAACGCAGCACGGATTACGGCACGGGTCTGCATACGCGCGATTTCCGGGAACGTGACAGCCAGGCGGCAGCCGCGGTGACCCATCATCGGGTTAAATTCGTGCAGGCCGGCAATGATTGCCTTAATCTGTGCAACGGTCTTGCCCTGTGTCTTCGCCAGAAGCTCAATATCCTTTTCCTCAGTCGGTACAAATTCATGCAGCGGCGGATCCAGGAAGCGGATGGTGACAGGTCTGCCTTCCATAGCCTCGTAAATGGCTTCAAAGTCGCCCTGCTGCATCGGCAGGAGCTTTGCAAGCGCCGTCTCACGTTCTTCTACCGTGTCGGAACAGATCATTTCACGAATTGCGGAAATACGGTCCGGCTCAAAGAACATATGCTCGGTACGGCAGAGGCCAATGCCCTCCGCACCAAATTCGCGTGCCTGACGCGCATCCTTCGGCGTGTCGGCATTTGTACGGACTTTCAGTTTACGGTATTTATCCGCCCAATCCATGATGCGGCCGAATTCGCCGGAAATCGTTGCGGGAACGGTGGCGATCGCTTCTCCGTAAATATTACCGGTGGAACCGTCGAGGGAAATCCAGTCGCCCTCATGATAGGTCTTGCCGGCCAGCGTAAAGGTTTTATTGGCCTCGTCCATGTGAATGGCGCCACAGCCGGATACGCAGCAGGTGCCCATACCGCGCGCCACAACCGCCGCGTGGGAGGTCATACCGCCGCGAACCGTCAAAATGCCCTGCGCATAGTGCATACCCTCAATGTCTTCCGGAGACGTTTCAAGACGTACCAGAACCACTTTCTCGCCGCGTTTCCCCCACTCTACGGCATCCTCTGCGGTAAAGACAATCTTACCGCACGCGGCGCCCGGGGAGGCGGGAAGCGCAGATGCGATGGGTTTCGCATTCTTGAGCGCAGCCGCTTCAAACTGCGGGTGCAGCAGAGCGTCGAGCTGCTTCGGGTCGATCATCAGCAGCGCTTCTTCCTCGCTGATCATCCCCTCGTCCACGAGATCGCAGGCAATCTTGAGAGCCGCAGCCGCGGTACGCTTACCGTTACGAGTCTGGAGCATGTAAAGTTTACGGTCTTCAATCGTGAACTCCATGTCCTGCATGTCGCGATAGTGATTTTCGAGGATCTTGCAAATCTCCTGGAACTGTGCGAAGACTTCCGGCATAATCTCAGCCATCTTGTCGATCGGCATCGGCGTACGAACGCCTGCGACGACATCTTCGCCCTGTGCATTCATCAAAAACTCGCCCATTAACTTCTTTTCGCCGGTAGCGGGGTTACGGGTGAAGGCGACGCCGGTGCCGGACGTTTCGCCCATGTTGCCGAACGCCATCATCTGTACGTTGACGGCAGTGCCCCAGGAATACGGAATTTCATTCTGCATGCGGTAGAAATTCGCACGCGGGTTATCCCAGGAACGGAAAACAGCCTTGATGGCGCCCATGAGCTGCTCCTTGGGATCATCCGGGAAATCTGCGCCGATTTTGGCCTTATATTCGGCCTTAAACTGATTCGCAAGGTTTTTCAGATCGTCCGCATCGAGTTCGACGTCCTGCGTCACGCCCTTTTTCTCTTTGAGCTGATCAATGAGCTCCTCAAAATATTTTTTGCCGACTTCCATCACAACGTCGGAATACATCTGAATGAATCTTCTATAGCAGTCCCACGCCCAGCGGGGATTTCCGGACTTCGCTGCGATTACATTTACCACGTCCTCATTGAGGCCGAGGTTCAGGATGGTATCCATCATGCCGGGCATGGAAGCGCGCGCGCCGGAACGAACGGAGACAAGCAGCGGATTTTCCCGGTCTCCGAACTTTTTTCCGGTGATCTCCTCCATTTTCGCAATATATTCCATGATCTGCGCCTGGATCTCATCATTAATCTGTCTGCCGTCCTCATAGTACTGCGTGCAGGCTTCCGTAGTAATGGTAAAGCCCTGCGGGACAGGAAGTCCCAGTTTTGTCATTTCCGCAAGGTTCGCGCCCTTGCCGCCGAGCAGCTCGCGCATCTTGCCATTGCCCTCTGAGAATAAATACACATACTTGTGCGACATGTGTGATCCTCCTTCATTTCTTTTGTATCAAAATATCGCAGGTCTGGCCGTTATAGGGAAAAACCGATACGTAACACGTATCTTTCTAAGAAAATATTATACTATAAAAGTTGTGGAAATGTACAGCTTTTTTTCAACTTTTGTACGATACCTCCTGTAATTTTGCACAAAAAAATATTTTTGCAATTTATTTTTTACTTTCCTTCATGCGAAGAAAATTTTTCCCTCTCAGGATTCTTTTAATCCTGAAAATTGAAATTTTGTGCATTATTTTTTTCTGAAATCCTGCAATATTTTTTGTTTTCAAAAAAACAATCCGTTTTATACGGCAAAAAACGGGCCTAAAAGTGCAAGATTTTCATTCAAATTGCATGTCCGGCAGGGGCCTGGCTTATGATATACTTAATAGTATCATCCTGTTCAAATTTTGAGGTTTTTTATGTTGATCGATTTTCACGTTCACTGTTTTCCCGATAAGCTTGCAGCCGGCGCCGTCGGCAGTCTCCACCAGAAATCCGGCTATCCCTACTATACAAACGGCACGCTTGCGGACACCCGTGCCAAACTTGACGAGTGGGGTGTCGACATCGCCGTGCTGTTGAATATCGCGGTCTCCCCGAGAACACAGCACAGCGTCAATAATTTCGCCATTGAGGCAAACGACTGCCGGCGCTTCTACGCGTTCGGCTCCGTACATCCGGACGCACCGGACGCCGTCGCAGAATTGGAACGCCTGAAAGCGGCAGGCATCCGCGGCATTAAGCTGCATCCCGCCTATCAGGGTTTTGCGGTAGACGACCGCAAGCTCTATCCAATCTATCAACGCTGCGCAGAGCTCGAGCTTCCCATCGTATTCCATGCGGGCTGGGATATTGCGTTTCCGGACGCACACTGTTCGGATCCCGATCAATGTGAGCGTATTGTACGGGATTTTCCGTCATGTCAATTCGTATTTGCACATTTGGGCGGCATGGAACGCTGGGACGAAGTGGAACGCCGGCTGTGCGGGAAAAATGTATACCTGGATCTTGCATTTGTCAGCGAGGCCATCTCAATCGAACAGATGAAACGTATTATCGGCCTGCACGATCCGCGCCGTATTCTTTTTGCGACGGATTGTCCCTGGAGTACGCCGCCGCGTCTGTCCGCATTTTTGGACGAAGCCGGCATCACCGGCGAGCTGCGTGAAGCTATCAATCACCGCAATGCGGAGGCTCTTTTGGGGTTATAACCGTCCTCACGGCGAAGATCCACGCTTCGACGGAAAAAACCTCTTGTTTTTCATGTTTTTTTTCGATACAATGTATCTAATATATCTGTTATAATTGGACGGTTCGAAGATTTTGAAAGGTTTGGTTATATGAGTAACGAATCCAGAGACAGCATTGCAAGCTACCTGTCCCGCGTCATGAATGCGGATGGCGCTCCGCTCCCGAAAAACCGCGTCAAAGTACAAATTGCGGGTGAGGAATATACCATCGTCTCCGTAGAGTCGGAGGACTATATACGCCGCGTTGCGGCGCTTGTTGACGCAAAGATTACCGCCATTTTAGATTCCAGCCGCATACCGCTTAACGATGCGACAGTTCTTGCCGCCTGCAACCTGGCGGACGAACAGATCAAGGCGCAGGACACAGCCGAAAATCTGCGTGCGCAAATCAAGGCGTACAGCGATGAGATTTCCCGTCTGCGCGCCGATCTTTCGGAAGCGCGGCGCGAGCCCGGACGCCGTCAGGGACAGTAATATGACGCAGAAATTTGTCCTGGCGTCGCGTTCGCCACGGCGCCGGGAGTTATTACCGCGAATCGGTATCCGCGATTTTCTCGTGGAGGAGGCCGGTATTGACGAAGCGGCGGCAAGCCGCAGCTGCGCCTCCTGTGAAGAGGCTGTTATGGTGCTGGCTACGGCAAAAGCACAGGCGGTAGCCAGGCATTACCCGGATGCCGTTGTCATCGGGGCGGACACATCGGTTACAATCGACGGATTTGTCCTTGGAAAGCCTGCGGGGCATCATGAGGCACGGGAAATGCTGCGAGCCCTTTCCGGCCGGCAGCACCAGGTTATGAGCGGCGTCTGTGTCTGCTATCATGGTCAAAGCGTTTGCGGCTGTGAAATTACCGCCGTAACGTTCCGCACGCTGACGGATCGGGAAATTGAGTCGTATATTGCAGCCGAGCCCCCTTTTGATAAAGCGGGCGCTTATGGAATTCAGGGACTTGCCGCCCTGTTTATTCAGCAAATAAATGGGGATTATTATAACGTCATGGGATTGCCGCTGTTCCGGCTGGGACAGATTCTGGAATCACTCCGAATTCGGCTCCTATAGATCACTATGCCGGGAGAGAAGAACGACCGGCGTTTTGTAGCCACATTTTCAGGCCGCACAGCCCGCAGGGAAGAATGGGAGGGCGCTTTTGAAGCTTTTTCGCAGCAAGTTTTTTATTTTGTCGATGCTTTGCATCCTGCTTGTGATTGGCTTCGCGGTTTACGCGGAATGTACGGACACGGTTTCGCCCGTACGCTACGCGGCCGCGACGATACTCGCGCCTGTCCAAAAAAGTCTTACCGGCATCGGAGATTTTGTCGAGGATACGATCCTCAGTGTCATAAATTATCAGAATTTGGAAGCTGAAAATACCGCCCTGCGCGCCCGGATTTCCGCCTATGAAGCCCGGGTGCGCGAGGCGGATTTGCTTATTGAGGAAAACGACGCTTTGCGCGAACTGCTCAAAATGAAACGCCGGTATACGGCATATGACATGC
This sequence comes from uncultured Eubacteriales bacterium, assembly GCA_900551265.1. Lineage (GTDB taxonomy): Bacteria > Bacillota > Clostridia > Oscillospirales > QAMX01 > Allobutyricicoccus > Allobutyricicoccus pentlandensis. The sequence goes on along the minus strand of URVL01000044.1, from coordinate 6,652 downwards.
TGCCCGCCGAAATCATTGCGTCGGAGCCCGGCGTTTACGGCGTCGTCTATACGCTCGACTGCGGCACGGATGACGGTGTTTCTGTCGGAAACGCCGTACTCGTCTGGGAGGGTATGGCCGGCACGATAACGGCCGCCGGCCCCAACTGGTGTGAGATGGTTACCGTTTTGGACGCGGACTTCCGTGCCGGCATCATGATTTCCCGCAACCATGAAGCTGGCATTGCACAGGGAGATCCCACACGGTATCAGGACGGCGAACTGCTGCTTACCTACCTTCCGCAGGGCAGCGGCACATACGAAGGAGACCGCGTTGTCACATCGGGGCTCGGCGGACTCTATCCGCCGAATCTTCTGATCGGCCGTATCCGTGAAATCTGGCCGGAAGAAAACGGCCTTTCCTATTCCGCGACAGTGAAACCCGCCGTGGATTTTGACAATCTACGCCGGGTATTTGTCATAACAAGCTTTACGGTATCGGAGTGAACGCCATGGAAAAAGTTTTAACATTTCTGAAATGGCTCTTATATACCGCCGTGTTTGTACTCGTCTTTTCGTTCCAGTCGGCATACGCCGGGCGCATGATGCTGTTTGGTGCAAAACCGGACTTTTTGCCGTTGCTCGTGGTGTGTCTTTCCTTTTTGGAAGGGGCAAAGCCCGGCGCCGTCATGGGCATCCTTGCGGGCGTGCTCTGCGGTGCGGTCACAAACCTCGGCGCACTGTACGCGCCGCTCTATTTCGCTGCGGGATACTTCGCCGGATATCTCTCGGAAACGCGCGTGCGAACGAACCTTTTTACCGTCACGCTTTCTGCACTTGTACTGAATATCCTCTGCGTACTCTCACGCGCGCTGGCGGCATATGTTTTCCAGCTTCGAAGTGCGCCGCTGACGCTGTTGGCCGAGTACGGCGGCTGCGCCATTTTTACCGTGGCGGGCGCATGTATGCTTTACCCGCTCTGCAAACTGATCCACCGCATCTCCCTTCCCGGACACCGGCGTGACCGCCGCATGAGGTACCGCTTATGACCCGCGCACATTTTCAGTTCCGTCTGGCTGTTTTAACGTTTCTTTCCCTTACCGTTCTGCTCCTTTTGACCTCCGCGCTGCTCGGCCTGCAGACTGCGCCCCAAGAGAGTCCCTATGTTCGAGAAGAGCGCACAGTGATGCGGACACAAACGCTTTCCGCATCCCGTGGGGAAATCTATGACCGCAACGGCGTTCCACTTGTCACAAACCGTACGGTCTATGCGGTCTGTTTCGACTATTTCAGCTGGTCAAACGCAACGCGTTGTACGGTAATCCGGGACACGCTCGCCCTGCTGGAACAGCACGGCATCCCTTACGAAGATGAATTGCCGGTTACCATGTCCCCGCCCTATGACTACACCTGTGAACCGGACAGCGCATCGGCGCGCCGTATGACGCGTTTTCTTCAGTATAACGGGCTCGATGAGTCGCTTCCGGCGGCAGAGGCCATGCAAAAGCTGATCCAGGTTTACAAAATGCCGGACAGCTTTACCGAGGAGGAGATCCGGCGCGTCATCGGCGTACTTTTTGACATGTATATCGCCGATTTTTCCTACGACAATCCTTTTATTGTGGCCGAAGACGTAGATATGGAAATCGTCTCCATCCTGTCGGAGCAACAGGCTAAATATCCCGGCGTTACAATCGAGCTCCTCTCGCAGAGGCAATACGAAACAAGCTATGCCGCGCATATCCTGGGCAGGACCGGATTGATTCTCGCCGAGGATTATGAGGCATTTGCCGCACAGGGATATCCAATGGACGCCGTTGTCGGCCGCGACGGCGTAGAGCGCGCATTTGAATCCTATCTGCGCGGTACCGACGGAGAACGAATCATTGAGATGGGGGTCTCCGGCGGAATTGTGCGCATTATCAGCGAAACGCCCGCGCGCTCCGGCGGCGACGTCTATCTGACGCTTGATATTGCTCTCCAGCAGGCGGCCGAAGATTCTCTGGAGCAGCGTATTCTGGAATTGCGGGATGAGGGCATTGAAGCGGGCGGCGGCGCGGCCGTCGTCATCGACGTAGAAACCGGAGATGTGCTGGCGCTTGCATCCTATCCCACTTATGACCTCTCCACATTCAACGAAAACTATGCCGATCTTGCGGCCGATGAACTGACGCCCATGTTTAACCGCGCCATTTCAGGCACCTACGCGCCCGGCTCGACTTTTAAGATCGTCACTGCAACCGCAGCGCTTTCCGAAGGCGTTATTACGCCTGAGACGCTCATAAACTGCGAGGGTATCTACACTTATTTCGCGCCAAATTATCTTTATCACTGCTGGATCTATCGCGATTATGGACGGGCGCATGGTCCGCTTACCGCCGCGCAGGCGCTGCAGGAATCCTGTAACTGCTTCTTTTATGAGGCGGGACGTCTGACCGGCATTCGTACCATCGCGCAGTATGCCCGGCAATTCGGCCTTGGAGAATACACCGGCATCGAGCTTACCGGCGAGGCGCGCGGCGTAGTCGCAGGACCGGATTCCCGCGACGGCAGCTGGTACGCAGGAGATACGTTGCAGGCCGCTATCGGGCAGTCCGACAATTTGTTTACTCCTCTTCAGCTTGCCAATTATATGGCCACCATTGCAAACGGCGGCACGCGCCATGCCGTTCATCTGCTGGACCGTGTGGAACGAACCGGCGAAACGGTGTTTATACAGGAACCTGAGATTGTCAGCACACTTGATTTTTCCGGCGAAATCTACGATACTATACTGGAAGGTATGTTAGCCGTCACGGAAGACGGCACTGCCAGTACGGTCTTTTCCGATTATCACATCTCCGTACTTGGCAAGTCCGGTTCCGCACAGGTCGGCACCGGCCGGGCGAACGGAATTTTCATTTTGGCCGCGCCCGCCGAAAATCCGGAAATTGCCGTTGCGGTTGTTGTGGAACACGGTGCGGCGGGCAACAACGCAGCACGCATTGCGCGTGATATTCTGACGGCCTATTTCGGCGAACCGGACGCCGCTGCGTCCGATGATTCCGGTGCAGCATAAAGAGCGTGCTGCAGGGCCATACGCTCCGGTACGCTCAACATCTATGAAGGAGTAAAACGTTATGGATCTGCTAAAAACAGCTTTGATGCTTTCCAGTATCCCCGCGCCGTCCGGGTTTGAACAGGCGGCTGTCAACGCCATTGCCGAGATTGCGCGCGCCTATGCCTCCGACATACGCCGCACACCCGCGGGCAGCCTGATGGTGCGCCGCCCCGGACACGGACGCCGCGTTATGCTGGTCACCCACGCGGACACATCCGGTTTCCTGACCACCTATCGCGAGGACAGCGGTCCCCTTCGGTTTGGAACGCTTGGCCCCGTTGACATACCCACAGTGTTTGGCGCTCCCGTCATCTCCACGCGTGGAACCCGTGGCGTAATCGGTGCGGATTTTGGGTCGGATTCCTCCAAACTGACCAAAGCGCAGCTCTATATTGACGCACCTGGTGCACAGCTCTCCGAGGCGTTTGCGCTCGACGCAACCGGCTACTGCATGGAAGGTGCCGTCAACGCGCCTGCGCTGACGTCTGCCCTCTCCGCTGCCGTTTTGCTTGACGTCATGGCAGACGCCAAAACAGACGCCGACGTTACGTTTGTCTTTACCGTGCAGCACATGCTTGGCGCACGAGACGCGGGAGCAGCAGCATTCACCGTTGCCCCTGAGTTTGCCGTAACCATCGACGGCATTCCGGCGCGTGATGTCCCGGGCGGCGACCGTGCGGTTGCGCTGGGCGGCGGCGGCGTAATTTCGCACCAGGCAGGGCGTGCGGTCGCCGATCCCATCCTGACTGAAGCGCTCACCTGTGCGGCAAAGGCTCCGGTGCAGCATGACTTCACAGGCCCGGCCGTCTCTGATCTCGCCGCAATACAGCGAGTCGGCGCGGGTATCCCCACCGCAGCCGCGGGATTCGCCGTACGCGGCGCCGGTACGCCGCTTGCACGTGCCGTCCTTGCAGATGCAGAAGCTCTTTCCCAGACGTTGCAGGTATTTTTAGCGGACGGTATTCCCGAATAGCATATTAAAGCCGCCGTTTATTGGCATATATCCGGATAAACGGGAAAAACACCCCTTACATCAAAATCCACCCCCGATTGGGGGTGGATTTTTTAAACGCCGGCCGTCTCTCCAAACCGACGGTATCTGCATGGTTCCCGCTTTTTTATCAGCGCTGCAAAAGTCCCGCGGCCGGTCGCGCCGGTTAATGCTCATTTTTCGCTGATAAGCGCTAAAAGCGCCTTCCGTTTCTCAGGACTATAGGTCCGCCAGTTTACCAACAACCGCTGTGTTTCTTTATCCGTATCATACTTAAACACCAAATAATTCACAAACCAGCTCAGTTCTTCCCTCGCCTCGTCCGGAAAAGCCTTTGGCAGCATTAATTCCACCCTGTGAAGCGGTTCCGGCGTATCGATCGTACCCAGCAAATAGTCTGCAGAAACGTTAAAATATTCGCTAATTCGAATTTTTACGCCATCGCTGGGCTCATGATAATTTCGTTCGTACTTTGACACAGCGTCCTTTGAAACCAACAATTCATCTGCAAGTTCCTCCTGCGTCAATCCCGCATTGAGCCTTAAATTTTTCAGTTTTTCTCCCAGCATATAGCCCCATCCCCAAATATTTCTGTTATTCTTCTCTCGACCCATCTGATTTTTGATACCATTGAGACCACTTTTATCACCAATAATGTTGCGATCTCGTTTCCTCATTCCCAAACCAACAGAATATCACGGGCATACGAAAAACTGATCTTCTTTCCATGGCCCTAAGTACAGGCAAAATCGCAACGGAGCGGTTCGCGCCCCGCGCTTATTATACATGCTTTTCTTTTTTTACGCAAGCGTACAATGGGTGATTTTTATGACTTATATATCCCATATGCCGAAAAAATAGTGAAATACTGCACATTGAATGTCGTTTGAAACATACGACGTATTTTTTCATTTCTTTAAAACCCGTCACCGTGCGAAAAGAGAGGCCGTGTTTCTCTTTGCTTTCATGCTTAAATGTAAGCGTTAAAACCATTACTTTGGAAAATTCCTCAGAAAATAGTTTGTTAAAATTTCAATCAGCTCCTTTACCCTTGGTTTTCCTTCGATTGTGTAACCCGCAAGTTTTGAGAGATAAGCAAGATTTCCACGCTGAATCTTTTTACACAGCGTATCAATGTTATTAACTATATTCTTCTCCGTCGAATCACAATCAACCGCAACTTCACGAAGAATAATATTTAAAGGTTCTTCCAACCGCTCCGGTTTTTCATACAGCAATTTTACAATTTCGATCAACGCTCTCGTACCTTTGTGACTTGACAAAATTCGAAACTTTTTCGGCAGATCTCTTATTCTGTTTTCTTCCATAAACGGCTCTCCTTATTCTCTATAAGAAGAGCATATAGAATCAACTGTCGGAAAAGGATAAAATCAGACTATTTCGACAAAATATTTACAATTGTGACATGCTTTTAACTATATTTAATCGTACGAAAGCCACCTTTTGATAAAATACACGCATATCAAAACGTGTTAGCATACACGTTCCTCAAAAAACCGTACGTACGCCTCTAAACAAAAAAAGAACCCCCGCCGGAGTATCCGGCGGGGGGCTTCCTAAACCGTCATGCAATATCAAGTACCGTATATCCCTCTTCTTCTATCACGGCGCGCACACGAGCAGCATCTATCTCGCCATCTGAAGTCAGGACAGCTGTGCCGTCTTTTAAAGACACCTCAGCACGGACGCCTTCGATTCCCTCAAGCGCGTTCTTCACAGCGTGAACACAATGTTCGCACATCATTCCCTGAATTTTTACGGTCATTTTCACAATAAATTCCTCCCTTTCCTGAAAAAGTAAAAACAGAGGGGTAATCCCTCCGTTTTTTAGCCTACAATTTCCACCGAGACACGACGTCCCTCACGGCCCGCCGCGCCACGAATGATCGTACGGATTTCTTTTGCGATCCGTCCCTGGCGCCCAATCACTTTGCCGACGTCGTCTTTCGCAACATGAAGCTCCAGGACCGTCTCATTTTCAGCCTCACCCGCGCGCTCAATCACTTCAATCGCATCAGGATCGTCGACCAAATGCGAGACGATGTAAATCAGCAAATCCTTCATAAACGAAGTGCCTCCTTATATGATGCCGGCACGTTTCAAAAGAACCTTCACGGTGTCCGTCGGCTGTGCGCCGTTTTTGATCCACTGTACAGCGCGCTCGCCGTCGATATGAATCGTAGACGGTTCGGTCATGGGATTATACGTGCCAATTTCCTCGATAAATCTGCCGTCGCGCGGATAACGGGAATCTGCCACGACAACTCTGTAAAAAGGAGCCTTTTTTGCACCGACTCTGCGAAGTCTGATCTTAACCATGGTTACACCACCTGTATCTCATTTTGTGTATATCGAATTCGCGCTATGCGAATGATACCGAAATTTTTAAAATGGAAGTTTAAACTTACCGTTTCCGCCGCCCCGGCGGGTTTTGGTACGTTTCATTTTTGGAATACCACCCGGACCAAAGCTCGGCATACCGCCTTTGGCCATTTGCTTCGACATCTGCTGGATCATGTCAAACTGCTTCAAAAGCCGGTTGACATCCTCAACTTTCTGACC
>URVL01000043.1 GCA_900551265.1 uncultured Eubacteriales bacterium | reverse complement strand
AAAAACATTCAGGCTCGAGGACCTCGATTGCGCAAACTGCGCTGCGAAAATGGAAAACGGCATTAAAAAGCTTGACGGTGTGCAAAACGCATCGGTCAGCTTTATGACACAACGGTTGACGATAGAAGCAGATGACGCAAACTTCGATACAATTATGAAGCAGGTGGTATCCGTTTGCCGGAAAATTGAGCCGGATTGCCGTATCCTTTTTTAGGAAGTGTTGTTATGAGTCGAAAGCAAAAACGCTCGCTGTATCTGATTATTATCAGTGCGGCGTTGCTGATCGGGGCAGCAGCGGCGACACATTTTGCGGCGTTGCCCTGGTGGGGTGAACTTTTAATTTTTCTGGTGCCGTACATAGTAATTGGCGGCGGTACTTTAAAACGTGCGGCAGTTAATATTTTACATGGGCAGGTCTTCGACGAGAACTTCTTAATGGCCATTGCAACTGTGGGTGCGCTGTGTATAGGGGAATATTCGGAAGCTGTTTTTGTCATGCTGTTTTATCAGGTGGGCGAGTTATTTGAAAGCATTGCTGTTGGCAAGAGCCGGAAGTCTATTGCCGGGTTGATGGACATTCGTCCGGACTATGCAAATGTGGAGCGTGCGGGCACTGTAACAGAGGTCGATCCTGCAGAGGTACAAATCGGAGAGATCATTGTAATCAAGCCAGGCGAACGCGTACCTTTGGACGGTATGGTCATTGAGGGCTCATCCAGCCTGAATACTACGGCACTGACAGGCGAATCGCTGCCGCGCAGCGTTGCAGAGGGTGAAATGGTTATCAGCGGTTGTGTGAATGTCAATGGCCTGCTGCGGGTTCGCGTTACGCATGAGTATGGCGAGTCAACGGTTGCAAAAATTTTGGAGCTTGTCGAGAACTCTGCAGCTAACAAAGCGCGCACCGAGAATTTTATCACACGCTTTGCGCGGATTTATACGCCCGCCGTTGTCGGGTGCGCTGTGATACTCGCGATTGTTCCGCCGGTCATTGCGGGCAATTGGAGCGTATGGATTTATCGCGCGCTGACTTTTTTGGTTACATCCTGTCCCTGTGCGCTCGTGATTTCCGTGCCGCTGTCGTTCTTCGGCGGTATCGGGGGCGCATCGAAACGCGGTATTCTGGTTAAGGGCAGCAATTATCTGGAGGCATTGGCTGACAGTGAAATTGTAGTGTTTGACAAGACTGGTACGTTAACGCATGGCACGTTTCATGTGACGGCGATCCATCCAAAAGAGATATCGGAGTCCGAACTGCTGGAGATTGCGGCGCTGGCCGAATGTTATTCTGATCATCCGATTTCGGTTTCTTTGAAGAACGCATATGGAAAAGAACTGGATCGCTCCCGCGTGTCCGACATGTCGGAAATTGCAGGACAGGGTATTTGCGTGATGGTGGATGGCCGGCGGGTTTATGCTGGTAATGACAAACTGATGGATGCAATCGGCGCGGCGTGGCATCCCTGCCATAAAAGCGGAACGGTAATCCATGTTGTGGTTGATTCGCTTTATGCCGGCCATATTGTAATTGCGGACGAGGTGAAACCGGAGTCGCGCGAAGCGGTCCGGCTTTTACGGGAGAACGGTGTGCGCCGGACTGTGATGCTGACGGGTGACAGGCGTTCTGTCGGCGAAGAAGTGGCGCGGGAACTGGATCTGGACGAGGCATATACGGAGTTGCTTCCGGCGGGCAAGGTGGAAAAGGTAGAGGCTCTGCTCCGGGAAAAAAGCCCGAAGGGCAAGTTGCTGTTTGTAGGCGACGGCATTAATGATGCGCCGGTATTGTCCCGCGCGGATGTCGGCGTTGCGATGGGTGTCATGGGTTCCGACGCGGCAATTGAAGCGGCAGACGTTGTTTTGATGGATGATGACCCGCGAAAGATTGCGTTGGCAATCCAAATTTCACGCCGGACGAAACAGATTGTCATGCAAAACATCATTTTTGCCTTAAGCGTTAAATTGGTGGTTTTAGTTCTGGTTGCTTGCGGGCTTGCCAACATGTGGGCGGCTGTGTTCGCCGACGTGGGCGTGTCGGTAATCGCAATTTTAAATGCCGTCCGGACATTGAAAGCAAAAGAATAGAAAAAAGGAAGCCTGTTGAAACGATGCTTGTTTACAGGCTTCCTTCATATAGATATTACAACCGATATCATAAAAAATAAAAAACAGGACAAAAGGTGACGAGTCTTTTGTCCTGTTAACAGTCGCTGAAAAAAGATTCAGGCCGACTTTTGTGCCGCTGCGTTGGCAGCCTTAGCGTAGGTGCTCTTACGGCGCGCAGCAGTGTTCTTATGCATGATGCCGTCTGCGCAGGCGGAATCGACCTTGGAGGCGATTTCGTTATAAGCAGACTGAGCATTGGCAGGATCCGCCTCAATTTTCGCATAGAAACTTTTTATAGCGGTTTTGAGGGACGATTTAGCCATCTTATTCTGCAAAGTTTTAGCTGCGGTGACGCGGACTCTTTTCTCAGCAGACTTAATGTTCGGCATATGTCCACCTCCTTTTTTTTCATCAGTAAACAATATTATAGCACTTCAGAAGATAAAACGCAAGTCCAATTTATCAAAAAAAGCATATTTTTACGTAAAAAATATCAGCCTTTTTCACAAGTCGGCACGCCTGCGGCGTGCGGTTGCTTTTGATGCGGAGCTTTATGGGTTTGCAGACGCTTTTTGCATCGTTTCACCGAGTATTTTCAACGCGTTTACAGAAAAACGCTTGCTTTTTTTTGATCTTGTGTTATAATGAACACTGTAAATCTGTCAGGAGGTGCGGTATGGCTTATAAAATTTCTGATGATTGCATTATGTGCGGCGCTTGCGAGAATGAGTGCCCCGTTTCTGCAATTTCTGCGGGCGAGGACAAGTATGTAATCGATCCCGAGACTTGCGTGGAGTGTGGCGCGTGCGCTGGCGTGTGCCCTGTTGACGCTCCGAAAGCAGAGTGATTTCAATATGGGATGAACAGAGCCCTGTTTCGTGTCGGCGCTTGCCTGATATGAAAGAGGGCTCTGCGATTGTCTGCGGTTGAAAGTGATGAGAAGCGCTGATCTTGGAAATGGAATTGTGTATGAGCAGGATGTTCTGGCAATTGGAACGGACAGCGTACTGCTGGCCGGCTTTGCCCTTCCGGCATATGGACGTGTGTGCGATTTGGGCTGCGGGGCAGGTGCTGTGATGCTGCTGATGGCTCTGCGGAGCGGGGAAGATACCTGCTTTGACGGCGTGGAGATTCGCTCCTCTGCCGTGGAGAAGGCAAGAAGAAACATTCTGCGCGCGGGACTGGAAAACCGCGTGAAGGTGTATAGTCAGGATTTACGCACTGTAACGGAAACTTTGACGCGTGGCGCTTACTCCTGCGTGGTCTCTAATCCGCCTTACCTTCCGGTTGGGGGCAGCATTCCGCCGGAAAACGAGGAGGCGCGGATTGCCCGCACGGAGCTGTGCTGTACGCTGGATGATTTATGTGCTGCCGCCGCGTATTTATTAAAATATGGAGGACGTTTTTCGGTCGTTTATCCGCCGGAACGCCTTTCCGAATTAATGCGCATGATGTGTCGACACGGCATTGAGCCGAAACGTCTGCGGCTGTTTTGCCGCAGGGCTGATGCCGCCCCTTCTCTTGTTTTGTTAGAGGGACGGCGCGGCGGCAGGGAAGGACTGGAAATTTTACCGTCTCTTTTTGGCGATAGCGAAGAGTTTTTAAGGATTAGCAAGACTTTCTGACGATTTTTTAGATGACGGTTTATTTGATGATTGGGTGAGAGATGAACGTAGTAAAAAAACTGTCCCCGCATGTCGCAGACTTGATTGCGGCCGGCGAAGTGGTGGAGCGTCCGGCGTCAGTTGTGAAAGAATTGATGGAAAATGCGGTCGACGCCGGGGCAACGCAAATAGCTGTAGAAATCCGTAACGGCGGCATTGATTTAATTCGTGTAACGGATAATGGCTACGGCATGTCGCGCGAAGACGCGCAGACCTGTTTTATTCGCCATGCTACCAGCAAGATTGCAACAGAGGATGATCTGCATGCAATCTTGACGCTTGGATTCCGTGGAGAAGCTTTGGCTGCGATTTCTGCAGTCGCACAGGTCGAATTGGTTACGCGTATGGCAGACAGCGATGTCGGCACGCGCGTGACACTTTCAGGCGGGGAAATTCAGTCCGTTGTGGATGCAGGTTGCCCAGTCGGTACGACGATTACGGTAGAAAAGATCTTCTATAATACTCCGGCACGTATGAAGTTTCTGAAAAAGAATGCAACAGAAGGCGGTTACTGTATGGCCGCTGCCAATAAATTGGCGCTTGCGCATCCGGAGGTTGCCGTTCGTTTGATCAAAGATGGGCGCGACGCCATGCGTACGCCCGGCGACGGTAAGCTTCATAGTGCCGTATACGGCGTGTGTGGCAGAGAGTTTGCCAATTCTTTGACGCCTGTAGAAGCTGCGGACTCGCCTTCCTTGGGCGGGACGCAGATGACGGTGTGGGGATTTGTCACGAAACCGGAACTTTCGCTCTCTACCCGCAATTCACAATATTTTATTTTAAACGGAAGATTCATCCGCTCACGTACCATGGGTTCGGCGCTGGAAGAGGCGTATCGCGGCAGCATCATGACGGGCAGGTATCCCGGCTGCGTGTTGCAGGCGGCAATTGATCCGGCGTATGTGGATGTGAATGTTCACCCGGCAAAAACAGAGGTAAAATTTGCCGATGAACGTGCGGCTTTTGAGGCGGTATATGTGGCGGTCAAACGTGCGTTGGCGTCTGCATCGCGTCCCACCTTTGCGGCGCCGCGCACGCCGGACGGTGCGGCGCGTGTTGTTCCGGCAGCTACGGAACGCGATGGCTCTCCTGATCCGGCGGTACACCGGCAGGAGCAGGAATGTTTGCCAAATGTGCCAGGTTTGAAGGATGCGGTACGTTTTGACGTGCCGGAGACACCGGAACAGTCGCGCTTTGCGCCGCAGGTGCTGCGCGCAGCTGTTCCCCCATATTCTGCGCTGCCGGTGCAGGATGGCCTACGCAGTTTGAGACCGGACGTCGGTGCGGAGGACTTTGAAAACGGAATTCCTGATTCGGCTTCAGAAGAGCCGTTTTCAAATCAGATGGTGGAACGGCCGGAGACAGATATGACGGCGGATACAACTGTTTGTGACGTGTCTGGCCCTTCATTGCCAGCGGAGAATGTTGGCAGTGACTTTCGCATTGTTGGGGAACTGTTCCGCAGCTATATCGTGGTAGAGCTTGCCGATGAAGTTATGTATATTGATAAGCATGCGGCGCATGAACGCATCCTCTACAATACATTGAAAGCGCAGGGAACGAACGCGACTTCGCAAATGCTTTTGGAACCAATTGTGCTGCCGCTAGCTGCGGATGACATGGAATTGATTAGCCTGCATTGGGAAGCGCTTGCGGCTGCGGGGATTGAGGCGGAGGATTTTGGCGGCGGGAGCTTAATTGTACGTGAGATACCGCAGTATATTGGCGCCGATCAGGTGGCGGAATTAATTGCGGATATTTGCAGCAGGATGCGTACCGGAGAACCGGACGGCATTCGCGACGACATCCTGCATTCCATTGCCTGCAAAGCGGCGATTAAAGCCGGATGGCATACTACGCCGGAAGAACTTGAGGCGCTGGTACGCAACGTTTTGCTTTTGCCCGATGTGCGGTATTGTCCACACGGACGTCCTGTTGCCTTGGTGACGTCCCGGCGTGAATTTGAAAAGGGGTTTCGGCGTGTCTTATGAATACCATTGTTTGTGTGATGGGTCCAACGGCCTCTGGTAAGACGGATCTTGCCGTCCGTCTCGCTGCGTACTTTGGTACGGAAGTCGTTTCGGCGGATTCTATGCAGATTTATCGTCATATGGATATTGGCACGGCAAAACCGAATCTGACGGAACGGCTAGGCGTTTTGCATCATATGCTGGATATGCTGGAGCCTTGTGAAGACTACTCTGCCGCGCGCTATGCCACTGATGCGGGCGCGTGTGTGGATGAACTCCTATCACGCGGTGTATTGCCGGTCGTGGCAGGCGGTACTGGACTATATGTTGATGCTCTGATTGGCACGCGCAGCTTTGAAAATGAACCAGATACGCGCAAAATTCGCGCCCGGTTGCAAGAGGAGGCCGCTGTGTACGGCAGCGCCGTGCTGTACGCACGGTTAGCTGCTGTTGACCCGGAACGCGCTGCGCAGCTGCATCCAAACGATGAAAAACGGATTGTGCGTGCATTGGAAATTTTTGAGGCGACGGGAGAAACTGCAACGCAGCGTGACCGCCGCGCGGCGGCGCGTACCCCTCGTTATCGTGCGGTGAAAATTGGTCTTAACTGGCCGGATCGGGCGGAGCTCTATGAACGTATTAACCGTCGCGTGGATTACATGTTTGCGTCGGGCCTTTTGGAAGAAGCTGAACGCGTACGCGGCATGCATCCTGGCCGCACCGCGTCGCAGGCAATTGGATATAAGGAATTGTTCCGATACTTTGACGGTCTGTGTACGCTCGACGAAGCGCGGGAAGATATTGCCCGGGAAACCCGCCGCTATGCAAAACGCCAATTGACCTGGCTGCGGCGGGATTCGGATATTTACTGGGTTGACGCGCGGAATAAAGAGGAAATTTTTTTTCGTTCCTGTAAAATGATTGAGCAAACTATATAAAAATTTGACGAAAAAGTAAATCTTGTAATTCATACGAGCTATTATGTAAGATTTATGTTATAATTAAACTGTATTGTACTTTGTGTATGGTACTGCTGACAACTGGCCGCAGTTTCAGGTAAATGAAGAGTTGAAAGGGTTGATCCTTAATGCAGAAGCAGACAAATATACAAGATGTATTTTTAAACACCGCAAGGCGTGAACGCATTCCTGTCACCGTTTATTTAATCAATGGATTTCAGTTGCGCGGCATGATTAAGGGGTTTGATAACTTTGTCGTGCTTCTGGAAGGGGAGGGAAAACAGCAGCTTATTTATAAGCATGCTCTTTCCACGATCACGCCTGCAAGAGAGATTCCGGTTAGAATAAACTGTTCAGAGAAAGAGGAAGTATGCCCTCCCGAGACAGAATTGTAAATCGATATGTCCGGCAGTATAATGAAAAGAAAAAGGCAAAAGAACGCCGGAAGCTTGTTATGCTGCCTATTAAGCTGGTTTTTGGTATCGCCTGCGTCGGTGTGCTCGCATATTTTGTTGTGCAGGTTTTTCTGGCGTTTAATACGCCGATGACGACGGCAACTGCACTTTCCACAGTGGTCAACGATGAGTTTTCCATTGTCGGTTATTTTGTACGGGAGGAAACCGTCCTTGAGGCCGACTATGATGGTATCCTGGTGTACACGGTGGATGAGGGCGACAAGGTAGCTCGTTTTGGCGAATATGCTGCGGTTTATGAAAACAGCGGGGCTGCCGAGCTGAAGGCAACTGCGACACGTCTGGATGAGAATATTCAATTTTTACAGTCGGCGCTTGACTCCAGCATGGATACCAGCGGCGTAATGAACTTATCCTCGTATATTTACGAGGGCTTGTATGATACTTCCGAACTCGCGGATGCCGAGGCGTTTACCCTGATTTCTGACTATGTCTCGGCCTTGAAATCGAATATTATTACCCGTGAGCTGACCAATACGCCTGTTGAGGAAATTCAGTCGATGATTACGTCTTTAGAGTCGCAACGAGACAGATTGAATGAATTGATCGGCGACAGTGAGACGACATTGACTACTTCGGAGTCCGGCTTCTTTACCAGCCATGTAGACGGTTATGAGAATGTCTTTGATGTAAACGCTTTGGATGAATTGACCCCTTCCTCGTTTCGCAGCTTGTTGAACCAGAATGCCTCTGTCACTGACCGTCAGGTGGGACGTTTGGTGACCAGCTTTACCTGGTATTTTGTCTCGAATTTGCGTGTGGATGTTGCCTCTGCCTTGACAAGTGGAAGTTATGTAAATCTCAGATTTGATGCTATGGGCGACGATTTGGTACGTGTGCGCGTCGAGTCAATCAGTGCGGCGGAGGACGGAGAAGTAACAGTTGTCTTCTCATCTGATCAGTATATGGAGGAACTGGTAAATTTACGTAAGCAGAGCGCGAGCGTTGTTATGGCGACTTATGAGGGTTTGAAGGTTCCCAAGGACGCCGTCCGCGTGGATGAAGAGGGAAATCTCGGCGTCTACGTTATTACGGGCATGTATTCGGAGTTTAAAGAAATTGACGTACTCTATGAGACGGAAGACTACTATATTGTAGATACCGACCCGACGACGACAAGGTCTTTGCTTGTGTATGACTTGATTATCGTCAACGGTAAGGGCCTTGCAAATGGAAAGGTTATTCAATGATCGGATCTTTGATAGAAGAAAACGTGAAGAAAATACGGGAAGAAATCTCGGCATTGTCAAATGGTGGCGCAGTGCGGTTGCTGGCGGCAACGAAAACGCGCAGCGCTGAAGAAATCCAGGCGGCATATGATGCTGGAATCGATGCGGCGGGAGAAAACCGCGCGCAGGAGTTTTCAGAAAAGTTTTTGGCTGGTGTCTATGGAGAGCATGACGTACACTTTATTGGACATTTGCAGACCAATAAGATAAAGCTTGTTGTAGGACGTACGTCGCTGATCCATTCTGTAGACTCGGTAAAGCTCTTGCGCGCAATTGATATGCGCGCGGCGGAACTGCATATCATACAGGATGTTTTGGCGGAAGTGAACATTGGTCTGGAGCCGGAGAAGCACGGCGTCCGCCCGGATGAGTTGACAGATTTTTTGGATGCGGCTGCGAAATTTACGAATATTCGCGTTTTAGGATTGATGACCGTGGCCCCCAAATGCGATTTGACTGACAAAAATCGTCAATATTTTGCAAAAATGTATAAACTATTTATTGACAATCGTGCAGAAAAAAGAGATAATGTAGAAATGAAATACCTCTCCATGGGCATGAGCGGCGACTATCGTGCCGCAGTCTGTGAGGGTTCCAATTTGGTTAGGATCGGAACGGGGATTTTTGGCCCCCGCCAATAACATAGTGAAAGGATGGGAAGCATGGGCTTGGTTGACAGCTTCAGAAGATATATTCGGGGAGAAGACTACGACGACGAGGGTTATGATGATTTTGTAGAGGCGGACCCGGAACCACAGAAGAAGTGGCCGTCGTTTGACTCTTCGGATCGTGAGGATCGTACGTCCGATACCCGTACCAGGGATGATTTTTCCGCGATTCGCAGCAATCGCGTTGTGAATATCCATACGGTAACACAGCTTTCTGTTGTGCTTGTGAAACCTGAAAAATATGAAAATGCCGCCGAAGTGGCGGATCATTTAAAGGATAAACGTACGGTTGTTCTGAACCTTGAACAGACGAACCGTGATATTGCCCGCCGCCTTCTGGATTTTTTAAGCGGCGTTGCTTATGCAAACGAAGGCAAAATCAAAAAGGTTGCCAACAGTACTTATATTATTACGCCTTATAATGTTGATATTCAGGGAGATTTGATCGACGAGCTTGAGAATAACGGCCTGTACCTGTAACGGTCGGGGTGTGATATGCTTGTACAGGTACTCGCCGCGCTTCTTCGCGCGATACAGATTTTGTTGTTCGCCGGTGTTTTACTGACCTGGTTTCCGGTTGATCCGAATAGCCGGTTTATCAGGCTGGTACGGACCTGTACGGCGCCTGTTCTTATGCCTGTCAGAGCCCTGCTTTCGAAAATCAGATATTTACGGAATATACCGTTTGATTTCAGTTATGTCGTAGTGTTTTTACTGCTTGAGTTGATTATTAGGCTGATCATCTGAACACGGTGCTTTCAAAAGGGGGAATACCATGCTTACTCCACAGGAGATTGCAGAAAAAAAGTTTGATAAAGTGATCATGGGCGGTTACGATATGGCGGCCGTCGATGCTTTCCTTGACACCGTAGAAAAGGATTACGGCCAGATCTACAAGGAAAACATGGTTTTAAAGAACAAGATGAAGGTACTTGTCTCGAAAATTGAGGAGTACCGCACGGTGGACGAGTCCATGCGCAAGGCTCTTTTGAGCGCGCAGGGCATGGCGTCGTCTATTATTGAGAAAGCAAAGGTGGAGAGCGCCAATATTGAGAAGGCTGCTCATTCAAAGGCCGATGAGCTGCTTGCGTCTTATAATGAGCGTATCGCGGCCGAGGAGATGCGGCTCGAAGAGGCAAAGACCGGCGTGCAGCAGTTTGTCGAGCGGATGCTGGCCATGTGTGAGCAGGAAGCGGAATTTTTACGTGGCGTGAAAGATCAGGAGTTTCATGTGGAGGCTGACGCAGGCCATACGGCGCAGCCAGTTAATGCTGCCGCACAGCCTGCCCGTACCGCCCAGGCACAACCTATTTCCCAGCAGCCGCATACTGTTTTGCCGGATACCGTTCCATTGCCAAACGTTCCGCCGGTTCCAACGGATACCGCGCCCCAACGCCGGGAACAGAGCACGCGTGTCTTTGAGTCCGACCTGACGCCGAATGCGGAACTGCCGAATTCGGTGAAGCGTGCGTCAGGACATGGAGACGACGACGAAGAAGTCATTCTTTTAACGCCGAAGCCGCGTTTTGAGTTTAACGATCTTCAATTTGGAGAGAATTATGACGGCGGCCGCAAAAAGAAAAAATAGCTTTGCTGCAAACGGGTGCGCCGGAAACCGGGGCATCCGTTTTTTTCGAAAAAAGGAAATGGCCGGTGCAACTTTTTTGGGAAGAGAATCGTCGAAATGACAAGGCCCGTTGTATGCAGCTGCAACGAATGTGCCTGTCCGGTGCTTTGTCAGATTCGTTGGCCGGTTGTTTGTGAAAAATCGTGTTGAATATACAGCTTTTTTGTGCTAAAATATATCGATACAATCTTGAAGGGGAGGCATTCGTTTTGCAATACACATTCTCAAATAGAATCAGTGAGCTGAAACCATCGGCCATTCGTGAAATTTTGAAGGTGACACAGGATCCGAATATTATTCCATTTGCTGCGGGAAATCCTGCGCCGGAGGCGTTCCCTGTCGCGGAAATGAGCGCGATTTCTGAACGGATTTTCAAGGAGTCGCCTGCTTCCGCCCTGCAGTATGGCGTCAGCGAAGGATACACTCCCCTGCGTGAAGCGGTAAAAGCGCGCATGCGTGACAAGTATCATACCGGAACGGATGATGACGACGTGATTATTGTCACCGGCGCGCAGCAGGGTATGGATTTGACCGCAAAATGCTTTTTGAATGAGGGAGACGGCGTGATCTGTGAGTCGCCGAGTTTTATTGGCTCCTTAAATAGCTTCCGCTCTTATCGTGCAAACCTTATTGGCGTTCCGGTGGAACCGGACGGCATGAATTTGGAAAAGTTGGAAGCTGCCTTGCGCGACAATGAAAATGTCAAACTGATTTATATCATTCCGACTTTCCAAAATCCGACGGGGCGCGTTACATCGGCAGAAAAACGTCGGAAGATTTTGGAGCTTGCCGAGAAGTATCATGTTCTGATACTGGAAGATAACCCCTATTTTGAACTCCGCTATTCCGGTGAAGCGGTTCCGACAATTAAGAGCATGGACACAGAGGGCCGTGTCATCTATGTAGGGAGTTTCTCAAAAATCCTGTCGCCAGGCATCCGTGTGGGCTATGTTCTGGCTAACCGCAGTGTGATTTCCAAGCTAACGGTGGCAAAACAGGTGAGCGATGTCCACACCAACCTCATGTATCAGATGATTGCCTGCGATATGCTGACGAAGTATGATATCGACGCCCACATCGCCGAGGTCTGTAATATGTATCGTGCAAAGCGTGATGCCATGTGTGATGCGATAGAGGCAAGGTTTCCGAAGTCGTGCGCGTATGAGCGTCCGGACGGAGGACTCTTCCTGTGGTGCCGGTTACCGGATGGCTATGACGGTGTGGAATTCTGCAAACTTTGCGGAACGCGCGGCGTAATGGGCGTACCGGGGTCTTCTTTCAGCGTTGACGAAACGGAGATCAGTCCTTATATTCGGTTGAATTTTTCGCTGCCGAGTTTTGAGCAGATCGAGCGTGGCATTCAAATTATGGGAGATGCCATGCGCGAATTCATTGGATGAGGAAAGAGTGAGTAGCTATGGATGTAACGACTACGCCAAAAAAGCCGGTTATGCTCTCCGGCATTAAGCCGAGCGGAGAATTGACGCTTGGCTCTTATGTCGGCGCTATCCGTAACTGGGCTGAGCGCGCGGATGACTATGACTGCTATTATTTTATGGCCGATCTTCATGCAATTACGGTCCGGCAGAAGCCGGCAGATCTGAGACGCCGTACGATTGAGCAGCTTGCCCAGTATATTGCCTGTGGCCTTGATCCGGAGAAGAATACGCTTTTTATACAGAGCCATGTGCACGAGCATGCAGAGCTTGGCTGGGTACTCAATTGTTATGCCATGTTCGGTGAACTTTCACGCATGACGCAATTTAAGGATAAATCTGCGAAAAATGCCGAGAATATTAATGGTGGACTTTTCACGTATCCGTCTTTAATGGCGGCGGATATTCTGCTTTACCAGCCGGACTATGTTCCGGTTGGCGAGGACCAGAAGCAGCATGTAGAGCTGACGCGGGATATCGCTAACCGCTTTAACGGCGTATATGGTGAGACATTTAAAATCCCGCAGCCCTTTATTCCAAAGGTCGGCGCGCGTGTGATGAGCCTCGTGGACCCGACAAAGAAAATGTCAAAGTCAGAGGATGAAGACCCTGGCCGCATTATTCTAATGGATAAACCGGAGGATATCATGCGCCGGTTCAAGCGTGCCGTTACGGACAGCGAAACCGAAGTACGCTATGATCCGGAGAACAAGGCCGGAATTTCAAATCTGATGACAATTTATTCAGCGGCTACGGGCCGGACGTTTGCAGAGATTGAAGCGGAATTCGCAGGCCATGGCTATGGCGACTTTAAAACGAAGGTTGGCGAAGCCGTCGTGGAACTTCTGCGCCCAATCCGCGAAAAGACAGAGGATATTTTAAAAGATAAAGCGTATTTGGAAAGCGTTTATACGGACGGCGCGCGCCGTGCGCAGGCCATTGCACGAAAAACGCTGGATAAGGTCTACCGTAAGGTCGGGTTTGTAAGGCACTGAGGTTTTACGGAGGAGATTATGACACAGTTATCCTACCTGTATACTGCGGCAGCATTCGTGGTGGCGGGTATCTTGGCGTTTGCAACGACACCGCTTGCCAAGAAATTTGCGTTTTTGGTTGGTGCCGTGGATGAGCCACGCGGACGTCATGCACACGAAAAGCCAACGGCGCTCATGGGCGGACTTGCTATATTTTTTGGATTTGTCGTGTCGCTTTTGCTGTTTGGCAGCATGGATCGTCAGATGACGAGTATCCTCCTCGGCGCGCTTATCATTATTGTGGTTAGCGCGTTTGACGATATTTATGATCTGCCTGCCTGGCTTAGGCTGCTTGTGCAGATTGCGGCGGCTTTGATCCCGGTGTTTTATGGGGGCATTCGTATCGATGTGCTCTCTACGTTTGGAATCGGAAGCAATCCGGATGTTGTTTTAAGTGAGGTTGTTTCAATTCCCGTAACGATTATCTGGATTGTCGGGATTACGAATGCCGTTAACTGGATAGATGGCCTGGATGGCTTGGCCGCGGGCGTGTCCGGAATTTCGGCTGTATCGTTGCTGGTGATTTCCTGTATTTTGGGAAACGCTTATGTTGCAGTCATTATGGCAGCGCTTGCCGGTGCAATTATTGGTTTTTTGCCGTATAATTTGAATCCTGCGAAAATTTTTATGGGCGATACAGGCGCTATGTTTTTGGGATTTGTGTTGGCAACGATGTCAATACAAGGACTTTTCAAGTTTTATGTGGTAGTCGGCTTCCTGGTACCGTGTCTTGTTATTGGTATTCCGCTGCTTGATATGGTGATTGCCATTTTCCGGCGTGTCTCGCATGGACAGAGTCCGATGGCTTCTGACCGAGAGCATATGCACTACAAGCTGATTGATATGGGATTTAATCAGAAGCAGACGGTTGCAATTCTGTATTGCATTTCTGGGATGTTTGGCATTGCGGCGATTATTTTGGCCGCGGGCGGAGAAATTAAGGCAATTCTGTTGCTGCTTGCAATTTTGGTAGCGGCGGTGTTTGGGGTGAAGCTGATTGCTTCACGTGAGCATAGAGAAGAAGCTGGTCCGGAAGATATCCGGGAAGCAGATAGGTCGCGCCCTGAAACCGGGAAAACGGATGGGAGTGTCAAACGGATCGAGAGACGTGAGAACATTTGACACGTTTTGAAGGAATGGCCATATGAAGAAGATAAAAGTTGAATGGCTTGCCGCCATGCTGGTTGTGCTGGTGATGGGTGTTGTGCTGGTCTTTTTACTGATATCGACTTTGAATCCTAACAGCCACGAGGTGGACATTACGCTGCCTGACAGTTCGGACATCAGCGATGAAAATGATGTGCAGCAACGTCCGACAGAACCTAATGACGATGCGCAGCGCTTAAGTATTACGGCGTACAATGTGCAGAATGTAATAGCGACGCTGGAGCGCCCGGAGTCCTATTATATTCGGGTGGAGAATGTTGTTTCGTATCGGGATGAGGGCCGTGTGGCTGGTACGGAATTGTGGGTTTTTCCGGACAGATACGTGATAAAGACGCTCGACAGTATGACCAACCGTACGCTTTGTACGACGGCGTATCAGGACGGCGAGTCAACAGTGTGGTATGAGGGTGACGATCGAGTATTAACTATCGGATCAGATTCTTTTTCCGGTTCGGATATGCTTGCAGGGATACCAACTTATGAGGACATACTGGCTTTGGC
>URVL01000042.1 GCA_900551265.1 uncultured Eubacteriales bacterium | reverse complement strand
TTAGAAAGACCACATCGCCTAAAAGAACGTCCTCGAAAAATCGCCGGCTATACTGTATCGTTCTGGCAGGATTCTGCAATTCTTTTAGTTTTCTAACGGCATAAGCCGCTATGTTTTCCCCGGAAGATAATTCAACGCCTGTTTCCGATTTCCACACTTCCCTGCCCCGGCTGACGGTTGATAAATAACTGTCCGGGCTGTCGTCCCGCGCGATGGCTGCGCCGTAATCGTCATGTATTGCCATAAAACAGTTCGGTGTGTCGTACCAATTAAATGTGTCTGTTACATCACACTCTATGATGTCGTTCGCGTTAATTCCCACCGTAAGACTGCTATTATTATCATTTGCGCAGATAACAATACTTCCATCGCCAAGTATTCGCATCCGCCAGCCAATGGCATCTAAAATATGCAGCGCCATTGTGAGCCTTGTTTCCCCATCTTCCGCAACGATATTATCTGTAGTTATCGGCGATGTTCCTTCGACATACACAGGGGCGGGGATGCAATCATTAAGCAGATTTTTAATCTGTTTTGCTCCGCTACCGGCTGGTGCATAATAGCCACGCGGCAGGATTACATCATCTGCCGGCTTGAGAACGGAATAACAGTCAATATTGTAAGTTTCTCTCACACCATCAAGCTTTCTTTCTGGGAAGGCGGTCAGGCCAGTAAATAGCGCTACTTTTGCTCCCGACCCTCCCTGTCTGGCTTGTAGGTAAATGCGGACCCAACACTCATTGTCTGTTATCTTTTCCGTCATTGTGACGGAAGCAGATTCCCTTAAATCTGACGTACTGTCCCGGTCAATACTACCCTCAGTAAATTCAAATTCTTGACGGTCTGTCCACGTCTTAGGGTCAACTGTTGTTAAAATATATCTTGCTGAAAATCCTTTGCTCCAATCCATCACGCCACCTCATTAGGATGCTCTGCGTTCCACTGTTCTTCCGTCACAGCATCCAGTTCTTCCGAATCCACTTTTTTTATCGTTAATGAGAAATCTGTCCTCATTTTATTATCGTGGTCTTTTTTCTCCGACACCTGTATATCGCAGGAAAACGATGAACCATCTGGTGTCCTAACGTGACATATTCCGGGATACGTTGCGAGCCGTCTCATTTGCTCAATCATCGTTGGTTCTGTCAGTGAGATACTTACTGCATCAATTTTTAAATCGCGAGTGATCGCAGGGTTCCAATCGCCTTGCACAGAGCCCCCAAGGTATACTGTCCTCTCAAAATCTTTATCCCACGAATTATCTAAATCAAGGTTATACTGGATTTCGATAGATTCACCGTCAAAATCAATGATTGCCTTTTTATATTCGATGGAAAAATCGCTATATAACCACGCAAACGAACTATCTGACGTTATATAGTCACCGTTGGCAGTTTTATTTACAACCAGTATGCCGCCGTACTCATTTAACGCCGGGTATGGGTCAACATATTTCTGTCCATAAACCCCATTTTCCAGAATCAATTCTGCTCTGTCTACACTCATCCGATACAAGTCGAATGTATCCCCATCAGCATATGTGGTTGGTTTAGCAACAACAATACTCGCTGTTTTGTTGTCTGCAATCGTATTTACAGTGGCCGTTGGTACTTCCGGCTGGTGTTTCCACCGTACAACAAACGGTATCTTTTTTTCTGCCACATGGTCATAAATGTCTGTAAATGCAATCTGTATGCTGTACCTTGCACCGTCATCCATCTGCCCGATCAGGTCGCTTAAGCCAATAGCATAGCTGTCTGTTTCACTGCCAGTAAAACTAGCAATAATTTCATTGGCAAAATGTTGTTCCTTTAATCCGTCCGGGCGCAGAATATAATAATCCTCGTCCCTGACAATCGTTACTTTTGCTGTGCCAGCAGAATCCCCGAAGGAAGGGACTATTGTTAATGGTAGCTGCTCTAAATAATTTGTTGTACCTTCCGATGATTCTGGTACTGTCTGGTCGCTTGTTTCCGTGGTAACATCGCCAGAATTATATGCAGTTGATTCCGAAACAAGATTTGTTGTCACGCTGTTTATCGCAGGTTTTGCAACAATTTCAACAGCCACAGAATCTGACCATGCCCCTTCCTTGCCTCCCTGTGCTGTAACCATTGCTTTTAAATAATGGATTTCTCCTACATTCCATAGATTGCTCAAAAGGCCACTTGCAGTATAGATTTTATTAATGTTTTCAATAGTTTCCGATAATGTCTCCATGCCGGAAGACATCATTAAAACAACGACGTTTCCATCTTTGCCTTTAACTGGCTCATCGTTAACCGCTTCCGCTATTTTTATGCTCGCTTTGCTGTTTCCGGTATAGCCGACACTACAAATAACTGTGTCGTCCATACTAAGATAGTTTTCTGTTGTTGCTAATGTAGGTGTTGTTGGTGTCTCGCTCAGTGATACGGAAACCGTATCAGACCAAGGAGATAGCACTTCTTCGTCCCCGGACGTATCCCGCAATCTTACGCGGAAATAATATGTTTTTGCCGATTCCAGGGACCCGATATGCCACGTTGTTTCCTTGTCCTCTACATCATAAGTAGTTGGGGCGTCCGTACTAATCCATGCGTCCTCATGGTCTGCCCACGCAATGGTAGCCGCATCTGCATTTTTCCACGACCAATCCCATGTTAGTTCCACGGTATCAGATGCCACTGCCATTGCAGTTATATTTTTCGGTGGGACTGCAATCTTTCTTGTTTCCGAGTAAACCCACCCTGACTGCATGAGGGGGCTAAGTTTGTAGGTGATGCCAGATGCTCCGTTTTGAGGTGCAGAAGTTCCGGTAAAATTCTTGAGGGCAATCTGGTATTCAGCGCCGCCGGACACGTCCGGACACGTAACTGTGATTGTCCCTTCTTTGTCGGTGATCGCGATAATACCTTTTTCCTCGTTGTCTATTTTCATCCAGATTGCTGTTTTGGCGTCAGGAACCTCCGTATTTCGCTCAACGTTATTGATGATAAGTGTTGTTCCTGTTGCCGATACCGTATCAAATGACGGGGATTTTAAAGCCCCTCGCGCCGCTACTCGTGGCTCAGAGTATGCATATTTTTTATCGTGCGTACTTTGCACTCTTGTCCACATAATCTGGTCTTCCGCTATGCCATCGTCTGTGTTAAAATCTGCTGACACCGTATAATCATGGTACGCAACGGTTACTCCTGTACTCCATGATGTGCCGGTATACCTCTCTCCGCTTTCCGGCGTGTCTATGGCATATTGTAACTCCATAGAATCCACAGGGCGGTCCCGCGGCGATGCCTGCACCCAGTTTGCCCATACATAGCGGCTAGAGGAGCCTATCTCTTTGCTCCCTGTACTCTGTATATTTGGACGCTCTGGGATGCTGTAATAATGGTATGCATAGCTCCAACCGGAATCTCCGGCACACCCTCTCGATTTTGCCCTTACAATACGGCAAAATGTCTTGTTTTGTGTCGGGGAACCATCCTCTGTTATCGCCCATGTGCCAGACGCTCCCGTATAGGATGCATTGGTAAAGCGAGCGTTTGCAATGGCGCCCTTATAGTTTGTCATTAATGCGGTCTGTACCTGCGTCCTTGCAAAATGCCTTGCATCATTTGCCTCGTATGAGGTATTCCAAGTAAATGTACCTTTATTTGCGCCAGTATCATCAAGAGAATAAGAAACGGAAGGGGCATTTGGTGCATAAATGGTAAATGTCTTTGTGGAATGTGCGGCTGTATAGGTATGCTTTTTATCACTTTTTGTTTTGCCCTTTACCTTAAATTCTATCGCGTTTAATAATTTTGATGAGACAGGATAATAATTTTTTGCATTAAGTGCTACCGTTTTTTTAGTTGCTGATTTTCCTACATTTATTTTCTTCCACTTTGTCCAATCCCATTTAGAAGCACCGGCGTTTTTTGTATGTAGACGATACCATAGCCACTGTCCATCCTCATATTTTTTCGCCGGTATTTTCCAAGATATTGTAAATTTCAAACCGTCTCTCGATATAGACAGACCGCTAGGAGCAGCAGACTTTTTCTTTTTCTTTGCCATTATGCCATTTTCACCTGCCTTCTAAGCTCACTTGCCATTCTTCTTCCCCATTCTTCCGGGTTATCTGCACCGTTTACAGTTACATTAATAGTTACATCGTTTTTCGTTCCCTGTGTTGCCTCTTTGATATCGTTCATCAGTCTGCTACGACCGTACAGCATCTCGTCTCCTGCTTCTCCTGCTCCAAACAAGGTGGCATCAGAAAATACATATGGGCTTTCCATGGCTTTTTTATACCAGCTAATGTGGAATGATGGCAGGGAACCCTTTCCCCCAATACCGAACGGAGCTTTTCCGCCGGAAACACTCAGGTGCGGTAGGTTTAGGTGTGGAAGAGACCAGCTAAACTTTAAGACGCTCTTAAACCGTCCAGGGAAGCTTTTTACAAGGGATACTGCCTTAGTAAAGATACTTTTAACAGCCGATGGTATCTTAGTAAATGCTCCTTTTACAGCCGATAAAATACCATTTCCCTTAAATGCTCCCTTGAATCCGTTTACAGCATTTTTAGCGGCACCCTTTAAAAGAGAAGGGAGATTTTTGACCCCTTTTATTATGCCGGTAACAATGTTTTTACCAAGCGAAAACCAGTTAAACGCTGTAAATACGCTTACGATTGCTGTGATAATCTTCGGTAAATTAGCAATTAATAACGGAATCGCACGAACTAAGCCAATCGCTAAATTTGTTATGATTGTTACTCCTGTTGCAAGGATTTTTGGCGCATTATCGTTAATAATGCCAGCCAAATTCGTTATGATTGTAGGTACATATGCAATCAATACAGGAATAGAATTAATCAGCCCTTGAGCAATATTCTGGATAAGTGTCAGGCCTGCATTTATCAATTTGCCTGCGTTGCTCCTCAATGACTCTGTAAATTGTGTCAGCATCGGCAACGCCTGCCCCAAAAAGGTCGGGATGCCCTGAGTCATGCCGTTAGCGATAGTCGTCAGCAAATTAACTCCGACCGATGTAAATACATTTAGCCCTGTGGAAATCGTAGAGGCAAGATTATTTAACAGTTGGCTGACAGCAGTTGTAATACTGCCAGAATTTTGAGTAACGCTTGAAATTAAACCGTTTATGAGGTCGCCGCCGATTTTTGTCAGCCCCGGCAACTGGCCGCTAAAATTAATCGCATCTTGCGCCAGTTTGGAAAGGGCGCCGCTTATGCCGCCAGATTCCATCGCCTCAGCTAATCCACTAACCTCGCTTGTTATACCTTTGATGGCACCACGGATAGTACCCGAAAAGGTATTATAAAAAGCAAGTTGCAGGCCTTCTGTGGCGCTAGATAGCAAGGTTATGTCGCCCTGCAAATTATCTAACTGCGTAGCCGCCTGTTGTGCTGCGGAGCCGGAAGAATCCTGTATTCCTTTCCAAAATTTTTGCACAGTCGCATCACTCGATGCGGTCATTTTATTAAACGCCTGTAAGCCTTGCGTTGTAAAAATCGTTGCAAGAGCATTGTTTTTTTGTTCCGCTGTCATACCCTGCAAAGAGCCATTAAGCTCGTCTACGAGGTCGTTAAAATCTTTTGCCTCGCCGTTTGACTTATAGGCGGATACACCTAACTGATCTAAAGCTTTTGATGCATCATCAGTCGGAGTATATAAGTCCGCCATTGCCCTATTTAATGCCGTAGATGCCTCGGAGCCTGTCACGTTCTGCTCTGCCAAGCGAAGTAAGGAAAGCGTGACACTGTCCGCCGCTTGACCGTAGTTTTTCGCTGTGGCAGCAGAACCGGAAAAAGCCTCTCCAAGGCCTCTTACGTCCGTATTAGCAAGAGTAGCACCCTTTGCCATCAAATCGGCATAGTAAGATGCGTTACTCATCGAGTCACCAAAGCCTTTTACAGCTCCGGCAGTATATGATGCCGATTCTTCCAGACTCATAGCACCGGCAGAGGCAAGGTTAAGTACCGTTCCGATACCGCTAATCTGCTCATCCGCCGACAAGCCAGCCTGAGCAAGGATATTCATTCCTTCCGCCGCTTCCGTTGCGGTGTACTTTGTTGTGCGCCCCATTTCCTCAGCCTTGGCTTTGACGTTCCCTATTTTGTCTACGGTTGTTCCCATGGTAGCTGCTACCTGAGACATTGCAGTATCAAAATTCATTCCGGCATCTATTGATGTTTTTGTAAATGCAACGGCGGCAGCAGAGCCGGCCACCATAGCTGTTTTAGCTACTTTCCCGACCGCTTTAAATGCCCCGCCAATTTTTGATGTGGACGAGCTGGCGTTACCTTCTGCGTCTTTCAGCCCCTGCTTATATGCGGTGTCTTTGATTGCCAGAGTGACAAACAATTCCATCACATTCAATCACTCATCACCACCAATCCGGCTTTTTTAATGACGTCCGCGGCTATTTCTTCGCCAGTCTTTGTTACTGTTTGCTTTTTATCGCTATTAATTAAATCAAAAAATGATACATAGAGATATTTCCCACCGAACGCCTGCGAAATGCTTTCGGTTACATATTTCAGCCCATCGGCCATGTATCGTTTGTAAATTAATTCCTCTGTGTCGTCTAAAATCTTAGCCTTGACGTACAGCAAGAATCCCTTTACGCTTCTTCCTCTGTATTCTCCTGCGCATCGCCAGAGGGTTCTTCTGCTGCGCTTGTTGGCGCTGAGAAAAAAAGCTGACGTACCTCCGGCTCATTGATGAGGTCAACCATGCCTTTGATAATGTCCATTAATTTATGCTTTTTCTTGTATTCCTCAACACTCTGCAATTCAAACGCTGCTAAGATTCCAATTACATCATCTTTGTGTGTTTTTAACAGCCTAGGAGCTGTTTTAGCACCCCTAGCAAAGACTTTGATATATTTCTCCCCTTCCTGCGGTACAAGCTTCTGGCACAGGCTGAGCGCATCATCATCGTCTGCAATGTTACCGATATGTTCGAGGGAGTTCGCAATGGCTTCTAAACCCTGTTCTGCTGTTAATTCTGATAATTTCATGCTTTACCTCCTACGCCGCTTCGCCTGTTTTGATATAAACCTCGTAAGGTACTGTCTCTGCGTTCTTAATGCTGTAATGTCCTGTGTATTCGAAATCAAAATTTCCTTTGGATTTATCATCTGATTTAATCTTAAATCCGCCCGTTGAGAGTGCATTCATAATTTTGATTGCGATAAATCCGGCGGAATCCCCGGAATTTTCGTCCGAATAGTCGCCAATCCACCAAATATCCTTAAAATCTTCTGCCTTTAAATCTGCCCTTGGTGTTACTTTGTTTCCCGCTACGTCTGCCGCCGCCATAAAACTTTTAGCCTGTGCGGTATCCATTGTAACGGCTGTGCCTGATAATTTTACTTCGATAGATTCGATTTCCTTGAGTTCCATCGTGTTTTTAGGCACATTATCAATGTCTTCCCCGAAATCCGTAAAGGATGGCTCCGCGCTAAAGCTACAACCGCCGCTGGTTGCCATGAGGATGTTAGTTGCTGTTATGGCACCCGTTTCCGGCTCAAAAGCTGATACAATAATACCGGCGTTAATCTGTATTTTTTTGAAAAGGTCAGAAGGTACCTGCGTATACTTCATTTGCTCACCTCATTAAATAGTTATAAATTGCATAGTTATTACTGTGTATCTGCGTACTATTGACGAGTCAGCTTCATCGACTAAAGGAGTCCAAGGCTGGTCTTGCGACAGGAAAATAAATCCATCATCGCATTTTACCGTAGTACCTCCTTGCAATCTGTCGCTGATTTCTTTTGCCTTTTTGTTTGGGACTGCCTCAGATTCTGTGTGATACCAGACATTTACGACGCTAGTGGCGGCCGCACCTGTCCACCAATTTGCTATAATCGGTTCGTATGTGATAAAAGGGAAAGCGGTATCTTCCGGCACCCTGTTAGACGGATATGCAGTTATGCCGAAGGATGACCAAAATTGATATAGTGCCGCCGTTGGGGTCATGACGTTAACTCCCACTTCTCCGCCGGGACCTGTGCTATGTCTAAATTAGACGACGCAGGGGTTTCTTTTTCTCCTGAATTTGATGTAACTCTAAAAATTTTTCCGTCTTTTGTTTTTAATACATCATGATAGTCTAGCTTTACTGTTTTAGCTGTAGTAATTGTATATGTTGCTGTTACACCCTCTTTCTCTGCCACCCTGGCAGACATAGAGGTATCTTGGATTATTGCCGCCTGTATTTTAGCACCTTCCACCCACTCGGTGATAAATCCACCCTCGCCGTCAGAAGTACGCTTTTTATCCATGAGTATGCAATCTTGTAAAAATTCATTGATTAAACTCATGCCATTTTCCTCCATGGGTTCAGGCGTGCCCTAAAGGCATCTTGCCACGTGTAGGTCTCGCCTTTACTGTTTGTTGCCCTGCTGTACGAATATCCGCCAAACGATTCCGACTGATACGCTCCTAAATTGCCGTTTTTCGCCTGCCACTCGCTGATTTCGTCCACCAGTGACAAAAACGGTTTGGGGATAGCCAGCGGAACAACTACGCCGTTAAAAGTCTCCTCCTGTAACGGAGCAGTATTGCCTTTGTGGTACTGATAAACCCCGTCATTAAAGATAGAGCCGCTTACTAAATAGTACTGCCCATCTTGTAGCGGGAGGCGAATCGCGGTAGTAGAATAACGCAGGTCTTTAGTATCTTCTGTCACGCCTACATCAAAATTAAGCGTGTCAAAAATCCAATCTCCGATTGTTATTTCTCCCGTGATTGCCGCCCCTTTGACCGGGAAGAAATTGTGAATGTGATTCATGATTTCATAAAGCACTCAATCATCCCCTTTTATTTTCCGTTCGAACTTACTTCCGAAACGGCACTTGATACTTCTGGGATAGTTTCTGTGGTTCCGACAGTAACTACGCAAACACCGTCAAGGTATTCTGCCCACAGCTTCATGCCCATAATGGCGTATGTTTCGCCTGTGGCGTTTGTATAGTTGCCGCCTGCGTGGAATCCAATCAGATTTGTTTCGCCAGATGTTGTGTAGTCCAGGCCAAGTTTTTTAAAATCACTATCGCCGGGATCAATATAATACAAGTCAATATTTTCTACAGGTGTTGCAATAACAGTTTTTGCCGGGATGTAGGCGTCAGGGAGGAGGAACAGTGTAGAGAAACCAAAGAAGTCTTTGATATACTGCAATCCAAACATTGTCTGCACAGTAATCTCTTTATCACCTAACCAGTCGTAAAAATCCATTACATTTGCAAATCCTACGACTTCGGTTACATTTCTGTTCATGCCTGCGAATTTGTTGAGTACAGCACCTTTTGCGATCGCAAGTGCTTTCTGCCATTTCTTCTGCGTACCTTTTAATGTTCCCGTTTTTAAAAATGTGTAAAAATCTTTTAAAACCTTGTTCTGCAGCTCAACCATAAAGGCATCATCTGTCTTTTCGATTGCGACCGTTGCGCCCCATTTTGCCACAGACTCAAGAGTTAAAGATTTAGCGTATTTTTCTACAACAATATCTTCTTTCTTGCTTTCCACAACTTTAAACTGTGTAAAAGGGATTGCCTCACCCTCACCTACGCTTGCGCCGCCCTGTAAAGCTTCATCTTTCATCTGCGCTTCGTAGGTTACTAAGCTGGTGCCCGGCTCTTTTCTGATAGGTTTAAAGATTCCCAAGATAGTTCTCAGCGCATCCCAGTTTTTTTCAAATTGTGTTACAAAATCAATTTCTCTCGCTTTGAGAGCGCTATCTGTATTTAATATAGTGCTAGTGGTTACTCCTGCCATTGTCTACTCCTTTCAAAAACCAAAAAGTTCGTGATTTTCCGCAATCGCTTTCTGACGTTCGCCCGCATCTTTAATTTCCATGATTTCTTTCTTGGTCATTTTCCCCGGTTCTCCTCCCGGTGGATTTGATACGTTAGCGCCTTGAGTCGTTTCGGTTGTAATATAATCGGCATACGATTCTTTGATGCCTTTTTCTACCTCTGTTGCGTTCTCAAATTTCCCGTCAGTTCCGATTTTTAAATTATCAATAGTTTCTTTTGACGCTTTTAATGCAAGGCCAATTACTTTACTGGACACGCCGGAATCTTCAAGCATCTTTTTGTATGCGGCTTCTTTCGCATCGTACAATGCCTTCTTGTCCTGCTCGGCTTTGTAGTTCTCAAAACCTGCGTGTTCTTTCTCATACTTGCCTTTCCAGTCGTCCTTTTCATAGTCCTTCAATTTCTCCTGGAGGTCTGGGACTTTCTCTGCGTCCTCTTTGTATTTACTAATCTCGTTCTTGAGACCCGTAACGGTTGCAGAGTGTTCTTCGATAATCGCGGAAACCTGCTCGTCTGTAAGTGTCATGCTTTTTAAAAAAGCTCTTGTTAATGCCATTTGATTACTCCTTTTCTTTGAGGGATTTCTTTCCCTAAATGACTTTATATGTAAATCACAGTACTTCGTGATTACTTACTAAATAATTTTGCAGCTTTAAGGGATTTCGCCCCAAATTTGCCGTCAATTTTTAATTTACATTTCGACTGGAAAATACTAACTGCATCTTCTGTCTTTTCTCCATATTTGCCGTCAGTTTCTAATTTTGAGCCGATAGCCCAGTTTAAAAACTTCTGCAATTTCTCAATTTCTTCCCTTGTGTTTTTTAATACCGTGATGCCGTCTAAAAACGCATAGTAGCCGCGTGGCGGCAATTTAGGAAATTTCCCGGTGTATTTAACCTTTTTTGTTGTTTCTTCCTTCTGCACCGTCGCCGGGAAGTCGTGATACAAAATATTTAAATCAAACTTGCCGCCGTTGCCGGTTGAAACCTTGGCTGGAAACACGCCAGAGCTAGTATATTGCCACACCATAAGGTCGGCTACGTTTGTAGGCTTATAAGATTTGTTTGGTGTCGCTTTAAATGCCATGCGGTTATAGCCTTTGTAATAACGTGCAATCCACCAGTTTTTACACTTGACCTTGTTTTTATCAATATGCTCCGAAAAATACGACATCCCGGTGTAAACACCAAATTTATAGCCTCTTGACTCAACGACAGTCTGTGCCGCATTGATAATCTCGGCAATCTTTACTTTGCTTAGCCCTGCCTGCACTTTGTCTTCAATGTCAAACCAAACGCCGTATTTAAAATGCTTCTTACTAATCTTGTCGAGGATGTCGCATACAAGTTCCATGTCTGACTTAGCTTTTGCCACTGTAGTAGCGTATGTGTAGTTATACACGCCCCATGGGATACCTAATTTCTCACACTTTTTATAGTTCTCCTCAAATTTTTTATCTTTGCCTAAATCCTTGCGGATAATCTTAATGATCGCACCATCGCAACCGTATTTCTTTACTTTCTTCCAGTCAATCGTGCCGTTGTATGTAGATACATCAATAATTTTTCTCTGTGTCATTTTCTCACCCTTTCCATCTCAGCACATATAAGATTTTCTGGTTGCTGTTAATAATCCTATGTATCTTTTTGTATGTTCCACCTGCTTTTTTAGTATTTGTACTAGCCTTTCCAGCATCCCACCAGACCATTTTATTGCTCTCGTTTATTCCTGCAAAAATGTTAGTATGTAGGCGATAAAGGCAAATGTCTCCAGGCTTTAATTTACTTTTATAATCCCGCGGCAACTTGTTGACTGTAATCAGTTTGTAGTGTTTTAACATAGCTGTCTTGGTCGCTGTTCCCTTCCAGACGATGTTTCCGCTTTTATTGCAGTAAAACATCTGCCCGGCCTTGAGGATTCCTAACTGCTGTAAGCAATAGCACACGAACGATGCGCAGTTGCTTACCTTTTTCTTCTTTGCGCCCGCCCAGCTATTCGCCACGTTTTGAGAGTATTTAAATTTTTTATCAACAAAATACTCCGCCGTTTCCTTTGCCTTGACGAGCAAAGACAATCTGTCCATTATTCCATCGCTCCTTTTAATTCATCTGCAATGATTGCTGTGTATTCTTTCGCGTAATTTGCCGCCGCCGGTTTTAAATACGGCTGCGCCCTCTGACCGTTTGTGATGTGCCATTGTCCCTTATCGTCCTGATAAGTCCACGGGGTCTTTCTTCCTCCCTTGTAATACACGCCAGTTCCTAGTTCCACATAGGCGGCGTATTCTTCGTTGCTGCCTATTGTTTCCGTGAGATTTTCCAAGTCGGTCCGATGCGTAATGCTGTTTCTTAATGCGCCCGTATCGACCGGACAAAGGTCTTTTGCGTGCCCTTCTGCGGCGGCTCCTGCCTGTTCTAATGCCCTTGCAAGTGCCATGGTGGTTTTAAGTATTACTTCGTCCACGTGACTCACAACATCAATATCCGCCATTATATTCGCCCCCTTTGCGTTGCTAACCATTCGTAGTAGGTCATGTCTTCTATGACTTCGTTTCTGCCTGTCTCTGGGTTTCTGACGCGTATCATTCGCGGTTGTGCTAGTTCGGCGGGTAGTGCAGTTCTCTGCGTACAGCGGCAGTTATAAACTTCCGCCGGGATTCCACTTGGGTCTCCCGGATACATGAGACCGTTTGAGTACGCCATGTTAAACGGTACTTCTTCGCCATCTAGCGCTCTGTGACTGTCTCGTGTCCTCAAGTCCTTTGTTGCTGTCCAGTGTTTCACTACATCAATTCCCATCTGGTAGGCTTCCTCGTATGCCGCCTGCCTGCCCCCGTTCTGCGCTCCTGTAAACGCTGTGCGGGCGTTTCGGATTGCGGCAGTATGATTCATACCTGTAACGTCCTGAAATCGCCCTGCGAGCTTTTTTATACTGTCACCCTGTAAAATTCCTTGCAGTAGTGCATTTTGCAATTTCTTCTTGTTCCAGTGCACATCCTTGCTTTTCAGTACCCTACGCGGTGGAAGAATCTTCTGCTTTTTGACCGTCAGCCGTTTAACTGTGTGCTCGTCAACCAAATTAAACGCAATATCTCCAATCTCTTTTATCTGTCTATCAGGCACAAGGGATTTAATCATATATGCCTCAAAGTTATGATTAATGGCAATCACAAGAGGGGTCTTCTCATTGATGTATGCCGCGGCAATCTGGTTTGACTCTGTCAGCCGCCGCGCCATGTCTTCACGGAGTGCTTCCCACCTCTGCCCTCTGCCATACTGATTTATTAACCATGCTTCAAACTCTTTTTTGGTATACTTTCCTGCCTGGTATGCCGCATATTCTTTGACGTATCGGCGGGAGAATTGTTTAAAATAGTTTCTCGCTTTGCCGTTAAGCTCTTTTTCAGCCTGTTTATATACGTCTGCTAACCGCTTTTCTAACTTTTGTAGCTCCTGCTCTGTCCACTTGTCGGATGGATACATGGTTATTCATCCCCTTCTGGATTATCTTCCAGCGTATTTGGTTCAATCGGCTCCGTGTAGCGGTTATATGATTCTTCATCCAGCTTTTCCAAAATGTCTGGTACTTCTTCCGGTGCAACAAACGGTAATTTTTTCAGAATGGTTTCTTCATCCAGATAATTCGCCGCTTCAAGAATCATATCTGTACGCTCTTTCTCGTTACTGATTCTGTTCCGCTTAAATTGCGGTTCGTCATCAATCCCCGCAAGCTCCAGAATTTTCTCAATCGCATCGCCTACAAAGTACTCAAAATCATCTGCATTATCATCTAGTGGCTGGTATGCGGCGTCGATATGATCATTTGTTGCTCCGGCGGCTATGGTGTGTACATCCAGCGCCCCGAAGTCCTCATAAATCTCTGACCGCATTTGTGCGAGAAACTCTTTTCTAGCGGTATATGGTGGCTCTTGTGTGTATGCTTGCACCTGCCCTTCCTCAGCCTTTGCGATGTGCTGAAATTTGAGCCGGTCCCTGAATTCCACCAGTTCGTCGTCTGTCATACCGTCAGCGTTAGAAATGAGCCAATACATCTGCGCACAGTCGTCTAAATCATTGGCAAAACCACTTTGTACCGCGTCGTAAGCATCAATCTTCGACTGCATCCCCCTTAGCGTGCTTATATGCCTTTTATTACCAAACATCGGTACAATAGGGAGACTGCTATAATTTTCTTCTCCGATAATTTCGGGTTCCAAATTGTTTGCAGTCTCAATTCTCTGTCTGTATGCCCGTTTGGGAGCGGTCTCTTTTAATTCTCCAAATTTACTCTCTGCACTGTAGGTTGTGTAGCCATCCACCTCGTACAGCACAACCTTAAACGGTTTCTGCTCGTCCAGTTGCC
Source organism: uncultured Eubacteriales bacterium (assembly GCA_900551265.1). Taxonomy (GTDB): domain Bacteria; phylum Bacillota; class Clostridia; order Oscillospirales; family QAMX01; genus Allobutyricicoccus; species Allobutyricicoccus pentlandensis. Next base: position 1,019 of record URVL01000042.1, on the reverse strand, counting down.
AGAATCTTATGCCCGCCATCAATGCCCCTGTGTCTTCATCCCACATCGGGGCGAACTGCGTAAAAGGAAATTCGTGCACGTGGTCCACATTCCAAAAAAGGAAAGATTGACCGTGAATTAATGCGTTGTAAGCCGCCTCTTTAATCCGTCTGTCGAATTGTTTGCCTAGTTTATCTTTGACACCCATGTCATTAAAAAAGACACCGTTTCCCAGGCTGTACGAACAGCGCTGTGTATTTAATTTGTGAAAGAAATTAGAGCATATCTGTGCGTTAGACGAAAAATTATCTATCTTTTTCTGGCCCAACAAAGTGTAATAGACGCGCTGGAACTGTAAAATAGTCTCATTTTCCTGTGCGTCATACTTGTCCGCCCTTAACGCCTCTTTGTATGCTCCTGTACTCTCGTGGAATTTTATAAACTGATTTATAAATTGCCCTTTGTCTTTTGCGGCAACAAAATCTTGATATGATAGATACATTGTTATCACCCTAGAATTGATTTGTATTGTTTTGTTCGGCTGCGCTTGACGAGTTTTAATGTTTTTACAAGATACCTGATAGCATCCATTGCGTGGTCTGACTGTTTTATAACTGCATCCCTGCCTTTGTCAGCCGCTGTTGGGTCCCATGCATAGATGCCAAATTCCTCGATCGTGTGTGTGCAAGACGGGTCAAACGATAATTTGTCTTGTGTCAACATCGTCTCAACATCCGCTATCCCATCGTTAACAGTGTTATCCGCCTTTTTGACCTTATGCCCTCTACTGCGTAGCTCCACAATGAGAGCGGCAGCGGATGGGTCAACAATGACTAAATCATCTTTCTGCCCGTTTAGCGTGTCCTCTAGTCCTTTTACTAGCTCGCTGACCGGTTTCATTCGGTTGTTTTCTCTGCCTGAGTAATAATACTCTCGTAGACAGTGCCAGTTACCGGTATCTGCTCTTTTTTGCCAGACCAGGAAGACGGTGGCGTTCTGCATGCCAAAATCGGAGCTAACAATTATCTCCCCGCTAGTCT
>URVL01000041.1 GCA_900551265.1 uncultured Eubacteriales bacterium | reverse complement strand
TTTTTGCGGCTGAAATTGATAAGCTCCGGGTTCTCGCGTTCTTTCGGCGTCATGGACGTGATAATCGCTTCCATACGCAAAAACTGCCGGTCATCCACCTTGACATCTTTCAGCTGCGACGCCTTGATACCTGGGATCATACCGAGCATATCCTGCACGGAACCCATCTTTTTCATTTGATGAAGCTGGTCCAGATAGTCGTTTAAGTCAAGCTTTGACTCACGCATTTTGCGTTCCAGTTGTTCGGCTTTTTTCTCGTCAAACTCGGCCTGCGCCTTTTCAATCAGCGTGAGCATATCCCCCATGCCGAGAATACGCGAGGCCATACGCTCCGGATGAAACAGTTCAATCGAATTCGGGTCTGAGATTTTCTCGCCCGTACCGATAAACTTGATCGGCTTGCCCGTCACCGCACGGATGGAAAGCGCGGCGCCGCCTCTGGCATCGGAATCCATCTGCGTCATATACACGCCGTCGATGCCAACTTTATCATTAAATTCACCCGCGGCCGTAACGGCATCCTGTCCGGTCATGGCGTTGGCAAAGAACAGGATCTCGTTCGGATGAACCGCGTCGCGGATACGGCAGAGTTCATCCATCAACGTCTCGTCCACGTGCAGGCGGCCGGCCGTATCAATAAACACGATATCGTTGCCATGCCGGCGCGCGTGTTCAACCGCGTTCTGCGCGATTTTGACCGGGTCTCCCTGTCCTTCTTCATACACCGGGATATCAAATGTCCCGGCAGCAATTTTCAGCTGCTGGATCGCCGCCGGACGGTACACGTCACAGGCGGCCATCAAAGGCCTCTTGCCCTGACGTTTAAAGTATCCCGCGAGCTTTGCACCGTTTGTCGTTTTACCTGCGCCCTGGAGACCGACGAGCATAACAACCGTCGGCGGACGGGACGCCATGGAAATCTTGGCGTTCGTTCCGCCCATAAGGGCGACCAGCTCGTCGTTGACAATTTTGATCACTTGCTGGCCGGGCGTCAGACTCTCGAGAACATCAGCGCCAACAGCCTTGTCGGAGACGGTTTTAATAAAATCGCGCGCAACTTTATAGTTGACGTCCGCCTCCAAAAGCGCCATGCGGATCTCGCGCATCGCGTCGCGGATATCGCGTTCCGTCAGCCTGCCCTTGCTGCGCAGACTCTTAAATGCAGCGGATATGCGTTCGGATAAACTTTCAAATGCCATTATTCCATAACCCTCGTCGCTTCGATGATTTCCCTGACATAGGCGTCAACGCGCGTATCAAAATAACTGCGGCGATTGATCTCGCCCACTTCATACGCGGCGACGGCGATCTTCTGTGCGCCGCGCCGGATCTCCGCCAGACGGCCCGAGAGCCGCAGCCGGTCTTCGCACTCCAAAAGCGCCTCTTCGGCGCGGACAATCGTATCCCGGACGCCCTGTCTGGTGATCCCCTCATTCTGTGCAATTTCCGCTAAAGAGAGGTCCTCTTCATAATACAGCGTGAAAAGTTCGCGCTGTTTTTCCGTAAGCATGCCGCCGTAAAGGTCATAAAGCATACTCATCTTTACCAGATCCTTTGCCATGCGGCGCGCCTCCCTTATGTAAAGTACCATCCCTTTACATACTAGCATACCGACCAGACTTTGTCAAGAGGATTTTTTCGGCGTTTTCTGGTCTTTTTTCGTGTGGGATTGCGCTTTTTTCGGCATTGTGCTATACTGTTTCCGTTCTTTTTACATAGCCACCATGCGTGCTCTGTCCGCAGGACATCGGCGCGGGATTTTTTCAGATATGAGAGAGGAGAATTGAGCCATGACCACAGTGACTTTAGGCCGTACCGGGATTACGGTTTCTAAAAATGCGTTTGGCGCGCTGCCAATCCAGCGTATCACTTCAGAGGAAGCAGTCCGGCTTCTGCGCAAGGCGTATGACGGCGGCATCACGTTTTTTGACACAGCACGCGGTTATACAGACAGCGAGGAAAAACTGGGGCGTGCCTTTGAAGGAATGCGCAGCCACATTTACATCGCCACAAAATCCCATGCAAAAACACCAGACTCGCTGCGGTGCGACCTGGAAACCAGCCTGCGTATGCTGAAAACCGACTATGTCGACATTTATCAGTTCCACAACCCGGCGCAGTGCTACCGTCCCGGCGACGGCACCGGGATGTACGAAGCCATGGAAGCCTTCCGGCAGGAGGGGAAGATCCGCTTCATCAGCCTTTCCAACCATCGCCCCGCCGTTGCGGACGAGGCCATCGCCTCCGGACTTTATGATACGCTGCAATTTCCGTTTTCTTATCTGTGTTCCGACGTAGATTTGGCGCTGGTGGAAAAGTGCCGTACAAATCAGATCGGTTTTATTGCCATGAAGGGGCTTTCCGGCGGCATCCTGAACAACGCCGCCGCCTGCTGCGCTTTCATGAATCAGTTTGACAACGTTCTGCCGATTTGGGGCATTCAGCGCGAACGTGAACTGGATGAATTTTTATCCTTTGCCAAAGACCCGCCTGCCATGGACGACGCCATGCGCGCTGTGATTGAGGCCGACCGCAAGGAGCTTGCCGGCGATTTCTGCCGCGCCTGCGGCTACTGTATGCCCTGCCCTGTGGGAATCGAGATCAACACCTGCGCACGCATCATCCCACTTTTGGGGCGTGCCCCCTACCGTCCATATCTGACAAAGGCTTGGCAGGAAAAAATGCGTTTGATTGAAAGCTGTCTCCACTGCCGCAAATGTGCGGCGCACTGTCCCTACGGCCTGGATACGCCGGAACTTCTCCGTACCAATTACGAGTTTTACAAAAAGTTTCTTGCAGAGCACGCCAGCGAGGCCGAATAAACGCGGGGGCGGCGTCCGGTGATTCTTGCGCCGCCGTTTCCCTCACCCCTTTTTCGTTTACCTCTACTTTAAACCAGTAAGGAGTTTTTTCTATGACTACCGTTACCCTGGGCCGTACGGGAATCGTAACCGGCAAAAATGCCTTCGGCGCCATTCCCATTCAGCGTATCTCTGCGGAAGAAGCCGTACGCCTGCTTCACAGGGCGCTGGACGGCGGCATTACCTTCTTCGACTCTGCCCGCGCTTATCATGACAGCGAGGATAAGCTCGGTCTTGCCTTTGCAGACCGCCGCGACCGCATCTACCTCGCCACAAAATCAACGGCGGGGACGCCCGATGCGCTGCGCCGCGATCTGGAAACCAGCCTGCGTCTGCTGCGTACGGACCATATCGACCTGTATCAGTTCCACAATCCCGCGCAGTGCTATCTCCCTGGCGACGGCACCGGAATGTTTGAAACCATGCAGGCCTTTCAAAGGGAGGGAAAAATCCGTTTTATCGGCATGACGAATCACCGTCACGCCGTCGCCCACGCCGCAATCGATTCCGACCTTTACGACACCTTGCAGTTTCCATTCTCCTATCTTTATATAGACCGTGATTTGGAACTCGTACAGAAATGCCGTGAGGCGAATATCGGTTTTATTGCCATGAAGGGTCTGGCCGGAGGAGTTTTGAATAACGCCGCGGCCTGCTATGCCTTTATGGACCAGTTTGACAACGTCCTGCCAATTTGGGGGATTCAACGTACGAGCGAACTGGACGAATTCCTCTCTTTTGCCAAAGATCCTCCCGTTATGGACGAGGCCATGCGCGCCGTGATCGAGGCTGACCGCAAGTCGCTCTATGGAGAGTTCTGCCACGGGTGCGGCTACTGTATGCCCTGCCCGGCGGGAATTGAGATCAACAACTGCGCGCGCATGGGCGTCATGCTGAAGAAACTGCCTTACAAACAATTTTTATCAAAAGCCTGGCAGGAAAAAATGCGTAAGATTGAGGACTGCCTGCACTGCGGGAAGTGCATGGAGCACTGCCCGTACAGTTTGTCGACTCCCGAGCTGCTGGCGTCCAACTACGAGATTTATAAGAACTTCCTCGCAGAGCACGCCGGCGAAGCGGAATAGTGCCGGGGCCATCTTTGCATCCCAGGCGTACCAAATCGGAGCTTCTATGTATAAGGCAGCGACGGATAAAAAAGCGGGTTGCAAAACCGCGTCCGGGTAGAAGCCGGGGCCGGTTTCATACGCCGTCCTGCCCGCATCGAAATACAGCAATGAGCAGGATATCTGCCGCGTCGCGCCTACTCGGCTGGCTCTCTGAAACGCTTTTTTAAGTCTTTATCAATGCTCCCATCCGGTAAATCCGGATGGGAGCATATTTTCTTACATAGTAGTCCAGGAGAAAAACCCGGTTTCGACCGCCGTATTTTCCTGATAGGTCATAAGGTTACAAAGCATTTGTGCCGCTTCCCCGCGCGTCAGCTCCTTTACCGTCTGAACCGTACTCGCAGCATCTGCCGCAAGAATCCCGTTTGCGCAAAGCTTTGAAAGCGCGCTTTCCGCCCACGCCGGTACCTCCGCCGCAGTCACGCCGGTTACATCATTCGACTCCATGGACACAGCGTTGTCCAATATCACCGCTGCCTCTGCCAGTGTGATGCCCTCTCCGGCACGTAGGGCCGTGCCCGTCTGCGTGCCGTCTCCGGAAACAATCCCCTCACGCACGGCGGCCGTCACGTATGCGCGCGTCCACGCGGGAATGCTCTCGTCGTCGCTGAAATTCGTGGAGGCCGCCGCTGCGGGTTCATACCCTGCGGCCGACATGGCCATCGCGATAAATTCTCCACGCGAGACCACTTCGTCCGGTTCAAAGTACATCACGCCGCCAACGGTTCTGCCCGCATAGATTCCTTCTTCCGCCAGACGGACCGCCGCATACTGTGCGGCGTCGCCGGACAGGTCGCTATATACAATTTCAGATTCCTGTTTTTCAATATCGACGCTGACCGTCGCCTCCTCGCTCCACGCACCCTGCGCGTCACGTACGATATACGTGAATGTATCCGTACCCGTGCGGTTCTGATAAGGCGTGTAGACAAATGAACCGCCCGCAACCGTCACCATACCCAGGCTGGGACGGGTGAGGATCTGACAGGTATAGTCCGCACTGTCGTCTGTAACCGGGAAAATTCCGCTGACGGTAAGATTGCGATAGGTCGTCAGCTCCATATCTTCCGCCGTAGGCCGCACGCTGACCTTCGCACCAACATCACAGACCATCTCTTCCCCAATGCTGCCGTCCGTATAAACAGGGATATAGGAATACGAGGCCTCTGCACTGCCCACAGGTTCGTAGGCGATCCCGTCCAGATGTTCCGCCGGAACGCTTTCTCCCGTCAGCATTGCATGTCCGCCATATGTCAGGATTCCGTCCGTCTCGTCCGGCAGCGAGACAATCATAATGCCATAGAGTTCCGGCGCCGTTTCCTCAAGTGTTTCAGCACCTGCTGCGCCGGTCATGCAGCATGCCGTCACAGCCACCAGAATGAATGCCATGATTTTTCGAGTCTTACTCATATTGACCTCCCGTTTTTTTACGCAAGCCGCGTTTGCGGTTTTCTCATTGCAGACATAGTTTTTACCGGAGTTTCCGTTTTATGACCCGCTTTCCAAGCCAAATTTATACAGCATCCATTTGACATGGCGCCATTTCTGCCGTTATAATGTTATCATAAAGAAAACGCGTATATTTTCTTTCAGGGTTTTCGGGAAGCACAAAAGGGGGCGGATTCAATGGCTGCAAAACAGGAGGGCGTCGGGCGCGCATGGATACGCGCGCTGAAAACAGAGCCGCTTGCGCGGCTCTACATCATGTATGGCGAGGAGACGTACCGCCGCGAAACGGCGATCGGCATGATACGCCGGCGTCTTTCGCCGGCCGGCGGCTTTGACTGGGACACAGTGGAACTGCGCGGCCGAAGCGTCACGCTGGACGCCATTTCAGAGGCAGTCTCCACGCCGCCGCTTTCCGCCGAATATAAGCTTGTGCTGGTGCGGGAGTTTGACCCGATTAAAAACGACATCAGCAAACTTGCCGCATCCCTGCCGGAAGATGTCTGTCTGATTTTTGATATGGAGGATCCCTCCTGGAAGCCAGATAAACGCACGAAGGTCTATAAGGAAATTGCAAAATACGGATTTTTTGCAGAATTCAACATTGCCTCTCCGGAGGAGCTCACGGGATTTATCAAGCGCTGCTTTAAGGACCGGGGCCACACCATCGACCGCGAGGAAAGCGAATATATGATCTTCCTGTGTACCAACCTTATGGCAGGCCTTTTAAATGAGATTGAAAAAATTGCGGCTTATGCCCACGGCGAGCGTATTACGCGCGCAGATATCGACGCCGTCGCCTCACGCGCCGTGGAGTCGCGCGTGTTTGACATGTGCGACGAACTCGCAGCAAATCACACGGGCCGCGCGCTTGCCATGCTCGCGGATCTCGAAACGTCGCGCGAACCGGCCGTCGCCGTTACAGCGGTGATTGCGCGACAGTTCCGCCAGCTCTATGCCGCGCGCCTGTCGCTTGAGGCCGGACGTGACCGCGCATCTATCATGCAGCTTACAGGCATTCGTTTTCCCTACCACGCCAACCGTCTGATTGACAGCGCGCGCCGTATCCCGCTTCCGCTTTTGCGCTATGCGCTGATGGCGTGTATGGAAGCGGATGCGGAACTGAAATCCTCCCGCGCGGCGGACTATGATACGGTGCGTATGCTCATCATGCGTTACGCGGCAAAGGCGGCGGAAACATGATAAAAATTCGGGAAGCCATCGTGGTGGAAGGCCGGTACGATAAAAACGCGCTCAGCCAGCTCGTCGATACCGTCATCATTGAGACGGGTGGGTTCGGCATTTTCAATGACCGGGAACGCCTCGCGTATATCCGCAAGCTTGCCGCACGGCGCGGCATCATCGTGATGACGGACGGCGACGGCGCCGGATTCGTAATTCGCCGGTATTTAAAGGGCGCGGTCGATCCAAAAGATGTGAAGCACGCCTATATTCCGGATATTCCCGGGCGCGAGCGCCGCAAGAGAACCGCTTCGCGGGAAGGAAAGCTTGGCGTTGAGGGGATGCGCCCGGAAGTGCTGCTTGCGTCGCTGCGTGCCTGCGGTGCAACCATCGAAAATGAAAACGCCGCGCCATCCGGCGCGGCGCTTACAAAAGCCAACCTCTATGCAGACGGTCTTTTGGGTCGGCCGGGCAGTTCCCGCCTGCGCGCGGCGCTTTTGCGGGAACTGGTGCTGCCGGAACGGCTGACCGCAAACGGTCTTTTGGAGGCATTAAACGTCATGTGCTCGCGGGAAGAATACGAAGCGGCGCTTGCCGCCGCGCGGGAAGCAGTTTCGCAAGAACAGTTATAAAATGGGGATTGCACGTGCCGCGAGCCGCTTGGGCAGGGCAACGCCGGTACGGCTTTCAAGGATACGGCCTTTTGAAAGTACTTGCCGTCTCTTGACAAATGTGTTACACTATAGTTGTAAATTGCTTCAGGGCGGGGTGAAATTCCCCATCGGCGGTAAAACGCATGTTCCTGCGTGAGCCCGCGAGCCGCGTATAGCGGCAGAGTCCGGTATGATCCCGGCGCCGACGGTTACAGTCCGGATGGAAGAAGCGATGTTTTTTGTGTGTGTTCACTTCCTCCATGCCCTGAAAGTCCAGTGTATGGGGGTATTCTTTTATGAAAACAAATGTCCGCCGTCTTGTCTATCTGGCGATCTTCTGCGCCGTATCGGTAGCTTTGATCTATGTGATCCATCTTCCGATTTTTCCCGCCGCACCGTTTTTGGAGTACGATCCGGCCGATATTCCCCTGATGCTTGCGACCTATATGTTTGGTCCGCTGTGGGGACTTGCCGCGACGGTTGTTGCTTCTCTGATTCAAGCCGTCACGGTATCCTCTTCCAGCGGGATCATCGGCTTTTGTATGCACGTGTTTGCCACCGGGACGTACGTGCTTGTCGCGGGGTTTCTTTACAACCGCATGGGAAAAAATCTGCGTGCGACCATTGTGTCTCTCGTTGTGGCGACGCTGGCGGCCGTTGCGATGATGATCCCGCTCAACCTGATCTTTACACCCATGTATGGAACGCCGGTTGATGTGGTGAAATCGATGATGTGGCCGGTCATCGTTCCCTTTAATCTGATTAAATTTGGCTTAAACTCGGTCATTACCGCCGTACTGTACCGTTCTGTGAAGTATTTTATCGGGAGAAGATAACCTGCGGAACCCAGTATTTCCGTAGGCGCCGTCCCACATTTTTCTGATTGTAAAGGCATTTTTCATATGTGCACGCATAAACCCTCGCAGACATATACTGTTTGCGGGGGATCTTATGATTTTTTTTGACGCGCTCATCGCGTATCTCATTGCGGCGGCTATTTATTATTCGGTACACGGAGTCTGCCGTTTGTTTTGCAGGCTTCTGACCAGGGATGAGGGTGACTATGGACAATTACGAAAGACTCGAAGGAAAAGCAGTCGCAATTCTTTTTTCAAACGAAAGTAACGGCTATACTGTTTTGAAACTGGACTGCGGCGCGACAGAACCCGTCACGGTAGTGGGCTGTTTCCCTTACGCCGCGCCGGGAGAATACTTTGAGCTTTACGGAAATTGGACGGAGCACCGTACCTACGGACAACAATTTAAGGCCGCAGGCGGAGAGCGCTGGCTGCCGCAGGTGCCGGAAGATATCGAGGCGTATCTCTCTGTCGGCATCTTCAAGGGGATCGGTTCCGCAACTGCGGCGCGCATTGTCGAGCGTTTTGGCGAGCGCGCATTTGCCGTTCTTTCCGAAGAGCCGGAGCGGCTTGCTCTGATTCCGGGGATTACTCTGGAACGTGCAAAAAAAATTCAGCATCAGTTCAATGAGCGTATGCAGCTGCGCCGGCTTTTGGAATTTGTCTCGGAGCACGGCCTGTCTCCGGAAATTGGTATGCGGCTCTACCGCCGTCATGGCGCGCTTGCCGCTTCTATTGTAACAAACAATCCCTATGTCCTGGTCGACGCCTACTATGGCGTTTCGTTCCCTTTAGCCGATCTTTTTGCACGCGATCTGGGCCTTGCCGATGATTCGCCCATGCGATTCGACGCCGCCATGAAATACGTGCTGATTCATAATCTTTCCAATGGGCATGTCTTTATCCCGGCGGGGAAACTCTGTGCCGCCGCGGCGTCCCTGCTGGAACTCGGCGGGCCGGAGGATATGGAGCCCTCGCTTGCGCGTCTGTGCGAAAAAGGTGAAATTCACCGGGAGCCGGTGCTACGCGAGGATGCCTGCTACCTGACGGAACTTTTTGAAGCGGAAGACGGCGTCGCGCGGCGGCTTGCTGCAATGACTCGCCGCGAGCCCTTTCCGCTTCCGGACGATGCCGTCGCGTTTGCCGAGCGGGAATCCGGCGTCACATATGGCCAGCGGCAGCGTGAAGCCATTCGCGGCGGCGCAACGCTGCCCGTCATGGTACTTACAGGCGGTCCCGGCACCGGAAAAACCACTGCAATCCGCGCCATTATCCGTCTGTGTGAGCGTATGCACCGGCGTGTGACGCTTGCCGCCCCCACCGGCCGCGCCGCAAACCGCATGAGCGAGGTCTGCGGCATGGAAGCGCGCACCATTCACCGGCTATTGGAAACGGTCTTTTCTGAGGATAAATCCTCGCAGGAATTTGGGCGCAACGAAGAAAACCCCATTGATACGGACGTTTTGATTGTGGACGAGCTCTCCATGGTCGACCTGCCTCTCATGTATGCGCTGCTGCAGGCGCTTCCTGAGGACGCGTCGCTCGTCCTGGTTGGCGATGCAGATCAGCTCCCCTCCGTCGGTCCGGGAAACGTATTAAAAGATCTCATTCAAAGCGCCTGTATTCCGACCGTCCATCTGGATACCATTTTTCGTCAGGCCCAGGAGAGCATGATCGTTATGAACGCGCACACGATCAATGCCGGAGAAGTTCCGGCGCTCAAGAGCGCAAAAGACTTCTTTTTTATGAAACGCACTTCCGGCAGCGATATTGCCAAAACTATTGTAGAACTTTGTGCCGTCCGGCTGCCGAAGTTCTTCAAAATAGATCCCTCGCAGATTCAGGTGATTGCGCCGTCTAAAAAACAGGAGGCAGGCACCGTCAACCTGAATCGCCGCCTGCAGGAGGCGCTCAATCCGGCGGCGCCGGAGAAAGCCGAGCTGCGTATGGGCGACGGCGTCCTGCGCGTCGGCGACCGTGTGATGCAGATGCGCAACAACTACGATGTAGTTTGCGAGCGGCCTGACACGGGCGAGACAAGCTTTGGCGTGTTTAACGGCGATACCGCGACCATTACGGCAATCGACCCCGCGTCGCAGGCGGTCACCCTTACCTTTGACGACCGCCGTGTCGCCGCTTATCCGCCGGAACTGCTTTCGGAGCTTGACCTGGCTTATGCCATCACCGTACATAAATCGCAGGGAAACGAGTTTCCCGTCGTCGTTCTCTCGGTTTTTGACGCAGATCCGCGACTTTTGTCGCGCAATCTTCTCTATACGGCAGTCACGCGTGCAAAAAATCAGCTGGTTGTCGTCGGCAGCGACGACGTGTTTGCGCGGATGGTGGCAAACAACGTCCGTCACAAACGCTACAGCGCCTTACATGTGCGCATCCGCTCTCTGTTTGCGTAAAAGCGAGGCGTCGGACATATGATCAGGCTGTTTTCCTTTTTCGTCAATCTATTCTTCCCGGCGCGTTGCATGTTTTGCCGGGAATATCTGCCGTATGACGCGGATAAACCTTTTTGCGACGGCTGCCGTGCAGCGTTTACCGGAGTTGTGCCGCGCAAGACTCCAATTCCTGCGGGCGTCTGTTTTTATGCGCTGGACTATGAAGCGGACGTGCGCCGTGCACTCATTGCCTATAAATTCCACAACAAGCCGCAGTATGCACGGGCGCTTGGCGAGTTGCTTGTCCCGCTTATTGCGCCGCTGGGACATGTGGACTGCATTACCTGGGCGCCGGTCAGCGCGCTGCGTCTTTCCAGGCGTGGTTACGACCAGAGCCGGCTGCTTGCCGAAGCCGCAGGGCATGCGCTGAACATTCCCGTACGGTCCCTGCTTCACAAGCACCGCCATACCCGCAAGCAGTCTCGAACGCCGCATGAAAAGCGCGGTGAAAATGTACGCGGCGCTTATTCGCTCGCTTTCGGAAGCGCTCCCGCGGGATGCAAAATCGTGCTGGTCGACGATATTGTCACAACCGGTTCGACCATTTCCGAGTGCGCCCGCATTTTGTCCGAAGCGGGCGCGCGCGAAGTGGTCTGTGTCGCGCTTGCGCACTAATAAATGTAAAGGCCCTCCTTTTTTCGAGCCGCTATTTCCTTCCTGCATGGTAACATGGTAGGTGAAAAGCGGTGCATGGAGGGTCTTTATGTTTGAAAAGGATATTGGCATTGATCTGGGCACTGCGGACGTATCCATCTATGTCCGCGGACGTGGAATTGTATTACGAGAGCCGTCGCTTGTTGCGGTAGACCGCGGCAGTGGGGAATTACGGGCCGTGGGCAGCGACGCCATGGCGTTACTTGGGCATTCCTCCGGCAGTATTGCTGCCATTCGTCCGATACAGGGTGGCGTGATCGCCGATTACGGTATGGCCGAGCGCATGATAAAGGCCTATTTGAAAAAAACGCTGGGTGGGAGTCCATTCAAGCCAAATCTGGTCATTTGCGTGCCGTCAGGAATCACAGAAGTGGAGGAACGTGCGGTCATCGACGCCGGAATGCAGTCCGGTGCGAGGCGCGTCTATCTCATAGAATCTCCCGTCGCCGCGGCGCTCGGCGCGGGGCTCGACATCAGCAGGCCGGTTGGCACCATGGTTGTAGACATCGGCGGCGGCACCTGCGATGTTGCGGTTTTGTCGCTTGGCAGCATTGTGGAATCGGAATCCAGGAAAGCGGCAGGCACGCAATTTGACGAGGCGCTCATACGCTATTTGCGCCGCAGGGAGAGTATTCTGATCGGAGAACGAACGGCAGAGGAAATCAAACTTTCTATCGGATGCGTGATGCCGCGCGAAGAGCCGTTGTCTCTCTCCGTACGGGGCCGGGATCTCTCTTCCGGATTTCCGCGTACCTGTGAAGTAAATGCCGAACAGACGCGGGAAGCATATCTGCCGGTGGCAGAGGAAATTGCAGAGGCAATTCGCCTGGTTTTGGAACATACGCCGCCGGAACTGGTTTCCGACATTATGCGCGACGGGATCCATCTGACAGGCGGGGGCAGTTTGCTCTATGGCATGGCGCCATGGATCAGCGAACAAACGGGAATCCCCGCACAAGTTGCGGAAAATGCGCCTGACTGCGCCGTTCTCGGCGCCGGTGCGGCGCTTTCCAATCTGCGCGAACTTCCGGACGGTGCGCTGCATCTCGCCCGGCGGCGAAAAATAAAGAGATAAGTCAGCATCACTCGGAGTATGTACTTAAAAAAATATAACCGCCCCACAAGGGCGGTTATATTTTTTTAAGTCATATGAAAAGAAATACTGAAAACATTATCATACTCGGCCGTATCCCTTAACGACATATCCTGCAAGTTAAAATTAGTTGTAATGGGCACATTGCCATCCACTTCCCATTGAATCGTGCAGTTGGAGTCAAGCGTATTCATCCGAGCAGCGGTATCATAATCACCAGTTGGATAAACCACTGCATCATCCAAGCGCTCGGAAATCATTTCAACTGTATCATCAACATATTGATTTACCGCATCAATTGCTATGTCATAATAAGATGCTGTAAGCTGAGTACGAACATAAGCATTATCCATGAAATAAAAAATGACTTCCAATGAGAATCCAGGATACTCAATCCATTCCGCGTCCAACTGTGTATACACGCGAGTAGAATCCATATTTTCAGTCGGTTCAAAAATTTTCAGCTCGTTTTCATCCAGATTTAAGTTTTCGATTACCTCCTCCTGCGTCATTCCCGCTTCCAATCCCATAATACCGACGTGGTCTTCATTTACTTCTATAAAATCAAAAAGAGATTCAGAAGAGGAGGCCAAAGATAAATCAGCATCATTCTCTGGATTGGAAGAAACGTTACTGCACGCAGCAAATGTAAAAAGCAATATAACTATTAAAAAAGCACAACATAGTCTTCTCATAAAGCACCTCCGCTGGATAAGCAGACTTTTACCTGAAAGCGCACCAAACCTCTGTACCAGCTCCACAGCCGCGATGAACCCCATAGCAGGTATGGCCATCTATATATCCATCTGCAGCATTGCAAAGATCGCACCAATAGAACATTCTTCCAGTATACCAGCTTACCGTACAAGTACCGCCACTAAAAGAATGGGTCGAATAATTTGAAAAAACAGAGTGTGAGACAAAGCAGACTTCACCCAACATCCATCCACAGCGGGAGCAGGTAGACCTTCTCATAACAGCATCATGTGAATGAATGGAATCGTCAATTGCATAAGCAGGTAAAGCAGTGGAAACAAAAGAAAGCACTAAGCACAAAACAAAAACAACCGACAAAACTTTTCTACTTTTCTTCATATACAAACCTCCTGTAAAACAAATAGTTAATACTTACATAAAAACTAAATAAAACATCGTCACCACCTCTTTCAAATATTGTTGCTTTTTGCACTTATATACTATCATAGTATTCCAGCATTGTAAAGATGTTCCTTTCATAATATTTATATATTTTTCATTTTTGTATACTCTAACAATATTTTTTCTTTCAATATAGGTTCCATATCAAAAAAGGAAGCTGCAGCGCCATTATTTCCATTCGTAAATTTGCACAACAAAAAAGCGAGCAGTACATAACTACTCGCTTTCCTGTGTCGGCGCCGACCAATCTCCTATCGGAAAAGCCACATACCGAACTTGACTTTTGACTTTGAATCTAAAAAGGGAAATCATACAACCGTTTTGAAGTGGTAGTTTAGCACATCTTACACATAATCGTCAATATACATATATGCGTATTGCGTGCCGCTTCCTAGGCATACCTGCTGACCATTTATATATGCGCCATAATCGCCGGTGCCCTGCCAATAAAGATTGCGGTCTCGATCAATAATAGAGACAGTTGGATTAATCGATAAAAACCATCGTTCCTGCTGATAGTTTGTCCGGCAATAAGCAGATTGACAATCCTCCCATAATGTATGTTGAAAACTGTCAAGATAGGTAGTTGCAATCGCGCCCGCAGTCGCGCCATCAATCGCTTTTTCGGCTACAACGGTCGCGCGCGTCACTTTTGCAGCATCTCGAAGCGTAAATTCTTCACCCTCCTGCTTTGCCTTTTCAAAAAAGGCGGATATGGCAAGCGCTTCTTGCGTCTTACGATTAATCTTTGGAATCTCTACCATCGCAAAATGCCGGAAATATGCTTCAAGCTTCCAAAGCCGCTCTTTTGTCATGGGCGCGGGATTATAATATGATATCTCAATTCCATAGCGCTCCTTCATTTCCTCAGGGGTTATGACATGAAAGTCCGTTCCAAACTCAGCGTTAAGCTTGTTCAAAAGCGCTTCCAAAGTGTCCGGGGCCTGTGCGTACTCTGCCGCATAGGCCGAAGCCGTAAAGGAAACAAAGATAAGAAGCCCAAAAAATAGTGTTAGTGCGCGTTTCAAGCGGGAATGTACATGATATAGCTTCATCCTATCCTCTTTTTTTCATAAGGCCTATACTTACATAAAGACTAAATAAAACATCGGCAACACCTTCTTCTTGATACTTATATGTTGTTTTTTGCACCTATATGCTATCATAATATTACGAATTTGTAAATAAATTCTTGTTGTATATTTTCAAATTTAATATTTTTGTATATTCTACCTACATATTTCCTTTCAATATAGCTTCCATATCAAAAAACGAAGCTGCAACGCCACATTTCCATTAGTAAACTTGCACAACAAAAAAGCGAACAGCATACGCTGTTCGCTTTCTCTGTGTCGGCGCCGACCGATTTTCCCAGGACGTCTCCATCCAAGTATCGTAGGCACTGAAGAGCTTAACTACCGTGTTCGGAATGGGAACGGGTGGACCCTCTCAGTAATAAACACCGACTGGCTTCCAAAGAAGCATATATATGAAACGGAGCGCCGTCTCATAACAATTAGAAAAGGCTTGGTGACCCGTGCGGGAATCGAACCCACGTTTGCGGCGTGAGAGGCCGCCGTCTTGACCGCTTGACCAACGGGCCACACCTTGGTGCGCCTTCAGGGACTCGAACCCGGGGCCCGCTGATTAAGAGTCAGCTGCTCTACCAACTGAGCTAAAGGCGCATGTCCTGTGCCTTCAGAACTAAATAAAGAGAACTTCCAGAGAAACTTTCGCAAACTCGACCACTTTAAGGTCAAGCCCTCGACCTATTAGTATCAGTTGGCTCAATGTGTTACCACACTTACACCGCTGACCTATCAACCACATAGTCCTTGTGGGGTCTTACTCCTTTCGGATGGGAGGTATTATCTTAAGGAGGGTTTCACGCTTAGATGCTTTCAGCGTTTATCCCGTCCGTACATAGCTACCCGGCTGTGCTCCTGGCGGAACAACCGGTGCACCAGAGGTACGTCCATCCCGGTCCTCTCGTACTAAGGACAGCTCCCTTCAAACCTCCTTCGCCCGCAATAGATAGGGACCGAACTGTCTCACGACGTTCTGAACCCAGCTCGCGTGCCACTTTAATCGGCGAACAGCCGAACCCTT
>URVL01000040.1 GCA_900551265.1 uncultured Eubacteriales bacterium | reverse complement strand
TTATTTACCCAACCTGCAAACGTATATCCCTCGCGGGCGCCGCCGTCGGGCAGGACAATAGTCGTGCCGGGTTTCACTGAAATGGAATCCCGTACCGCTGCGCCGTTCAGCTCATAACCGTAATCCAGAACTACGGTGACATCGGTAGCGGCAGAGGTATCGCCCGTCGTCGAAATTACACTGCCAGGCACAGCCTGATAGGCAGCATAGGCGGACGTCCAGTCCGTATAATACGTATAGTATTGTCCATCGTATACGGTATACGGCAAGTTATTAGCCGCTGCAACCATATAGATGTTCCAGGAAAACGCACCGTCCAGAATTGTGACGGCAGAAGCAGCGCTGTTGCCCGCAAGCGAAGCGGATGCGCCGCCCAGCACATACGTGCCGCCCGCCAGTTCCACAGACGCGCCATTAGCTGTGTCAATGTCAAACATCTGTGTTCCTGTCGTATTCACGACAGAACCACCGTTCGTCGCGGCAATCGTCAGCGTGTTTCCTGTACCCTTGACCTCAATAGAGTTCCCGCTATTCATATACAGGCTATACCCATTCAGATCCAGGGTAATGTGTGTATTGGTCTTTGTGCCGAAAACATCAAATCCCGTTTTTGGGACATTGTTCATCAGCACTACGGTATCGCCGTTGCCGGCGTCCGCCATGGCCTCACCCAGGCTCGTGTATGCAATACCGCCCTCTATATAAGCGACAGCTTCATCCGCAAACGCAGTCGCAGGCAGCAGGCTCACGATCATTACCAGGACAAGAACGCCGGCAAAAAACCGTTTTTTCATGTCTGTTCCTCCTTATTTGTAAATCAAATGCGGCGCCGGGCCGCAATCAGGCCTTTTCCCCACCCGTCGGGCGGTCCAAACACGAACAGCGCCGGGCGTGAGGTATTCCCGCGTTCTATTTGGTCGGAAAAGGCAGTTTTCCCTTGCTTCTCCGCTATTCATCACCCCCACAAAATAGCGCAACAACATAATTTTCATTCTGTTGTAATCAGAATAAATTTTTTAAATATCTGAGGGAAACAAACAGGGAAATTACAACAAAAAATCAATATAAAGACAGAGTTTGGGCGTGAATCAGGAGCTTCCTGCCCTTGTTTATTTGACACGCGCAATTTTTCACTTTTTTTCTTCGAGCACTTGTATTCGTAGGAAATTTATGCTACAATTTCTTCGTATACAGAGCGATAGGCCTTATTTTGTAACAACAGAATGAAAATTATGTAATAATTAAATTCATGCGTTCCAATTGCCTGGCATGTACCATGCCGCTTTCGACGGTATAAATCCGTGTGGTATTCACGCTGGTGTGGCCCAAAATGTCTGCCAGGCGAGAGAGGTCCTTT
Organism: uncultured Eubacteriales bacterium; assembly: GCA_900551265.1. Taxonomy (GTDB): domain Bacteria; phylum Bacillota; class Clostridia; order Oscillospirales; family QAMX01; genus Allobutyricicoccus; species Allobutyricicoccus pentlandensis. Next base: position 14,480 of record URVL01000040.1, on the reverse strand, counting down.
TCAATGGCATAATACGTGCGGGCAAAAAGATGGCGTAGGTTATGCGGAAACACCTTATCCGGGTCTACTCCGGCCTTTTCACAGAGATCCTTCCTTTCTCTCCAGATATTACTCCTGTCCAGCGGCCTTCCCGTTCTGGTAATAAAGATTGCTCCGTCCGTGATCTTTTTTTCACAAAGGTATTTTCGCAAAATCCGGCATAATTTTCCCGGAAGGAACACAGTCCGGCGTTTGCCCTTATTGAAGACTTCCGCACGACCAGTCTGTACGGCCTCTCTGGTAATAAAGCGCAGTTCGGACACGCGAATACCAGTGGCGCAGATTGTCTGCAAAATCAGCGCAAGTTGAAGTTTCCCTATCCGTTGTGCCACATTTACCAAACGCATATATTCGGAGCGGCTCAATTCACGTCTTTCATCGCAAAACAAAGTCCTCTGAACTTTCAGCGGTTTCATCTCCAATCCATGCCAGCCCATAAACGATAGAAAGCTGTTCAGCGATGCCAGCATGGTATTGATGGAGGCAGGCGCGTATGTTTGCATGAGTTGTTCCTTCCATCCAATTAAAGCCATTTTTGTAACCGGTGTACCGTTTAAGTATCTCTGCAGCTTATGAAGGCTATAAACATATTTTTGAATGGTATTTACTGCGCGTTCCTGTTCCATCAGATGAACAGCATATCTGCGAATCCATGCTTCTGTAAGCATGTAGGAAGTTCTGGCCATAATGAAATCTCCTCATATTACTGCGTCACTTGGTCTAAAGTGGACGGACAAAGACATAGCAAATAAATTTTGTATGATTGCAGTTCCAAAGGTAAAGGGAATGGATAACTATAAAAAATGCGCCCGGCTTAGATCATGTAAGCCGGGCGCACTTTCGCGAAATCATCATTTAAAATAGTGTACGGCGGATTCAAAGAGCTTCATATCATAATTGCCTTCAACATTTTGGTAAAGCCCATGGCCAATGCGTTCTGAGTGGCCCATCTTACCCAGCACACGGCCATCCGGAGAGGTGATGCCTTCGATGGCAAAAGCGGAGTCATTCGGGTTATACCGCACATCGCACGCCGGATTCCCATCCAGATCCACATACTGCGTGGCAATCTGGCCATTTTCCGCCAGTTGCCGTACCAGCGCGTCGGAGGCCAGGAATCGGCCTTCCCCATGAGAGATTGGCACAGTATACACCGCGCCGGCCTGTGTATTCATCAGCCACGGCGATTTATTGGACGCAATGCGCGTGCGGACAAGACGTGACTGGTGCCGGCCGATGGTGTTATAGGTCAACGTCGGACAGCTGGCATCCGTATCAATAATTTTCCCGAACGGCACCAGTCCCAGCTTGATAAGGGCCTGGAAGCCATTACAAATCCCGCACATCAACCCATCGCGCTGTTCCAGCAATGCCTGCACCTGTTCACGAATAGACGCGTTGCGGAAAAATGCCGTAATAAACTTTCCGGAGCCATCCGGTTCGTCTCCTCCGGAAAAGCCGCCTGGAATGAAGACAATCTGCGTATTGGCCAACTTTTTTGCAAACTGCGCAACAGACTCTGCAATATTCGCAGCGCTTAAATTATTGATGACGAAAATCTCCGGCAACGCGCCCGCGGTAGCCAGTGCCTTTGCCGTATCATACTCGCAGTTGGTACCTGGAAACACCGGGATCAGCACGCGCGGCCGCGCAGTCCGGAAAGCGGGCTTCGGCCAGGAGGAAGCACGAGTCGTAAAGGCCGGAATATCCTTTTCCTTCTGCTCAATATTACAGGCATATATCGGCTCGAGCTTTTCCTCGTAAATCCGCTGAAGCTCGTCAAGCGGCAACACTTCTCCACCATAGGAAACCGATGCAAGCTCTGTCGTATAGCCAAGTAACGTGCCAACCGCAGTTTCATCCCTGAGTTCCAAAACAAACGAGCCATAGCTGTAACCAAAAATATCAGCCAGCGTCAAAGCCTCGTCATACGCAAAACCTATACCGTTGCCAAAAGCCATTTTCATGACGGCCTCTGCCACGCCGCCATAAGTCGGCGTATAAGCCGCAGCGACATGTCCCTCGCGTGCAAGCTTTGTCACCTCCGCAAAAAGAGCCTTTTCGCTTTCCACTGTGGGCAGGCCATTGTTGTCGTATTTCGGGCGCAGCCACACCACGCGGTGTCCCGATGCCTTAAACTCCGGCGAAATAATATCATCCGTCGTTGCAATTGTGACAGCAAAGGAAACCAGCGTAGGCGGAACGTCGATATCCTCAAAACTACCGCTCATGGAGTCTTTTCCACCGATTGCCGCAATGCCATACTCCATTTGGGCACGGAATGCGCCAAGCAGCGCCGCCAAGGGTTTTCCCCAACGTTTACCGTCGCGTTTTGGCTTTTCAAAATACTCTTGGAATGTCAAATAGACATCGGAAAAATCTGCTCCAGTTGCAATTAACTTTGCAACGGACTCCACAACCGCAAGATACGCACCGTGGAAAGGGCTTTTTTCCGAAATAAATGGGTTATAGCCCCATGACATGAGCGAGCAGGTATCCGTATGCGCACGCTCAACGGAAATCTTATGAACCATAGCCTGTACCGGCGTCTGCTGGTAGCGTCCGCCAAAAGGCATCAATACGGTGCCTGCACCAATGGTAGAATCAAACCGCTCGGACAGGCCCCTCTTTGAGCAGACATTCAAGTCACCCGCCAAAGCCGTCATTCCGGTGGAAAATCCTGCGGGAATATCCCGCTCAACTGCACGGGGAGCCGCCGGTGTAATTTCAATGTGCTTTTCAGCACCATTGGAATTTAAAAAATCACGGGAAATGTCTACAATTTTTACGCCGTTCCAGCGCATGACAAGGCGCGGCTCCGCCTGTACGCGCGCAACGACCGTCGCCTCTAAATTTTCGCTGTTTGCAAGCTCGATAAAACGCCCGGCATCCTTCTCTTCCACGACGACGGCCATGCGTTCCTGGCTTTCACTGATGGCAAGTTCCGTGCCGTCCAGGCCCTCGTACTTTTTGGGAACAGCGTTTAAGTCAATCTCCAGGCCGTCGGCCAATTCGCCAATAGCCACAGATACGCCGCCCGCGCCAAAGTCGTTGCAGCGCTTGATCAGGCGTGAAGCCTCGGCGTTCCGGAACAAACGCTGAAGCTTACGTTCCTCAGGGGCGTTGCCCTTTTGTACCTCCGCGCCGCACTCCTCCAGCGAATCAGCCGTATGCGCTTTGGAGGAACCCGTTGCACCGCCGCAGCCATCACGCCCAGTGCGTCCGCCGAGCAGGATCACAATATCGCCATCCTGCGGTGCCTCACGACGTACGTTTTCCGCAGGCGCCGCCGCAATGACTGCGCCTATCTCCATACGTTTGGCCACATAGCCTTCATGGTAAAGCTCATCTACCTGACCCGTTGCCAAACCAATCTGATTTCCGTAAGAACTATATCCCGCCGCAGCCGTAGTCACCAGCTTGCGCTGCGGAAGTTTACCGGGAAGCGTCTCGCCGACAGGCTTCAAGGGATCCCCCGCGCCCGTCACGCGCATGGCGGCATAGACATAGGAACGGCCGGACAGCGGATCCCGGATCGCACCGCCGATACAGGTGGCGGCGCCACCAAACGGCTCAATTTCCGTCGGATGGTTATGGGTTTCGTTCTTAAAGAGCAACAGCCAATCCTGGCTCTCGCCCTCTACGTTTACCTTGATTTTCACCGTACAGGCGTTGATTTCTTCTGATTCATCCAAATTCGGCAATTTTCCCTGTACCTTTAACACCCGCGTGGCCAATGTTGCAATGTCCATGAGGTTCACCGGCTTTGTACGGCCGATAGAACGGCGCGCAGCCAGATAGTCCTCATAAGCGCTGCGCAAAAGCTCATCTTCAAACTCAACACGATCAATCGTTGTGAGGAACGTCGTATGGCGGCAGTGATCAGACCAGTAAGTGTCGATCATACGAATCTCCGTGATCGTCGGGTCGCGGTTTTCGGAAATAAAATACTTCTGGCAAAATGCAATATCGTCTGCATCCATTGCAAGGCCGTACTGTGTAACAAATCTTTCAAGCCCCGTACGGTCAAGCGTACAAAAACCGTCGAGTACAGCAACCGTTGTCGGCACATCGTATGCCGTTGCCAAAGTCTCTACCGGCTCCAAAGATGCCTCACGGCTCTCGACCGGGTTGATGACGTACTTTTTCACAGTCTCCACGTCCGCATCCGACAAATCTCCGTAGAGCAGGTAAACACGCGCAGTACGCACGAGCGGGCGCTCCCCCTGCGAGATAATCTGAATGCACTGAGCGGCGGAATCCGCACGTTGGTCAAACTGTCCTGGCAGATATTCTACAGCAAACACGCGCGCACCGTCTTGCTCCAGCTGTGTCGTCACAATATCAAGCTGCGGCTCGGAAAAAACAGTTGCCGTTGCATAAGCGAACAGTTCTTCATCAATATTTTCCACATCATACCGGTTCAAAAGCCGCAAATCCTGTAATCCCTCAATCCGCAACAGGTTCCGGATATCAGATGCAAGAGCCGCCGCCTCGTTGGCAAGCGCTTTTTTCTTCTCCACAAAAATTCTATATACCATGGAAGCCTCCTACAAAAGCGCGGAAAGCGCGCGCTGGCCTATATCTTTTCTGTAGTACGCATTTTCAAAATGGATATGACTTACGGCCTGATACGCCTTTTCCATCGCTCCCGGCAGTGTGTCCGCAGTCGCAGTCACGCCGAGCACGCGCCCGCCCGATGACAACAGCCTTCCATTTTCAAGCTTTGCACCTGCGATGTATATCTCTGCATCAACGGGGCCGTCCGTCTGAATTTCGTAACCTGTATTGTACTTCTGCGGATATCCGTCAGAGGCCATCACCACACAACACGCGCTGCCAGTCGAGAAGCATACGTCAGCAGCATCCAGCCGTTCATCCGCCACTGCCTGCATAATGGTAAACAGATCGCTCTCCAAAAGCGGCAGGACAACCTGAGTCTCAGGATCGCCAAAACGGCAGTTATACTCAATGACCTTCGGGCCGTCTTTTGTCAGCATCAGGCCGAAGTAAAGGCAGCCCTTGAAGGGCCTTCCCTCTTCCCGCATGGCGCGAATCGTCGGAAGAAAAATCTCATCCATACAGCGCTGCGCCATATCCGGCGTGTAATAGGGATTCGGCGCAATGGTCCCCATACCGCCTGTATTCAGTCCCGTGTCTCCGTCATGCGCACGCTTATGATCCATCGAAGAAACCATCGGCACAACCGTTTTTCCGTCCGTAAACGACAGTACGGAAACCTCCGGCCCCTCCAGGAATTCTTCAATCACAATACGGCTGCCGCTTTCACCAAACGCACGATCTACCATAATCGTACGTACCGCATCCCTGGCTTCCTCACGCGTCATAGCTACGATCGCGCCTTTGCCGAGCGCCAGTCCATCTGCCTTGATTACGGTAGGAATAGGCGCCGTTTCCAGATAGTCCAGTGCCGCATTGGCGTCCTCAAAAACATCATAGGCGGCAGTTGGAATACCGTACTTTCTCATAAGGTTTTTCGAAAACACCTTACTGCCCTCTATCACCGCTGCATTTTTACGAGGTCCAAAACAGCGAACGCCCACAGCTTCCAACGCGTCTACCGCGCCTAACACCAACGGATCGTCGGGCGCCACAACTGCAAAATCAATGCCGTTTTCTACAGCGAATCTCACCTGTCCGTCAATGTCCTTTGCACCGACAGGAACGCAAACCGCGTCAGAGGCAATTCCACCGTTACCAGGCAGCGCGTACAGCACCTCTATTTCCCGGTTCTCCTTCAACTTTTTTATCATCGCATGTTCTCGTCCGCCGGAACCAATTACCATTACTTTCACGAAACAGCCCATCCTTTCGGAAGCCGCACAAACGGCAAAATTTTAATGATGGAATAGACGCATCCCGGTAAAAGCCATGACCATGCCGTACTTATCGCAGGTTTCAATAACATTGTCATCGCGGATCGAGCCGCCGGGCTGCGCAATATAGGAGACGCCGCTGCGGTGTGCACGTTCAATATTGTCTCCAAAGGGGAAGAATGCGTCACTGCCAAGCGACACGCCGCAAATGGTGTCCAGATAGGCGCGCTGCTCCGGTTTCAGGAAGGGTTCCGGCTGTTTGCTGAAGAGCGCCTGCCAGTTGCCGTCTCCTATAACATCCAAATAATCATCGGAAAGATAGATATCGATCGCGTTATCGCGATCCGGGCGAGCCACCGTATCCAAAAACGGCAGAGTCAGCACTTTTTCGTGTTGGCGCAAATGCCAGAGGTCCGCCTTATTGCCCGCCAGGCGCGTGCAATGGATTCGGGACTGTTGTCCCGCCCCCACGCCAATAGCCTGTCCGTCCACAGCATAACAGACAGAGTTCGACTGCGTATATTTCAGAGTAATCAGCGCAACGATCAGATCGCGTTTGGCGCTGTCCGGAAGATTTTTATTCTTCGTCACTAGATTTTCCAGCAAGGTCTCATCAATCTTAAAATTGTTGCGTCCCTGCTCGAACGTGATACCGTAAACCTGCTTGCGTTCAAGCTCCTCCGGTACATAATCCGGGTCAATCTTCACAACATTATACGAGCCCCCGCGCTTCTTTTTCAAAATTTCCAACGCTTTCGGCGTATAATCCGGCGCAATGATGCCGTCGGACACCTCACGGCGCACCAGCCGCGCCGTCACAGCGTCACAGGTATCGCTCAAGGCGATCCAATCGCCAAAAGAAGACATGCGGTCGGTGCCACGCGCTCTGGCATATGCGCAGGCAAGCGGTGAATCGTCGAGGCCCTTCACATCGTCTACAAAGCAGGCCTTTTTGAGCGCATCAGAAAGCGGCAGGCCAAGTGCTGCGGAGGTCGGGCTGACATGCTTAAAGGAAGTCGCGCAGGGCAACCCGGTTGCCGCCTTTAACTCACGTACAAGCTGATAGCTGTTAAAAGCATCCAAAAAGTTGATATACCCAGGGCGTCCGGAGAGGACCTCAACGGGAAGATCGCTGCCGTCCGCCATATAAATGCGTGCGGGTTTCTGATTCGGATTACAGCCATACTTTAGCGCAAATTCTTTCATAACTGCTCTCTCCTTTATACTTTCAATTCCGATTTGACCTTGCCGCTGTATAGACGGTTCAGTACGGGCGCCGCAATGTCCGTCAGGAACTCATCTACCTGCGAGACACAGCGTCCGATGTAACGTGCCGGATCCAATTCCGCCTCAATTTCCTCACGCGTGAGAGGAAACGCGTCGTCCGCAGCAATCCGGTCAATTAAATCGTTTGCTCCGCCCTCCAGCTTCACTTTTGCCGCAGCAGCGTGTGAATGTACGCGCAGGCGCTCATGAAGCTCCTGCCGGTTTCCGCCTCTTTTCACAGACTCCATCATGATGTTTTCCGTCGCCATAAAGGGCAGTTTCTCCATCACACGCCGGCGTACCACCTTGTCGTAAACCACCAGGCCTGAAGTAATATTCATATAAATATTCAAGATGGCGTCCACAGCAAGAAAAGCCTCCGCAACGGAAATGCGTTTATTGGCGGAGTCATCAAGCGTGCGTTCAAACCATTGGGTTGCCGCGGTAAACGCTGGGTTCAGAGAATCCGTAATGACATAGCGCGCAAGCGCAGAAATACGTTCCGAACGCATCGGATTCCGCTTATAAGGCATCGCGGATGAACCGATCTGATGCGCCTCAAACGGCTCCTCGATCTCCTCAAAGGACTGCAGGATACGCATATCGTTTGAAAATTTATAAGCGCTCTGCGCAAAACCGGAAAGCGCTGCGAGGAAATAAGCGTCCGTTTTGCGGGAGTAAGTCTGTCCGGATACTGCTACGCAGCCCGGGAAACCCATCTCCGCTGCAATAAGCGACTCCAATTTTTTTACCTTTTCTTCGTCGCCTTCAAAAAGTTCCATAAAGCTCGCCTGCGTGCCGGTCGTTCCCTTGGATCCCAATAAAAGCAATTTGGAAAGCCGGTGCTCCAGTTCCTCAATATCCATAATCAGCTCGTACATCCACAGCGTGGCACGCTTGCCGACCGTGGTAAGCTGCGCCGGCTGTAAATGCGTATAGGCCAAACACGGCAGGGATTTATATTTTTCAGCAAAGTCCGCAAGATTTTTTACAACCTGCGCCGCTTTTTTTAAAATAATACGAGATGCTTCCCGCAGAATAATCACGTCGGTATTATCTCCGACATAGCAGGAAGTAGCACCCAAATGGATAATAGCCTCGGCCTTTGGGCATTGCTGGCCGTAGGCATAAATATGCGCCATTACGTCGTGCCGCACCTCGCGCTCACGGGCCTCGGCAACTTCATAATTGATATCGTCGCAGTGCGCTTCCAGCTCAGCAATTTGCTCCTGCGTAATATCAAGACCTAACGCGCGTTCGGCCTTTGCCAAAGCAATCCACAGGCGCCGCCAAGTGCGAAACTTAAAATGTTCAGAAAAAACGGACTGCATTTCGTCGCTGGCATAGCGGGTAGAAAGCGGAGAAATATAACGATCCTTTACATCAGCCATACTAAGGTTCTCCTCTTACGCGTTTTTATTAAACAGTCGGTTTTCCGACGTACCAGACGCCAGATCCACAAAGCGAACATACAAAGACACTTTATTCTGTTCATTTAAATTTTCCCACAGCGATTGGGCAAATTCGTCAATGTCACCCGCAATTGCCACACGTTCCGGCTCTCCCGTAAAGGATGGAATGGGGTTTCCATCGCAATCATACGTATGAATAAAATGTCCTACGCCCGCAAGCGGCGCATAGCTGAACGTATAGCGGTTACAAGCGCTGCCCTTTTCGTCCGAGCTTTTCAGGATGCTCATTTTATAAGTGAAGTCACCTTTTTCAAAGGTCAGTAAACCACTGATGCGGGGTGTGTAATTCGGCGCGTCCGGTTCAAAAGAACGGGTTTCAAGCGCCTGCTCAAATGTACCGCCGTCTTTTAAAAAGGCGTAAACCGTATCCGTCTGGTCACCGTTGGTCACGATAAGCCGATTGTCCAGCACGCGAATGGGATAATAAATAATAAGCGACGGGTCCTCAACCTTTGACGCATCGAAAGGATGAATCACAACGTTTCCGCCTTCTTCTACAAAAACACGGTTGCGGCTGTTCTGACTGCGTCCCATAATAAAGTACGCTGTTACGGCCTTTTTCCCGTCGGCACTTTTGCCGATAACAATGCCGCGCCCGGGATACGTATTGTTCGCTAAAAGCGTATTCAAATGCAAAAGCGTCATGATGTTACTCCTTTTCACGCAATAATTGTTTTGCTACTCTCTCCGTACAGGCAGGTAATATTTTCCACTCCGCGCAGCGCATGACGCGTTTCTGCAAGGATTCGGGCGTATCACCAGCGCGAACACGCACCGCCTTCTGTTCAATGATCTGTCCGCCATCCGGAATCTCATTGACATAGTGTACGGTCGCGCCTGTCACTTTTACACCATAGGCCAAAACCGCCTCGTGCACATGAAGCCCGTACATGCCCTTACCGCAGAAAGAGGGGATCAGTGCCGGGTGAATATTGATGATGCGCTGCGGCCATTCACGGACAAACTCAGCGGTGAGAATTTTTAAAAAACCTGCCAGCACAATCATATCAACACGGTACTCCGCCAGAAGGGCACGCAACCTGGCTTCAAAATCCCGCTGTTTCGGATACTCGGTTCGAGGAATTGAAAAGGCGGGAATACCGGCATTTTCAGCGCGCTCCAGCGCATAGGCATCCGCAATATTGGACACAACAAGGGCAAATTCTACACTGGGTAATTCACCACGTGTACCGGCATCCAAAAGCGCCTGTAAATTTGTACCGCCGCCGGACACCAATACGGCAACCCGTACCTTGTCAGGTGTTTTCAGCATATTTCAATCCTTTCATCCGACGCCGTAATTTCTCCAATCACGTAAGCATCCACGCCAGCCTCCCGCATCGTACGCAAGGTAAGATCTACGTCGCATGCATCCACTACAATGCTCATACCAACGCCCATGTTATAGGTGTTGAACATATCGCGCTCGTCTATTCCGCCCTCCCGGGCAATCAGGTCAAAAACCGGCAGTACACGCACAGCCCTGCGCTCAATTTTTGCGCAGAACCCCGCCGGAATGCTGCGCGGAATATTTTCGTAAAATCCGCCTCCTGTGATATGCGATACCGATTTCACAGTCACTTTATCCATAAGGGAAAGAAGCGGCTTTACATAAATTTTTGTGGGTGTCAACAGCGTATCGCCAAGCGACGCGCCGCCAAGCGACTCGAGCGGAACCCTCAAATCCCGGTTTTCCACGTCAAATATGCGGCGTATCAGCGAGAAACCGTTGGAGTGCACGCCGGACGACGGCAGAGCAATTACGGCGTCGCCCACGCATACTGCAGTATTATCGATGATCTTGTTCCTGTCAACCATGCCGACGGCAAAGCCCGCAAGATCATACTCTTCCTCCGGCATCAGGCCCGGATGTTCCGCCGTCTCGCCGCCGATCAAGGCTGCGCCGGCCTGGACGCAACCCTCCGCCACCCCGGACACAATGGCGGCAATTTTCTCGGGAATATTCTTCCCGCAAGCAATATAATCCAGAAAAAACAGAGGTCTTGCGCCACAGCAAATGATATCGTTTACGCACATGGCAACACAGTCAATACCAACAGTATCATGCCGGTCCAGCAAAAAAGCCAGCTTCAGCTTCGTACCAACGCCGTCCGTACCGCTGACCAGAACCGGATCAGCCGTATTGGAAAGGTCAAGACCAAACAGACCTCCAAAGCCGCCGATCCCCGTCAGCACACCAGCCGTCTGCGTACGTGCAATGTGGGATTTCATCAGCTCAACTGCGCGATAGCCCGCCGTAATATCTACGCCCGCCTTTTTATAGCTCTCCGAATAACTCTTTTCCATCACTTCGCCTCCGAAATCTTGCGGTCGTACTTGCTATAATCCGTCGCCGCAGGTTGCTCCGTAGGGTAATCGTTGTCAAAACAGGCAGTGCAAAAACCGTGGCAGCCCTCGCCGCAGGCAATTTTTTTCACACTCTCGATGCTGATAAAGCCCAGGCTGTCCACACCGATGATCTCTGCCATTTCTTCAACCGTATGCTTATGTGCAATCAGCATTTCACGCGAAGGAATATCCGTGCCGTAATAGCAGGGATTTAAAAAAGGCGGGGAAGAAAGGCGAAAATGAACTTCCTTTGCGCCGGCTTCCCGCAGCAGACGCACAGTTCTCGCACTGGTCGTACCGCGCACGACCGAATCATCCACCAAAACAACCCGCTTGCCGCGCACTGTCTCGGAAACAGGGTTTAGCTTGATGCGCACCAGATCCTCGCGATGTTTCTGGCCAGGCGCGATAAAAGTACGGCCAATATACTTGTTTTTAATAAAGCCGATACCGTAGGGTATCCCGGATTGGCGCGCAAAACCAAGCGCAGCGTCAAGTCCGGAATCCGGCATACCAATGACCACATCCGCCTGAACCGGATGCTCCAAGGCCAGATATGCTCCCGCACGCACACGCGCCGAATGCACAGACGCACCGTCAATGACAGAGTCGGGACGCGCAAAATATATATACTCAAAGATACAAGAGCGCATCGGCGTTTTTCCCACATGATCCGCAATCGACCGCACGCCGTCTTCATCAAATATCACGATTTCTCCCGGCACCACGTCACGAATAAACTTCGCGCCGACCGCATCCAGCGCACAGCTTTCAGATGCAACGACATACTCCCCCGCCTTCGTCTGTCCGAAGCACAGCGGGCGGAATCCGTGTTCGTCGCGCACTGCAATCAGTTTGCGAGGCGACATGATAACCATGGAATAAGCGCCCTTTAACTGGTCCATGGCACGATTGACGGCTTCCTCAATAGACGGAGCGTTGAGCCGTTCCTTAGTAATAATGTAGGAGATCACTTCCGTATCGCTTGTTGTGTGAAAAATGGAACCCTTTAATTCCAAATCACGACGCAGCTCCTGCGAATTTACCAAATTGCCGTTGTGCGCCAACGCCATACGGCCTTTGATATGATTTACTACAATCGGTTGCGCGTTGACACGTCCGGAATCACCGGTTGTGGCATATCTCACATGGCCAATCGCCATATTACCCTGTCCAAGCCTGTCCATGACACGCTGTGTAAACACGTCGTTAACCAAACCGACATCCTTATGGGTGTTAAAAAGGCCATCGTCATTCACAACAATGCCACAGCTCTCCTGTCCACGGTGCTGTAAAGCATAAAGTCCATAATAAACAGGACCCGCGACATCTGTTTTCTCACGGCTGAATATACCAAACACGCCACATTCTTCTTTGAGTTTGCTCATGCTATATTAGTCCTCCCGGCCGAACACGCGGCGCATCATTTCGTTATAGGCATCCTCTACGCCACCCATATCGCGGCGGAAGCGGTCCTTATCCAGTTTTTCATTGGTCTCAGCGTCCCAAAAGCGGCAGGTATCCGGAGAAATTTCGTCCGCCAGCACAATCGTCCCATCAGGCGTCCTGCCAAACTCCAGTTTAAAATCGACGAGTTTCACGCCCAGAGATAAAAAGTATGCTTTCATTACCTCATTGATGCGAAACGCCATGGATTTAATGGCATCAATTTCCTCCCGTGTAGCAAGCTTCAACGCCAACGCATGATATTCATTGATAAGTGGGTCATGCAGGTCATCGTTCTTGTAGGAAAATTCAATGGTCGGCTCTTCAAACACAATTCCCTCTTCCACGCCATAACGCTTGGCAAAAGAGCCCGCAGAAATATTGCGGATAATCACCTCAAGTGGTACGATCTGTACCTTTTTTACAACCGTTTCCCTGTCATTCAGTTCCTCTACAAAGTGCGTCGGAACACCGTTTTTTTCAAGCAGCTGCATTAAGTAGTTTGACATACGGTTGTTGATGGCGCCCTTACCGGAAATTGTTCCCTTCTTGAGTCCGTCCAATGCAGTCGCATCATCTTTATAGGACACGATTACCAAATTCTCATCGTTCGTAGCATATACCTTTTTAGCCTTGCCTTCGTAAAGCTGCGCAGTCTTCTCCATCTTTCATATTCCTCCTATTGATTAAATCGTTTCTCGATCTCTTCATTTTTCATCAACACTTTTTCCGATGCACGGCGGCGCGCCGCCTGAAGGCGTTCTACCAGCGTCTCATCAGAAACTGCAAGAATCTCTACAGAAAGCAAAGCGGCATTGACTGCGCCGTCGATGGCAACTGTTGCTACAGGAATACCGGAAGGCATCTGCACAGTTGACAAAAGTGCGTCAACACCGTCGAGATTTGATGATTTGACAGGAATGCCGATGACCGGCAGCGTCGTATTGGCCGCAAGAGCGCCGGCTAGATGTGCAGCTTTCCCTGCAGCCGCAATAATTGCGCCAAAGCCGCGCTCCGCCGCATGTACGGCAAAATCCTTTGCCTGCTCCGGGGTTCTGTGTGCGGAATACACATGCACCTCATAGGGCACACCGTACTCTGCAAGCGTATTGATCGCCTTTTCAACAGTAGGCAGGTCGCTATCGCTCCCCATAATGATGCCAACTTTTTTCATACGTACCTCCCTTTGCACTTTCAAGCAAGTAAAAAAGGACAGTCCTACCGCACCCGGCAGGTCTGCCCAGGCGGTCGGCATTTTTTCATGTTTTTCGCTTCCTCGTGGTTTCTTCCACTCTATCCGCCGGTCACGAAAAACGCTACCAATCTTAGTATAGCATTTTAACGACACGAAATCAACCAAACCGACATTCCTATATTGTACAAAAAAACTGTCGTTTTAGCAGACTTGTTTGTGTGCGATTGCACTTTCCTAAAAGATGCGTCTTACTTCCTGTTTTTGTAGCTGAAGCCCATGTTTTTTCTCAATTTGGCGTGACGGTTGCTACAATTTTGCAGGAACCACCTCGTTGTTCAAAATCTCCATGAATTTTGACTGGTTCGGTATAAATATGACAAAATATTTTAGAAATAATGAACATAATTTAAGTAAATAAACAACAGATTGACAATTATAGGGAATGCATGTATAATATGAAATATAAAATTCAAATCATTTATGTGAAAGGAAAAACTGTGAAAATTTTGATTGTGAGAACAACTTTATATAGCGTACAACTATATTTACCGGCGTATCCCGGTAGGTATTTTTATGGTGTGTTTTTGTGAAACCGCGGGCTGTGATGCGTTGTCATGCCTGCGGTTCTTTGTTTTGAAAATGAACGGTATCGATATGATAGACCCAACAGGAACTGTTTCAAACACCTGGGAAAGAGCATTGTAAAAGAGTATTCGCCGATACTCTTTGCATATAGGCGGCGAACGGCGAATCGCTGCCCGATACTATTCATTAAGGAGGAAAGAAACATGAAAAAACTCAGGAAAGTAAAAACAAACCTGCAGGATTTGCTTATGTGTGATAAAGAAGTAATTGAAGTGTAAAAAATTTTGCCGT
>URVL01000039.1 GCA_900551265.1 uncultured Eubacteriales bacterium | reverse complement strand
GAAAATACAGCGCGCGGCTGATAAACGCACAGGATATCGGCGGCTACGTCGGGAATGCCTTCCGGTTTGTTAAGTCAAGCAGCGGCGGCGCGCAGTTCGGGGACTTTTCGTTTGCCGGACTGCTTGCCGGAAAACATAAGCCCGGTACGCCGGCCGACAACACGCGTTTTGCCAATAATAAAGGGTATTACGACCGCTACTGGTCAGATGAAAATTTCACCGCCGTGGAAAAGTTAACCGCCATTGCGCAGGAGTATGGCATGAGTATTTTACAGCTTGCCATGAAATGGTGCGCGCAACGCCCCGGCGTTACAAGCGTCATCACCGGGGTGAGCAAGCTTTCGCAACTCCAGCAAAATCTGACGACGCTGGATGGCGCTCCACTTTGTACGGAAGTTTTCTCGGCGTGCGATGCAGTCTGGCATTCTCTTTCCGGCACACGGTTTGCCTATAACAGATAATCTAATAAAAAAGCGCCCAAATACGGGTTATTTAAACCCGGATTTGGGCGCTTTTTAGGTAGTTCTTTTATGCGCGCTTTTATTTTCGATCACCAAACCCTGGTAACAACTTTCAATTTCCTCAATAATGGCATCCGCACGGCGTGATCCCAGCCTGGTAGCCCCCGCCGCAATCGCCATAATGGCAAGCGGCGCGGCATTATAGCTCCCAAAGCCCGAAAATTTGACGCCAACCTGCTCTCCAACGTTTTCCCGCATAATGCGGATCGCACGTATATTAGGCGAACCGTTGCGTCCGGAGGACGTTTTGACAAAATCTATACCCGCCTCTGCCGCCAGACGGCAGCCAACCGCCAGTTCCTCATCTGTCAGCAGCGCGGACTCCATGATAGCCTTCACCACATAGCCATAGGCATGACCGGCTTTGACCACCTCAGAGATATCGTGAGAATAAGTCTGATAATCTCCTCCGCGTAGCGCACCCACATTTGTCACAAAGTCTATGCAGGCGGGCCTGCCGCGCATGACCCGGCAGGCAGCTTCTACCTCACGTACCTTCTCGCAGGTGGGCAGTGTCCCAAACGGGAATGCAGCCACAATCCCGGTCTCGATCCCCGTTCCTTCCAGAAGGTCCGCGGTGCGTTCTGCCCATATCAGATTGGGATGCATGCCTCGAAACTGGTACCGAATGGTTGTTTCAGCACAAGCCCGCAATTCCACCTCAGTCGTACCAGGATCCAGAACCGCAAAATCCATCAGCGCAGCTAGGCCGGCTCTATCGTATGTAATACCGTTAATCACCATATCATCCACCTCGTCAAAGGGATACGCCCAAGTTCTTTTGCAACGTCTCCCGCAAAAGTGGAACATTCAGTTCGCGAGGCCGTACACCGTTTGCAGCGCATAACGCTGCGGCAGCGCCCGCCGCACAGCCAAGCGCCATCATATTCCCCATACTTTTTCCTGCAGAGTGTCCCAGGAAAGTGGCGGAGGCGCATCGGCCCGCTAACAGCAGATGATCCACGTCCTTTGGCACCAACGAGCGATAGGGATAGGCAAATCCGGAATCCATTGTGCCAATAAACAGTTGATTGGCATCAATTGCACCATACTTTCTGGCAATCGTATCCGGAAACTCCTGTGAGTCCTGTGAATCTGCAAAGGTAAGGATATATTCGCCTTCGATGCGCCGGGTATCGCGCACGCCCAACACAGAACCCACGCGCTCCAACGTACAAGTTTCTGCGCCCGGCACCATATTTTCCCGCAGGATGGATACAAAATCCATCGCAACACGCAGGCCCGCCCGACGGGCAGCAGTCAGATCTGCAGCATCCAAACCGTTCAATGTGAGTTTTTGATGGATCCACGCGCCATTATTAACACCCATTACTCCGGGCGCGATTCCACGATTAAACCCGTACCACGCGGCAACATAGAGGCCTTTCTGATCGGCCCGGTTCAGGATTTCTTTGATAGGGTTCCGTTTTTTCTCAAACCACTGGAAGAATCGTTGGCAATCCATCCCGGCAAGTGAAAATCCAAGCGTAATAGGCATATGAATGGGCGCATCTGTTTCAGGATCATCAATCGCCTGCGGCACAATTTCCATGCGCACGCCGTCGTCCGCCGGCTCACTATCCCGGCCCTCCATATAGGTACAGCCTGCCGCAGCTGCAACATCGCCGTCCCCGGTCGCGTCCACAAAAACTTTGGCTCGGTATCTCACCAGTCCCCGCTTCTCACGGGTAATGACCGCACAGAGTCTGCCTTCTTCTACTTCTGCATCAATCACCGGACTGAAGAGTTTTAAAACGACTCCCGCCTCATCCAGCATATTATAAATGGCCAGCTCTGCGTATTCCGGATGCATACAAATGCCGTCGCCGTTGATACGGTCTTCCGGGCCGGAATAACAAGCTGCCGGACCCAACGCCGTCACATGCCGGATAAACGCTTCATGGATATCCGATCGAGGCATTTTCCCGGTACGCAACCGGTTTACCGGCATAAAAGGTACCGCGCAGATCGTACCGCCGGGCTGTCCGGCGCTTTCCAGAACCAGCACCCTCGCGCCCAGGCGTGCCGCCGCCACTGCGGCGCCCAGTCCCGCAGGTCCGGAGCCGCATACGATGCAATCATAGACATCGTTTTCGTCCCACTTCTTCATGATTTCCCACCTGTCCTTTTCTATTTTCCAGAGCTGCCAAGCCTGCCCGCTCCACGTTCCGACGGCATGGAGACGATCGTCTCTGCGTCAACGGTTTTAGCCTGCAACTGCGCCAACGGCACAAAGAGAGCCTGGCAGATAGCCTTTTCATACGGATATATCACAGCATTCCCCAAGTCATGCGACGCGGCGTAATCCGCTTTTGCAATAACCAGCGGACGCTCGTTATGATTGGTCATGGAAATCAGCCACTCGCCGCGATAACCGCTGTCGATTACGCCGGCACGCTGGCCGATACCACGCGTTCCGGTGCTTCCCCGCTCCTTCAAAATTGCAACATATTCCGGCGGGAACGCACTGATAATACCAGACGGCACAATTTTGGTTTCAAACGGCTCAAACTGAAAATATGGTTCCTCAAAACAGGCGTAAATATCATACCCTGCATCTTCATCGCGCTTCGTAGGAATGCGGGCGCCTTCGCGCAGCGCCGCAAAATAAATCGTTTCCAAAATTATATCTCAACGCCTTTCAGTGATTTGAATGGAATACGGTCCGCAATAAGTCCGGACAGCGTCATTGTCATTTCATCGCCGCTGATCGTAAACGTCAACGTTACGTGATGCGGCGAATAGAGGCAGCGCAACTGCGCGCAGAGTACGCCGTTTTGATTTTGATAGGCCGCGGCGATCCCCGCCGTACGTTCGCTCGTCTGAATGGGGTAATCCGGCGTGTTCGGGGCGAGCAGCAGCTCAAGCGACGTACGGTTTTTCATCCAGCAGCCATTGCCACAGCGGATATTCGTTAAGCTCAATCCATCAGAAACAGCAAAAACAAAACGGTCCCCTTCCGTATCCAGTTTTACGGTTGTGATTCCATATGGATTTTTTCCCATTTGGAAATAACGCGGTGTCGGAAAAGCCGGTACGTCTGTTTTCGGCATCGCATAAAATGTCTCCGCCATATGTACAATATCGCCCTCGCCGTGTCCGTTAAAAAGCTCCAGCGCCATTTCATGCACAATATCCACTGCATGTTGCAAATTTTTCGCCTCGCACAGCGCCGCTGCCACAATGCCGTGATCCGGCAAAATAAAGCAGTACTGTCCAAATGCGCCGTCTCCCCGGTAACCGCCGCGCGAGCAGGTCCAGAACTGATAGCCATATCCGCTTCTCCAATCTACCCATTCATGTGGGGCATTGTCGGAATGGATAGCGGACGCCTCATCAATCCACTCCTCGGAGAGCAGACGCCGTCCGTTCCACACACCGCGATTCAAGTAGAGCAGGCCCAGTTTCGCCGCGTCGTCACAGGAAGCATGAAAGCCGGTCCCGCCCTGAATCGTACCGTCGGCAGTGCGATCCCAGTAAACATCCCGAATTCCCATATAGCGGAAAAGCTTAAGATCCAAGTAATCCAACGCACTCATGCCGGTTACTCGTTTTACAATAGCGGCGAGCATACCGGTCGCCCCCGTATCATAGCAAAAATGCGTACCCGGTTCATACACAAAATTAGACGCCAAGAATGTTCTCGGCAGATCATCACTTGCAAAACATGCTTCGGTAGTCCCCTTCTCAACACCGGAATTCATGGAAAGCACATGCCGCACGCGGCATTTGGATAAATTTTCGCTGACCGTCTCCGGGAGCTTATCCGGGAAAAGATCAACGATGCGGGTATCTGTCGTCAATAGTCCCTCGTCACAGGCCAGGCCGATAGCTGTCGCCGTGAAGCTCTTGGAGAGCGAATAGTAGAGGCGTTTATCCACACAGTCATAGGGCGGCAGCGACATGCGTACCTCCAATTCCTGATTGCGCCATACCTGGAAGGCATGTATATCCACTTCCAGTTCCCTTGCGCGCGTTAAAAATCGGACCAGCGCCGCACGGTTGACATTCGCGCTCACGAACGGCGAACCTGTAGACGGTACATTTTCAAATGGAAACGTCAAAGCTTTCACGATACGATCCTCCCGTCTTTTTTATAAAATACGGACGCAGAGAAAAAAGCTCCGCGTCCGAAAACAGACTTTTTAAAATTCATAATCCGCCGACACGCTGCTCTCCCGCACGGCGTGCATATGCTTTTTCACGACGTTTACATGATAGGGATGGTTCTGATAGGCCTCCAGCGCCTCCCGATCGTCCACAACCACTTCCAACACCACGTCGCAGGAACGATCGGAATGCAGAAAATCTACACCGACCTGAATATCACGCAACAATGCAACATGGTCCTTCATGGAAAGCAACACTTCCTGCGCTTTCCGGCAGCTTTCCTCGCTCTTATCCTTCAGCATAAAACAAACAATGTGCTTGACCATACCATATTCCTTCCTCAGCCAACAATGTCGGCCACTCTCTCCAGTATAATACTCGGACGATAGGGATATCGCTCCACCGTCTCACGGGAACTAACGCCTGTCATAACAAGCGCAGTCGTGAGACCCGATTCAATCCCGGCAATAATATCCGTATCCATCCGGTCGCCAATCATAGCGGCGTCGGCAGAATGGACACCCAGCAAATCGATACCTGTCCGCATCATCAATGCATTCGGTTTACCTACAAAGTACGCCTGTTTCCCAGTCGCCAATTCAATTGGCGAAATCAGCGCACGGCACGCAGGAATGATTCCCGTTTCGTCCGGACCCGTAAGATCCGGATTGGTACCAATCAGACGCGCACCCTTTTGTACGAGGCGGACGGCGCGAATGATACTCTCGTAGTTATAATTGCGCGTCTCGCCGCAGACCACATATTGCGGGTCAACATCGTTCATATCGATACCCACCTCATAGAGTGCGCCGACAAGCCCCGGTTCGCCAATTACATAGGCGCTGCACCCCGGGCTCTGATTCGCCAGGAACTTCGCAGTTGCAAGTGCGCTGGTATAGAAGTGCTCAATCCCAACGTCAAGCCCCAGACGCTCCAGTTTCATTTTCAGCTCACGCGGGCTGCGTTCGCTGGAGTTGGTCAGAAAAAGATATCTCTTATGATTTTCATTCAACCAGTTCACAAAGTCCTTGACGCCGTCAATCAAGCGGTTTCCCTGATAGATTACACCGTCCATGTCGCATAGGAAACCTCGTTTGGCCCTCAGCTCTGCAATATCCATATTCTTTCTCCTTATCAGGATTACTCCAAGTACAGATATTTTATCACAAAAGAATATGGCTTGTAAACCGCTTTTTGTTAGCTCTGTGTCAAATCATATAATCTTTTGAGGAATACGCACATTTCCATGCGCGTGCATGCGGCATTCAACATGAGGCCTTCCGGACTTCCACGCAAAATACCATTTTCGACAGCCCACTGTACGCTTTCTCGTGCCCACTCCGGCACACCGGCGTAGGGGTCGCTTTCCGCGTAACCGTTGAAGCCCTCGGTACGAATTTTCTCAGCATAATCCACATAAGCGATGTCAAGATCAACATTGCCTGAGATACCCTTTACACTGCCGCTGTCGCTATGCTGCCAGATGCCATACGCGCCCTCATACGTCGCCTGTTCCGCCCATTGCGCCAGCCAGACATCGGCGTCAATTTTAGCTGGGTATAGCTTATTTCCCAGCCAGGAACGGCTTGTATAGAACATGGGATACCAGTTCCCTTCGCGTATGGTATTGCAAAAGGAAGAGACAACCGCTGTTAGCGCGCTTTTCGACAAAGCTCCCTGCGAGCTGTCCTCGGTATCATAGGCAACCGGATAGGCAATTTTACCACAATAGGGCGTCAGTGCCGACAGCACAAATTGCGCTTCCGCACGCGCAGCCTCTTCTGTTACCGCTGTGCCGTAAAAATAAACGCCGACGTCGATGCCTGCATTGCGTGCGCCTTCTACATTCTGTTGAAATTTGGGATCCATTGTCCCGCCGTTTTGAGATCCATAGCCCAGCCGGATCATGGCAAACTTTATGCCGTCCGCCGCCACGTCCGGCCACGAAATATTTCCCTGCCATTTGGATACATCTATACCATTTATCATACTTGCGTCACCTCGCGTACTTATTTTATGCTGCGGCGCTTGCCGCCGTGCGTAGCATATCACATGCCAGGGCTCTGCGTCGTCCCGGATTTTTCCCGCAGAATTCCACCGGTTCTTGACAGTTCCTGCGCCATCATGATACAATTCGCGGTATCAAGTGATACGGAGGCTTTTATGGCTTGTGTGGTTCTAAAAAAAGGCGAAGGGCGCGGATTGTCTGCCGGCGGTTTCTGGATATATGATAATGAAATCGATCACATTGAGGGAGACTATCAGGAGGGCGGCCTCGTGAGCGTTACGGCTTCAAGTGGTTATCCACTTGGAACCGGTTATATTAACACACGCTCCCGCATCACGGTTCGAATGATGACGCGCGATGCAGAAGCCGTGATAGACGGTAACTTCTTCGAACGCCGTCTGCGTGAGGCAATCGAGTATCGCCTGCGTACAACGGGACTCTGCGCGTGCAGACTCATCTTTGGAGAAGCGGACCGCCTGCCTGGCCTGACAGTCGATAAATTCCACGACATTCTTGTCACACAGACGCTGTCTCTTGGTATGGAACATCTGAAAGTGCAAATTTTTCCCATACTCTTACGGCTGCTGACGGAATACGGCTACCCGGTACGTGGGATTTACGAACGCAACGACGCGCGTTCACGTACGCTTGAAGGACTCGAGCGCACGCAGGGCTTTTTCGGCGAGCCCTTTGATCCGCATACTGTCATGGAAGAAAATGGACTATTCTTTGAAATTGATGTACAAAACGGGCAAAAAACCGGTTTTTTCCTCGATCAACGTTATAACCGCGCTGCAATTCGCCCCATGTCCCATGACGCACGCGTGCTTGATTGTTTCTGCAATGCCGGTGGCTTCGGTCTGAACGCTGCTGCCGCGGGCGCTGCGCACGTTGTCTGCGTCGATGCGTCGCAGTCTGCCGTTGACGCCGCGCGCGCAAATGCAGTGCGCAATGGATTGGCGGAACGCATGGACTTTATTTGTGCAGATGTATTTGAGCTTTTGCCGGAGCTGGCAGAAAAGGGAACGCAATATGATCTTGTAATCCTTGATCCGCCCGCCTTTGCAAAATCCCGTGCAGCCGTAAAGTCCGCCATGCGCGGTTACCGCGAAATCAATCGCCGTGGGCTGGCACTTGTGCGCCCGGGCGGATTTCTCGCCACATGCACCTGTTCGCATTTCATGACGCAGGACCTTTTTCGTCAGACCGTGGCACAGGCTGCGCGTGATGCAAAGCGCCGGCTGTTGCAGGTCGAAGAACGCGCACAGGCTCCGGACCATCCGATCCTGTGGGGGGCCGGTGAGAGCGCGTATCTAAAGTTTCTGCTTTTGCAGGTACTGGACGAGCGGTAAAATGAAATCTGGTCAAACAAAAATCCCCTGCCCGAGGTTATCGGGCAGGGGTTTGCAATATCAGCATGAATGTTTTTATTTTTACTTGTTTACTTAATTGCAGTGGAGGTATCCTTCAAAATGACGTCGTGTGCGCCGCCCTCGACAAGGCTGGTTGCAGATACGAGCGTCAGCCGCGCTTTTTGCTGGAGTTCCGGAATCGTCAACGCGCCGCAGTTGCACATGGTGGCCTTGATCTTATCAAGGGAAATCTGCAGGTTATCCGAGAGCTTGCCCGCGTACGGGACATAGGAATCTACGCCCTCTTCAAACTTGAGCTTCGCCGCGCCGCCCATGTCGTAGCGCTGCCAATTGCGCGCACGGCTGGAGCCCTCGCCCCAGTACTCCTTAACATAGGTACCGTTTACGTTCAGCCGGCGTGTTGGGCTCTCATCAAAACGCGCAAAGTAGCGGCCAAGCATCAGGAAGTCCGCACCCATGGCAAGCGCCAGCGTCATATGGTAATCAAATACGATGCCGCCGTCGGAGCAGACCGGGACATAAACGCCCGTTTTTTCATAATATTCGTCGCGCGCCGCAGCCACTTCAATCAGCGCGCTGGCCTGCCCGCGTCCGATACCCTTCTGCTCACGCGTGATGCAGATGGAACCGCCGCCAATACCAACCTTTACAAAATCTGCCCCGCACTCGGCAAGGAACATAAAGCCATCGCGGTCAACTACATTACCCGCGCCAACCTTTACACTGTCGCCATAGTGATCGCGGATCCACTGGATCGTAATCTTCTGCCACTCGGTAAATCCCTCGGATGAATCAATACACAACACATCGACACCCGCATCTACAAGCGCCGGGACACGCTCGGCATAGTCGCGGGTATTAATACCGGCGCCGACAATATAACGTTTCTGATCGTCAAGCAGCGAATTGGGGTGCTCCTTCTTCTCATCATAGTCTTTACGAAACACCAACGCGGAAAGACGCTGATCCCTTGTGATGATGGGCAAGCTGTTGAGTTTATGATCCCATATGATATCATTGGCCTCTTTCAGACTAACGCCCTCATATGCATAAATCAGTTTTTCAAACGGCGTCATAAATTCGCTGACCCTGACGTCCGGCGACATGCGGGAAACACGGTAATCACGGCCAGTTACAATACCCAAAAGCTTACCATCTGCCGTTCCATCATCCGTGACGGCAATGGTAGAGTGTCCCTTTTCTTCTTTCAGCGCAAGTACATCCGCAAGCGTTTGATCCGGCCGAATGTTGGAATCGCTTGTGACAAATCCCGCCTTGTAATTTTTAACGCGGCGAACCATTGCGGCCTCAGACTCCACAGATTGTGAACCATAGATAAAGGAAATACCGCCCTCTAACGCCAGGGCCACCGCCAGACGGTCGCCAGATACGGACTGCATAATCGCAGAAGTCAGGGGAATATTCGCGGTAATCGCAGGCGTTTCACCCTTTCTATATTTGACAATCGGCGTTTTCAACGAGACATTAGAAGGCATGCATTCGGCTGATGAATAGTTCGGCACCAGAAGATATTCATTGAAGGTACGGGAAGGTTCTGGAAAATAGTACGCCATTTTGCACTCTCCTTTATCTTTCAACATGTTTTTAAGTGATTAGAAGTATTTTATTATACTTTTCAGCTTTCGTCAATGCTCAAACCATCCAACTTTATGCATCTTATGAATAATATTTTGCCATACCATACAAACGAGGCAGGCGAACCCTTACGCAGCCCATTCGCTCCGTCTCCAATACGGTTTCGGTAAATGCCGAAACACGGGCCAGAACATCCCGGTCGGCGCCAGCATAGGAAGAAAACACGCAGAGCTCCGGCCCGTAACGTAAAACGGCGGGCGGTACCATTCTTACAGCATAATAGTCTCCTGCCGCGACGGCGTCAATGTCTGAAATGGAAGAATGTGCAAGCAGATACCCAATATTTTCAGGATACATCCCGCCCAAACACAGTATACGATAGCCGGAGACCTCCAGATATACCATGAGCCGGCCCATATCTGCCCCGGGTTCCCGGTTCTCAAACGCCTGCATACTCACGTTTCCATAAGTATAGCAAGCGCCGTCCGACACCTTCAGAATCTCTGTACCGGATTCACGTGCAACGCCTGCAATTTCTTCATAGCGGGTAATATCCGTTTCATCCTCCGTCTCAGGCAGGAGAATTGCTTTTACGTTCATGCTTTTCAAAAGGGTTACCGCATTTCCGGCGGATGCCGTCCGGTAATCTGTTAGAACAAACAGCGATATCTCCCGTGCGTTCGAGCGCCGGAGTTCATCCAGCACAGCCGTGCACGCGGATTCATAACCACCGCCGCAGTTGACGACAAGATTGGCGTCCCGATCACAAACGACGACGCTCTGCCCTCCCACCGTATCGACAATTGAGACACGGGACAGCAGCGCGGCGTCCAAACTGCCGCACAGGATTACAAGACTCAGTGAAGCGATAACACAACAAATGAGTACGGCCGGACGGCGCGGACGTTTCCAGAACCAAAGCAGTCCAAACAGATATAGAAACGTCAGATAAAGAATCAGGTATATGTTTTCTGAGGAAATTGATGCCATGGGAAGCCGCGCCAGTGCCGGAACCACCGTAAGCTGAAAATCAGTCAGGACCCTCGGAAAAAACGCTAATACTTTTCCAAGCGGCAGCCAGACAAAGGAGAGCAGCAGTGCCATTACGCCGCCGGTGAACGCATATTCAGAAATCGGTACAACCAGAAGATTCGATAACGGCGCAATCAATGAGATATCACCAAATGTCAACATTTGAATGGGAATAACAAACACCTGTGCAGCAAGCGTTGTGCAAAGAGCGCCTGTCAACATTTCAAAAATCCGGCGAGGCAGACGTGCTTTGACTCTGATATGTGCCATGATAAATCGCTGCATTGGCGTACCAAGTAAAATCAGGCCAAGCGTTGCAAAAAAGGAAAGCCATAGTCCGATATCAGCAATTGAAAAGGGATTCACCAGCAAAATAAGTCCGCAGGCGATAAAAAGACTGTTGACCGGATCGGCCTCCCGATTGACAAAATAAGCCGTCAGCCACAAAATCTGCATAATGCCGGCCCTTGTCACGGATGCGCTTCCTCCCGTCATCAAAACGAACAGGATAACAACCGGAACTGCAATGCAGGATCCTAACTTCCTGCGAAACAGAAGAAGGAGCAAGCCCACCAGGAACGATACGTTCATGCCGGAAACAGCCGTAATATGAGAGAGTCCGGTAGCGCGCAGCGCGGAGACATATTCGTCTGAGAGGCCGCTTTCGTCACCAAAAATAAAAGCAGCCAGGATCGCCGCGTTTTCCTCCGGCATCAGTTCCCGAAGACGGTTCGTACATAGCCTCGTCAATTTTACAGGCAGATACCGCAAGTCCGTACCACCAGGCGTAATTTCAGTCAGTTCCGCAGCGTCGGCCGTCAAATAAATGCGGCGGGCACGATAATAACGGAATTTGTCAAAGTTCCATCGGCTCTCCGGTACGGCAAACGTAACGCGTGCAGTTAGAAGATCTCCAGGTGTCAACGTCTCATGATTGCCGTCCAGATACAGCAGAACCTTTGTGCGCTTCATACGCTCCCCGGAAAAGGTTTCCGTATGTACAATGACAGAGGTGTATTTTTCATAGACATTCGGATACTCAGCAACCGTGCAGGTTAACACACCGGTTTCACCATCATACTGAGCGACCGGCATATAATTAACCGCAACATTTAGATACCAGGCGGAAAACCCGATCAACAGTCCGCATGCTATGCATACGACAATCGGCCCCGCATGTTTTTTCCTGAACAGCAAAAGTGCGCCCACACAGACAACTATAGTCAGAGCGCACAGGCAAAACACAAAAGCCGCCTGTAAATAACAGGCGGCGAATAAAGCGGCGGCAATTCCGGTTACCAAAAGTATCGCTGGTCTTTTCAATGTCATTCCCCTGGGTGCTATAAATCGCCAGACCCTCGCACACGGTTATACACCCCATGCGCTTTCGTATCTATTGTAACACACAGGAAATACGACTGCAATCGACATTTTTCGACGATTGAAAACTTTATTAAAACGCACAAAATCAGGCGCGCTCTATTGTCTGATTCTCCAACTTCGGCGTTCGATCTGTCAGCCATTTGCCTCTCAGATAATAGACGATAAACATGCTGGTCGTTACAACCCACGTGATCGGATAACTCCACATGACCATCTCAATCGTATGATTGATCTGCACGGCTGTAAAAATCCAGACGATTCGCAGGATACAGGTACCAAGCATCGTCAGCATCATTGGCTTAAAAGCCTCTCCTGTGCCGCGTATTGCACCAGAGAGGATATCGCTTCCGACATACGTGACAAAAAATGGCGCATAAAAGCGCAAAATGTATGCAGCCAGAGAGAGCACCCCTTCGTCATCTGTGAAGAGTCTTCCAAAATACGGGCATATGAGGTACAATATTGTGCTAATCGCAAGAATGGTACCAATACCCATGCACAGACATACGCGCACGCTCTTACGCACACGGTCGTATTTTCCCGCGCCATAATTCTGCCCGGAAAACGTTGTGACAGCAATGCCGAACGTGTCCATTACCGTCCAAATGATAAAGTCCATCCTGCCACTGACGGCCCAAGCTGCAATTACATCCGTACCGAACGTATTGACTGCGGAACGGATAATCATATTGGAAATCGAATACATTGCGCTCTGCAGGCCCATGGGAATACCGACCTTGATGATCGACAGCAACATATCCTTGTGAAAACGGATTTTACGTAAGAAAAGCTGAAAGGAGTCCGCCGCACGCATCAGCGTAATGGCAACCAAAATCATGCTGACAACCTGTGAAATGACCGTCGCAAGCGCAGCGCCGAACACGCCCATACCAAACACCGCGACAAACAAAAGGTCCAGCACAATGTTCGTGACACAGGCAATGATCAAAAAATAGAGCGGACGCCGCGAATCTCCAACCGCACGGAGTATACCCGCGCCGACATTATAGGCAAACTGCGCAACCGTTCCAAGAAAATAAACCCGAATATATGTCAGGGCATCGGCCATAATCTCTTCCGGCACAGAGATTGCACGAAAACACACAGGCGCTGCAATAATACCGACGATCATCACAACGACGCCACCGGCCAGCGACAGCGCCACGCCCGTGTGTACGGCGCGCGAGACCTGTAAATCATTACGCGCGCCATAAAATTGCGATACGATGACAGACGTGCCGGACGCCGCGCCGACAAAAAAATTCACCAGCAAACTGGTAAAACTTGAAGTCGAGTCCACCGCTGCCAGCGCCTCTTTGCCCACAAAGCGTCCCACCACCATAGCGTCAACCATGTTATACAGCTGTTGGAACAGGGAACCAAGCAAAATTGGAACAAAAAAAATCAGGAGCTGTTTCCAGATAACTCCCTCGGTGATACTGCTGTTATAATGGCTTTTCATACGTTCCTCCCGCTCATAAGGCGACAAATCTCGCACAAACAATCGAGCGTATGATATCAGATTTACCGGAAAAGGTCAATACCGCGGCACGGCACATAAAAACTTTTTTTAAAATCATTTTTTCAATGCTGACACAGCAAAAAATATGCGGTAAAATAGAAGACAAAAGGGAGGTGATCGCTTGTTTCTTGAATCCACGAATGGGCTCCATGTGGAGGATCTCTGCGTCTACAATTCTGCGGCCAGGCCGGATCATATCCTAGATCTGCGAACCCATTCCAGCGATGCTGCCGATCTGATTTGCCATATCAAGTATGGCTCCGCCGTTCTCCAATACGACGATACGCCGCTTTTCACCGTTACGCGCACAGTATATCTTCCGCACGGCTCTCATTACCGGCTTTCCTTCCTGAAGGAGTCGGCGTTTATCTTGGTCTCCTTTCAGTTGTTTCGAGAGAACAGACGAATTTCTCCCCCTCGGGAATTGTCATTTGATATTTCCCTAGAACAGGAATTTCAAGATATGGAATCTGTCGTTGCCCACGCCGGCGTGCTTGGGGACCTGCGGCGTAAGGCCGTCTTTTTCAATCTCCTTGCGAAGTGCGCGCCGGAGCTTTCAGAGCAATTTTCCCCTGGCTTTTCCCGTATTTCACACGGCGTGGCCGCAATTGAGGCGCAGTTTCTCACAAACACTGCCATTTCAGAATACGCCGCACTGTGCGGATTGCGGGAAAATCGTTTCCGGCAGCTCTTTACCCAATATTTCAGTATGTCGCCCGTGGAATACCGCAACACGCTGCGCATGCGTTATGCACATGCATTAATGAGCCACTTCAACTGTTCTGTGGCGGACGCGGCACATGCCGCAGGATATGCCAGTACGAGTTACTTTTGCAGGCTGCATCGAAAAATGTTCGGCGTCAGTCCTGCCGGGATGGAGGAAGAAGATGATCAGATGGACAAAATGGTGTGACCGGGAAGAAATCCGCAATCTGTGGCATCTGCGCTTTTCTGACAGCGAGCCGTTTATCGACTGGTTTTTTCGTGAACGGTTTTCCCCCGATCATTCCGCAGTCTCTATAGAAGACGGACGTATTGTCAGTTCCATTCAAAGCTATCCCGTCCACATCCGGATACGGGACGCCATACTTCCCTGCACAATCATTGCAGGCGTATCCACGGTTCCGGCCTATGAGGGACATGGGCACATGGGCCGTACCATGCGTTTTTATATGAATGGCATTGGCGCACGCGGCGGGGCTGTGGTCTCCTATCGTCCGGAGATTATTTCCATGTATAGCGGCTTTGGGCACTATCCCGTCAGCCGAACCGCCTACTTTCATATTGACGACCCCGGTTCGCTGGCGGCGGAAACCTGCGCCGTACCACTTGACCTTCGTAACAATGAGGCGGCCATACAGGCCTGCTACTTTCGTTTTTCACGATATTACAGCGGTATGATCAGCCGCTCGCTGGCAGACATGCGGCTAAAACTCGCCGATTATGCGGCCGATGGGGCGCGTGGAATCGGTATCTTTGAAGGCGATACGCTGTGTGGTTACTGTGTGTATTTTACCGGTGAATGCCTGTATGCAGAAGAGCTGGTTACGTATGATCCCATATACAGGGAAATCCTTCTGCGCGCGCTCTGCCAAACTGCGCTGGTCTCAGGCAAGACTGTAGCGGGAAAACTCCCCCCTGATACACGATTTTCAGAAGCAAGTGTGGCGGCACAGATTCGTCTTGATCCAAAACCCATGAATGTAATGGGTGTCGCAGACGTCTCCACGCTGCTGGCGGCCGTCTGCGGTTGTCCCAACTGGCGCGTTGCGGTTACCGACCACACTGTCGCGGCTAATAACGGCGTTTTTGATTTTGCGGGACACCGTTCGGACGGTACCCCACAATTTTGCCTGGAAACAGGACGCCTCGCGCAGTTTTTGTGCGGTTATCATTCGTTGGCAGAATTAGCGGACGCGGGACATGTGGTTTTGTCTGCCCCCTGCGTACGTGAAATTGACGCGTGTTTTCCCGTGATTCCCGGTTACACCTTGGACGAGTATTGACGATATTGCCAAAATTATTGCAGGATACTTGACTTTTTCTGCAATATACGGCATTATAATAATACAAATATTTCAAAAATGTTAAGGAGTGTTTTGATGGCAAAATATGCAATCGGCATAGACTTTGGCACACTTTCCGGACGCGCTGCCGTTGTGTCGCTCGCCGACGGCACAGAGCTTGCGCACAGCGTTTTGGACTATCCTCACGCCGTCATGGACGAGCAGCTGCCCTCCGGACGCGTTCTGCCGCCCGACTGGGCTTTGCAGCACCCGGCGGATTATCTGGATGTTCTCAAAACGACGATTCCGGATGCCGTACAAAAATCCGGCGTCGCAGTCTCGGATATCATCGGGATCGCTATTGATTTTACGGCCTGCACCATGCTTCCTGTTAAGGCGGACGGTACGCCGCTATGTATGATTTCCGGCCTGGAGGATGAGCCGCATGCCTATATCAAGCTCTGGAAACATCATGCGGCGCAGGACGAGGCAAACCGACTGAACGCCATTGCAGAGGAACGCGGCGAAACGTGGCTTTCCCGTTACGGCGGTAAAATTTCTTCCGAGTGGATGATTCCAAAGATCTGGCAGATTT
>URVL01000038.1 GCA_900551265.1 uncultured Eubacteriales bacterium | reverse complement strand
GTACTTGCCAAAAAGTGTGAGTACCAGCGCTTCCTGAGGCTTGAGCACTTTCAAGCCAAGGAAGGGGATCCAGGCCAGACAGAATATCACAAGGCTGACAATAAAGAGGACGGGCGACTTGCCGTCATCGAGAAGGAATGCGCCGTAAATAATCCCTGCAATCGAAAGCAAGCAAAGCGCAATGGTGCCGAGCAGGACGAGCATGCCATTTTTCCTCTTTGTCAGGATAATTTCTTTCATAACGATGTCCTCCATTAATATGATATCAAAATCATATCATATTAATTTCGCCATGTCAAGTGTTCATTGTAGCATGGAGGAAGACATGGGTCCTGTAAAATAAAACGGCGCCCGGATATGCCAACTTAGCAGGTTGGCATATCCGGGCGCTTTCAGCTGCCGGTAAAACCGAACGGATAGGAGAAGCGCAGTTACAAAGACCATTTTCGATTTACTTTTCCAACGTAAAGCGCCAGGCACAGCAGCATGTATCGTCGCAGATCTCCGGATAGCAGCTGATACATTCACAGGAGATACGGGAATCAATCACTTTGGCAAATTCCGAATACTCAACAAGTCCAACTGGACGGCAAGGATGAAACGGCATTTGTTTCCGCGCACGCGCGGTCTGTACTCTGCATTCCAAAGCACGATATGTCAGCGTACGGCCTTCCAAAATAATTTCATCCCGGTTGAGATTTGCGTAAAATCGCAGGGAAAGCGCGCGGGCCAGACCTTCCAGCCCGGCCTGCTCCGGGAGTTTTAGAAATTCCTTAATACGCCGCGCCTCGATTTTTGTGAACCTGCGCCAAGCCGCTTCGTCATGATACATGGCTTCATCCATGCCGTATTTCTGCTCAACAGACTGAAACCATACGCCGTCAAGAACCAGCCAGTTTTTGGAGTACAGCTCAATTAACGCAATTAATTCGTCTTTGGACAAAGCACGCAGCGTTTCCTGATTTTTCAATGTGAAAAACCTCCTGTGCCGTAAAATAAAGATGAGATGACCTGTAAATCTGTCAGCTTAACGTAGACATTTTTGGGTTTGGCGAAGAACGGGCGCCCACACCGGGATACCGGTGCTCAAGCGCGGCACGCGCGATTTCAATGTCTTCCTCAAGTTCCCGCGCATTCAGCGTTCCAACAGTCACCATGTCGATATCACGAACGGCATTGAAGGAAAATGTCAAACCGACGTATGGCGTACAACGGCCCGCCGCCATGGGCTTGATGGTCATTACGGGCTTTTTTGCAGTGTGAATGATGCGTCCGACCGTCTCGATTTCCATCTGCATTAAAAACCCCATACAGTTAAAGATCTGTACATATGTTTCCACATCATACTCGTTCATGTCTGCATACTGAATAAGCTCCGGCATATGCGCAGAAAGACCGGGTACCATACCCAGTTCCCGGATCATATAAAGATAATCCGGAAGACGGTCCATGGTCTGCTTGTTTTTATTAACAAGCTGTTCTGCCGCGGAGTGGTGAATGAGACAGATTTCCGCACCATAGCTTTTGGTGCGTTTGAAGACATCGTAGGCCTCACGCCGCGCCTCTGCTGTATCGTCCATATTGGGAATCGGCGTATCAATAATGTGAATTTTCTTTCCCGTGCGCTGTTCCACATTGGTAATGGCCTGATTCAGCGCCGGGTTGGTGTTAAAAAGCCCCATGATGGAATCCACCCCGTTTTTCAACGCAACTTCCAGCATGGGCTCAATGGATTCAGGCGTACGGTGCGTTTCCTTAATTTGTGCGTCGGCCGATGGGCTTGTATGGCTCCAACCTAGAATCCAGTTGGTGCCGATCAGCATCCGGGAGAGGGAGATACCTCCTACGGTAGTACGCGGGAATAGATCGTTCATACGCATTTCCTCCTCTAATGAAACATTGGCAAATGGGGCTTCTCATATATTCCCTATGAAGACAGTATACCGATTGGCAATTTTGCTGTCAATATGTTTGAAAATGAAATCCTCATTCAGAGCTTGCTTCGGATAAAATGGCAGAGAGTCTTGACAGAAAGAGGCGAAACCTTTACAATAAAAAATACTTAGATTAGTTTAATTAACGATTGAAAAATATAGTGGAGGCTTTTTATGAATACTGTGCCAGATGCGCCTTGGTTTAAATTTTATGGAGAGGTACCGCGTACGCTGGAGTATCCGGATGTTTCCATGTCTGCAATGGTCGAGCGGGCGGGGGAGCAGTACGCCGACTACAAAGCTCTTTATTTTATGGGCCGGGAGACTTCTTTCCGGGAATTGGTCGAACAGATCAACCGCTGCGCAAAGGCACTGCGCGCGCTTGGCTTGAAAAAAGGCGACCGGATCACGATTTGCATGCCAAATTGTCCGCAGGGTGTCATTATGTTTTACGCGGTAAACATGATTGGTGCGGTTGCCAATATGATTCATCCGCTTTCCGGAGAAGGCGAGATTGTGTTTTACCTGAAAGATGCGGAGAGCCGCGTCGTACTGACGCTTGATCAGTTTTATCCCAAATTTGTATCAATCAGTGACCGCGTGGACATTGACCGGCTGATTATTGCGAATGTCGGCGAGGCGCTGAACCCCCTGATGCGCCTGGGCTACAAGGTCACCGAGGGACGCAAAATCGCGCCTGTACCAAAGTCGGACTCGCGTGTCATTCTCTGGCGTGATTTGATGAAGATGGCGGACTCCTGGTCGGGAGAGTATAAGGCACACGGAAAAGGCTCTGATCCTGCTGCAATTCTCTATTCCGGAGGAACCACCGGAACAACGAAGGGAATCCTGCTTTCGAACCTGAATTTCAACGCACTTGGCCTTCAAATTATTAATATGGCCCACTGTTTTGAAGCTGGTAATAAGATGTTGGCGGTTATGCCGATGTTTCACGGTTTTGGGCTTGGCTGCTCCATCCATTCCATGATGATAGGCGGCAGCGAGTGTCTGCTCATTCCCCGCTTTAACGCAAAAACCTATGCAGAACTTTTAAAGAAGCATAAACCTAATTATATTGTGGGTGTTCCGACTTTGTATGAGGCGCTATTGCGCAATCCGGCGATGGACGGCGTGGATCTCAGCTGTCTGCTTGGCGTATTCTCGGGCGGCGATTCTCTTTCGGTAGAGCTAAAAAAGAAATTTGACGCTTTTTTAGCGGATCACGGTGCAAATGTACAAGTCCGCGAGGGCTATGGAACGACGGAGTGCGTGACGGCAAGTTGTCTGACGCCATATTTTACCTCCCGGGAAGGTTCCATTGGAATTCCGATGCCGGATATGTACTATAAAATCGTTTACCTTGGCACGACCGACGAGGCTGTGTGCGGCGAAGAAGGGGAAATTTGTATATCCGGCCCAACGTTGATGATGGGTTATGTCAATCAACCGGAAGAAACAAATCAGACGCTGCGCCGCCACTCGGACGGACGGTTGTGGCTGCATACCGGAGATCTGGGCGTGATGGACACAGACGGCTTTGTATACTTTCGACAGAGAATTAAGCGAATGATTGTTACATCCGGGTATTCCGTGTATCCGTCACAGCTTGAAAATGCTATGGATGCCCACGAAAAAGTAATGATGAGTTGTTTTATCGGTGTTCCGGATCCCTATAAGGTGCAGAAAATCAAGGCATTTGTCATGTTGATGCCTGGTGTGGAACCAACAGAAGCGTTGCGCCAGGAACTTTTTGCACACTGCCGGAAAAACATTGCGCGCTATGCACAGCCATATGAGATTGAGTTCCGCGAGGAGTTGCCAAAAACTTTAGTTGGTAAAGTGGCGTACCGTATTTTGGAAAATGAGGAACTCGCAAAAATAGAAGCAGCAAAAACTGAAGAAAAGTAAGTTGAAAATAGCCCCGCCTGTCCTACCATGGCCAGACGGGGCTATTATAAATCCGAAAATATACATTTTACAGAGTTTGCAGAACACCCGTCTGGCCATCTTCTGTCAAAGAATGTTGAGGCTCGTCTTCAGATGATTTTCGATTAAAACCACAAAACAGCAAAACACCCGGAATTACAAAAATAAAAGGGTTTTCCCAGATCCAGACATGAAACGCAGTCCAACTGGTACAAAGTAGAAGAATTGGATAGAGCAAAATCATGGAAAAACCGACCGTAAGCAGAGAAATATGCAAACATCGGCTTTTTATACGAAAATCGTTCCAAACTGCAAGGATAGAAAAGGACAATGCACCCCCAAGTCCATAGACAGCAGGCCAGATGGTGCAATAACCAATCCAATATGGATAGAGATTCATATCTAATTTGTTGCGGTACAGCTCAGGTAACAGAAAAACCATGAGTCCCAGTGCCATAAGCCACAACATACCTAAGACTGCAGCGCGCCTAATTCTCGCAGGCCGAGTTTTCATAAACGTTGTAGCAGGCTGCTGTCCGTAAATTAAATCTGCGGGCTTCACTTCCAGTGCAACAGCCACCCGCTCCAATATTTCAACATCGGGCATGGAAACGCCGCGCTCCCAATTTGAAATCGTCTGCCTGGTGACGATGATACGCTCCGCAAGTTCCTGTTGGGAGAGATTGGCGCTTTTGCGCAAAATCTTAATGTTTTTTGCAACGATATTCATTGCACTCATCCCTCTATATTCGACGAGTTATTCATAATAATTGTATTTTACCACTGAATATGGGAAATGTCACGAAATTTCTTTTGCCTAGAACGCATGATCTCACGAAAAGGATTTTTATGCCGACTCTTGTCGAAAACGCTTGTATTTTGCGATGTCATTCATTATAATTATAAATAGATAGACCAAATTGTGAAATTTTCTTATTTTAAAGCGACGTTATGATTCTTTCGTCAAATATTTTCCTATTTGGTTTTAATAAATCAAATGAAGGCGTGATGATCGGATGAAAAGAGCCTGGTCCGTGGCGTTAATACCAATTATCTGTTTTTTACTGGGGATGACATCCATAACAACAGACTTGAATAAGCCTGCTATGTGCAGCGAAAAAATGGGTTATTTATATGATGATGAGGGCCATTGTCTTGAAATCAAAGGCCGTCCAATCAATACGTTTATCGACTTAAAAGGACCTTATCATGCGGATGCGGATATTACAGTGACATATTTATATGTAATTGACGGATCTGCTTTTGCGAAGACGGAAGATGGATCAAGACCGGGGAGCTTTTTGAAGCTTTACCTAATCAACAAATATAATCAGGAGGGGGATCTTGACGTTTTAACATCGGTTTCCGGTAATTGGAAAGTGGAAGACGCTCATACATCGGTGTGTAAAGCTTCTCTCGTTTACATGTGCCGTGGTTCCGGTGCAATGGAACAATACGGAGAAACGTCTGTTGAGAATGACTTTTTGATTGATACCGGATTTACGGAACGCGTATATGCCGCGGCCAGTGCCGTCGGATCGCGCCTGACATTAGAGTTGCTTGTGGACGGTTCTGAAACGTGGACGTTTACAGTAGACAATTTGTTGGAATATCCGGAAAAAATTATAAAATAATAGGGATGTGAAGGGCTGACGCTAAATTCAAATGGATTTTGTTAATGTGGATGGTTGTTTTGGGCTACGTTATACTGACCTGAAATTGTAGGTACGAAAAAATTGAGACGCCGTAGAGGAAAATGCCTCTGCGGCGTTTTGTATGATACTATGCTGGCCGTTATATGGGCATTGTTTCCTGAACAGTCTGCGTGGTCTCAGCGGATGGTTGCGGCTTTCGGTTAAAGCCAAAGAAAAGCATGGCGCCGGGAATTATGAAGACGACAGGATAATTGAGCAACCAGTTGAAATAGATAGCCAGCTGAAATTTGTCATTCAAATATACTTTTAATGCGTCAGAACCACAAATAATTATAAGGTTAATTACAGCATCAAGAAATATTAACAAGAATGCCGATATAATTAGTATGGTACCTGCTCTTTTATTACTAATTCTAAAGTCTAACCAAATAGAAAACAGAGACAATGTAAACATTGTTCCAATTACATAGGTAACAGGCAATACCGTCACACTCAAAGCCGTAAAAGTTGCCATGTAATGCATCCGAATGGCGTAAAAATAAGGAACCAAAGTAGTACTCAAGAGTATTGCTATAAAAAAAGCAATCCCCATAATAATTGTAGCCTTTATTCGCTTCGGTTTGCTTGCTAGAAATTCATCGTCAGGTCTTTTACCATAAATAATTTCTGTGACATCCACTTGAAACTCGCTGGCAAGTAGAAAAATAGAATCCAGATCAGGTTGGGAAACTCCTCGTTCCCAATTGGAAATGGCCTGACGCGAAACATGAAGACGCTCGGCCAACGCTTGCTGAGACAAATGAGCGGCTTCGCGATACATTTTGATATTTTTCGCAATTTGATTGTTCATGGAACGTCGGCCTCCTGAACAGGCTGCGTGGGCTCAGCGGGTGGTTGCGGTTTTCGGTTAAAGCCAAAGAAAAGCATAGCGCCAGGAATTATGAAGATAACAGGGTGTTCGAAGAGCCAATTGAAAAGTAGATCAGAATAAATAACATCATCTAGATATAGACCAATAAATTGTCCTAGTATTGAAGTTAACATAAAAGATAAATAAAGAAAAACGAAAACCAAAGGGAATATAATCATAAACAGATAAATCCGATGATTGGAAAGTCTAAAGTCTATCCAGATAGATATAAGAGATAAGGCAAATACTGCCCCAATAGCATAGGTAAATGGCAAGAGTGTGACGCTTGCAATGGAGTATGGCAAAATAATAAATATATATTTGAAATTATAGAGAATTGGTATTAAAAACACACTTAAAAGTACTGTAATCAAAAATATGATTCCAATTATTGTTGTTCTTTTTATTCGTTGTCCTT
Organism: uncultured Eubacteriales bacterium; assembly: GCA_900551265.1. Taxonomy (GTDB): domain Bacteria; phylum Bacillota; class Clostridia; order Oscillospirales; family QAMX01; genus Allobutyricicoccus; species Allobutyricicoccus pentlandensis. The sequence continues at coordinate 9,340 of URVL01000038.1, read as the reverse complement.
GAGTTGTTTGAAATTCATCGTTAGGTTTTTGACCATAGATAATCTCCGTGACATCTACTTGGAACTCGTTGGCAAGTAGAAAAATAGAATCCAGATCAGGCTGAGAAACGCCTCGTTCCCAATTGGAAATAGTTTGACGGGTAACCGCCATATGCTTTGCCAGTTCTTGCTGGGACAGGCCGGCCTTTTCTCGATATTTTTTAAGATTTTTTCCAATAACATTCATACCATTTTCCTCTAACATTAATGTTCCACAAACAATACAAAAGTAATAAAAATTGTAATACCATCCTGATAAATTCCAGAAAATGACCGTGCAAAGATTCTTTGCGCTGAAATTTGTGCAAAAAGGCTTGCATTTTGCAACAAAATTATATATGCTAACAACGCTAATTCGAAATCGGTTTTAACAAACGAAAATTGTTGCGGAGGCCTATAGGGGATAGGTGGCCGAAATACCACTGGTTCGAATTTAAAATTATTGAATGAGATGAGGAATCGCTATGATGAAAAAATTTGTATCTATGCTATTGATCCTTGCAATGGGCCTGACGATGGGGATGACAACGTTGGCCGCTGATTTAGATCAGGGGGGCATTGCGCAAACGATGACAGGCTATTTCTACGATGACGAAGGAAACTGTGTGGAAATAATCGGTCATTTGGTTGAAACAGATTCCATAAACCTGTTTCATGCGAATCAAGCCATATCGGCTACCTATGAATTCAATTTAAGAGCGACCACTTTTGGCTCCAGACCGGAACACGATTCGGATTCGCAAAATGTCTCCACGGTATATTCGACGATTAGCTATTATGTAAATAATGGGTCTTACCTTCTGAGTTCTGTTTCGGGCAGCTGGACAATTTCTGATCCAGATGCTTCTATAACTTCTGCAATAGTAAGTTATGGATGTATCAGTTTATCAAATAGTTCACAAACTGGGAGCCGATCTGTTTCCAATAATTTTTATGTTGGAACAGGATTTTCAACCTATGTTTCTGGTAATGGACTATCTGTAGGTGCCAATTTAACGCTTTCCTATCTAATGAATTCCAGAACGTGGACATTTACATTGCGCAACTTTGTTGCATAAATTTATAAAATCAGCCCCCCGTTCTGTAAACAAGATTTCTTGTTTACAGAAATCTATATAAATGGCGCCCTTGCGGCGCCATCTTTTTTTGACCGGTAAGCGTACAGGCAGCGGAGCAAAGTAAAAAGAACACGATTACCAAAAAAATTTATTTATTACATCCGAGGAAAAAAAGGATGCCCGGCAAAAGAAATACAAACGAGTGGCTGCGCAGCCATTCCGACACTTGCCGGCCTATACTGGGCAGATTAAGAATGAGGCAATAGAGACACACGCATGTAACGCCTAGTCCAAGAAGAACAATACGCAGAATCTTACAGGTTACCCTAAAATCATACCATATTGCGCCAATTGATGCAAGCTCAGCAATGCCAAACGCGTATACAGCTGGTATCAGTACGACGTTCAGCAGCCGGCCTAAGGCGAGGGATCGTTTATCGCCAAAGTCGGCGCAGTATAAAAAAAGGACAGACGCAAGAATCAAGAGAAATATGACAGCCAGGATGACAGCGACTTTCACTCGCTTTGGCCTGGAACAAATATATTCCTCTGATGAAATGCGCCTGTCATAAATTAAGTCTGCGACGTCTACACCCAACGCATTGGCAATCAACAGAAGTGTATCAAAGTCGGGTAACGCGTCGCCCCGCTCCCAAGCGGCGACGACCTTTTGTGTCACGACGATGCGTTCTGCAAGAGCCTGTGGTGAAAGGTGCGCTTCTTCTCGATATTTTTTCATATTTTTGGCAGTGATTTTCATTGTGCATCCCCTCATGACATACTTGGAAAAATTTAGATGCCAATATGTAGTATTATTGTACAGTAACGATACCTATGTTGTCACGAAATTGTCCTTTGCATTGCCATTTTTGGGTACGCAAAGATTCTTTGCGCCTGATTTTTGCAAAAAAAAGCTTGAAATATGTTATGAAATTGAGTATGCTGATTGTGCAGGAAGCTATGAGTTTCCGGAATGGAAACTGTACTTGGCTTCTGTAAATGCTGGTGGTCATGTCTGCCGCCGGCCGGCAAACATCCCCCGTTTGTCGTTATCTATAGCAAGAAGGGCACCTGTGGGGTGCCCTTCTTGTTTATGACTGGCAAGGTATGATATCACGAGTGATTTTTTGAGAACCCCAAAATGAGGAATATAAGTAACAAAAATTATCAGCCACAGCAATATACTATGTTTTGGTTAAAAGTTATACCGTTGTGGAATGATATAATTGCGGGAGAGAGGGCGTGCTAAAATGGCTTATATAGGAGAGCAACTTAAAAGTTTTCGAGAAGCCGGCGGCTTTTCCCGAGAGGCGTTGGCAGAGCGTCTCGGCGTTACGGAGCAGGTTGTTGCAGGCTGGGAAACGGGCAACACCCTGCCGGATGTGGATGTTTTACTAAAAATTTCAAATTTGTTCGGTGTTACAGTGAATGACCTTGTATATGACGTAAAACCAAGTGACTGCTTTTCGCGCGGACGCGCCAAACGTGTGCGCACAGCAGTGATCTTGGGCGTGTTTTGGATCATTGCCCTGGCATTAAAGGAATTTTTGCTGCCGTATTTGGATGTGGTTCATAGGGAAACATGGAATGCATTACCATATGCGATTGCCAGAGGTGCGGTACTGCCCGCGTTTTATAGTTTTATGGCGGCTTTTTTAGTATCGATTTTAGCGATTCACGGCGACTTCCGAACAAAAAGCCTTGCCATACAGGCCGTACTGATTATACTGGGTCTGGCCTTTACTGTATTTTATGCCTACTTTATCTCATTTTTTGCTATACTCCCGGGAGGACCATTCCTTTATAATACGAATTATAAACTTTGGTATTGGCTTTATATGACGCCAGACCTTTTCTATGTGGTTGGCGCGCTGCTCTTTTGTGGGTTCAACCGCAAGTCTGCGTCAAAACGCGTGGCGTAGTCTCTTACCAAATAAGAGCGCCGGATCATACAGCGCTCTTATTTTTGTCATTATGTTTTTCAGCCTTTCAGCTCGAGCTGGCGCGTACGAACGCCATGACTATAAACATATACGGCATAAAGTGTCCCGCTGGTGACAGGCCCCAGGACAAAAGCGCCGTCTTCGTCTGTAAACATGGAATCTACAAGCATATAGGAATCAAAACACTGTTTCCCCATCGTATCGTATAATAATACGCATACATCGGAAGCAGGTTTGCCGTCATCGTTTAAAACACGTCCTGTTATAATACCGCGGCTGTCAGGCGCGAGACGGACGACGGTCTCCACCTGCTCGCCATCGGAGGCTTTTATAAAAAATTTAGATAGTATACCCACGGAAAACACCTCCCCGAACACAGTATAGCGTTCGGGGAGATTTTTGTTACCCTGTCTGCGATATGTTTACGGGCCCCATTACAGCATTTCCGCATCTGGATCCCCAATAATTGCCGGAAGTGTCATGGTGGCCACTGTTCCTTGCCCGACGACGCTCTGGATATCCAGCCGCCCGCCGTGCAGCTTCATAATTTCGTCGGCAATTGCGAGCCCAATACCAGAGCCGCGCGCCTTGGAACTGCCCTTATAGAATCGTTCTTTCACGTGGGCAAGTTCTTCCGGAGGAATTCCTGCACCGAAGTCGCGTACGCTTATGACAAGCGTTTGCGCCTCCGCATAAGTTTCCACACGAACGCGTTTGCCTTCCCCGCCGTGTTTTATGGCATTATCAAGGAGATTTAAAAACACCTGCCGCAGGCGGTTGCGATCGCCAATGATTTCCGGAAGCTCGTCAGCTTCGTCGTATTCCAGCACAATTCCCTCGCGCCGGATTGCATCCATGTACATAAAAACAACATCTTCAATATCGGGAGTCAAATCAATACGCTCCATCCGCATGGTCAGGTGCCCGCTTTCCATACGGGAAAAATCGAGAAGTTCTTCTACCATGCGGGCCAGCCGGCTGGCCTCGTTTGTAATAATGGTCAAACCGCGCCGCGTTTCTTCGCTCTCGCCTGCGCCGCCAGCCAGCAACGTTTCACCCCAACCGCCTATTGCGGTAAGCGGTGTGCGAAGCTCATGTGATACCGAAGAAATGAAATCATTTTTCATCTTTTCAGAACGGCTGATGGCATCGGACATGTTATTGAGTGTGCGGCATAGTTCGCCGATCTCATCCGGATAGACAGGATCGATGTGTACGCCGTAGAGCCCGTCGGCAATCATCTGTGCAGTGTCGTTGATCTGACGGATGGGAACCATAAGAGACCGTTCAAAGCGCCGGTTGGAAAAATAGATCAGCGCCAAAATCAGGATACAGAGTAAAAGTGCGCCACAACAATATTCAATGATTTGAAGATTCACGGTACGCAGGGAGCTGACACAACGTATGACGCCCATTACGCTCCCCTCCGATGTGAGAAGCGCGGCGGAAACGGACATGACCGTTTCTCCGGTAGACCTGTCCCGCCCATGCCACATGGCGGTACTTTCCCCGGCCAACACATCGGTAATGTCCGAACCCTGAGGACTAATTCCTGCAGCGCGCCCGAGCGAGGACTGAATCAACACGCCGTCGGCGTCTAAATATTGAATTTCCATGATATCGCGTTCCTCAAAGGAAGCAATATAACTGCGTGCGCCGGCCTGGACTGCATTCTGATCGGAGAAAGAATACCTCGTCAGGTAAGCGGCTGCTCCCTCTGCATAGGAAGTCAACTCGCTTCGGAGGGAGAGGTAGAAAAAAAGCGTTACGCCACAAATCAGCAGCAACATGCATCCCGTGAGTATCATGACGGATGTCGCCATGGAACCTACCAGCCAGTTATGCCGGATCCCCTGTTCCTCCTCACGGGTGTATAGCGCTTCATTGGCTGCCGTCGTTTCCCGGGGTGTGGGCATTCCTTAGGCCTCCCATTTGTAACCATAGCCCCATACGGTACCGATGTACTTTGGGGTGGCGGCATTTTCTTCAATTTTCAGCCGCAGACGGCGGATATTGACATCGACAATTTTGAGATCACCATAATATTCCTGACCCCATACGGTTTTTAAAATCTCGTCACGGGACATGGCCCGGTTCGGATTTTCCATAAACGTCTTGATGATCATGTATTCAACCTGTGTCAATTCGATCCGGGAACCGTTTTTCAAAAGCGTACGGCTTTTCAGGTTCAGGACGAAAGGACCACTGACAATTTCCTCCGAGGGCGTGGTACTGCCGCCGAGCCGGCGCATGAGCGCATCGATACGCGCAGTCAATTCCGCCGGAGAAAAGGGCTTTGTAATATAATCGTCCGCACCTGTCATTAATCCTGTCACCTTATCCATTTCCTGAGAACGAGCGGTGAGCATAATAATTCCCATATCAGAGCCTCTGGCCCGGATACGGCGGCAAATCTCATATCCGTCAATGCCAGGGAGCATCAGATCGACGACCATCAGCACAACATCGCGGTTGCGTTCGAGTACCTCAAACGCTTCTTCGCCACTGGCAGCCTCCAAGACGTCGTAACCTGCGCGTTTTAAGTTGATGACGACGAAGCTTCTGATATTGTCTTCGTCCTCAATGACCAGTATTTTTTTCATGACATGCCTCCGTAACGGGAAGTTTTTCTTTTATGAAGCGGATTCCTCCGCAATCATGCCGGAAGATACAAGTGAGAAAAGCGCAATTAGGGATTCCTCTGTATAAAGCGAGCTGGAGATCGTATTATAAATCCGAATGGCGTAGATTTTTCCGTCTGAGACGGCAAGACGCTGGAGCGCACAGAGGTATTCCGTTTCCTCCGCCTCTTCACCGGAAAGCACATAAATTTCCCAAAGAGGCAGGCCGCGTTCCCCCTCGCCGCTTAGAAAGTAGAAAAGCGTTGCCGACACGTCCTCCGTGTCGACAGAATGGACAGGAAGAACATTACGACTCATCTGATCGGGCAGACGCATATACCACCCTTCTCCACCATTATAATAGGTGGTGTAAAGCACTTCCAGGGCAGCATTTTCGTCGCAACGGCACCAGTCAATGAGCGTCATATGAACAGAATGATCTTCAGAAGACTCTACAACCTCCCTGGGCATTGGCAGTTCTACAATTCCATCGTTGTTAGCGTCCATGCACCAAACGGGATAACTACGCGCGGTAACGTCGCTGACACCTGTCAGCTCGGATCGATAGGCATTTACCAATTCGCCGCTTGCTGTACAGAGTATGACATCGGTCAGATAGCCATAGGCGTCAAGATACCCCTCGCACAGCAAGGCAACCCGGTCAAAGCCAATGTTGGCAGTCAGGACTTTTTGTAATGTGATGCCCTGAGAAAGCGGGGCGACAGACGACGTAAAACCGCCACCAACATAGTCCAGCATCATGGCCTGAAGTTCTGCCGTAGCGGCGTCGTGCGTCACAAATAAAATTTCGTCAAAACCGTCGCGATCCATATCTGTCACGGAAATTTCCTGATAGGAACTGCTGTAGAGCGTCTCAAAATGTCCTTCAAAAAACGCGCCGACTGTCACGCCATGGAGGCTGGAACCGGCAAGGCCCCAGCCCACTACAATTCCCACTGTACCGGATTCGTCAAGGATCGGGAAATAGATAGCGTCAATATGGTCGCCCTCACCAACAATTTCAGTCACAAGCTGCGGGCTCCCCTCCGGATATGCGTAGACTTCTACGCAGGGCCGCAAGTCTCCTCCATATTTTTTAAAAAGACAGGAAACTGTCTCCAGGGTGCCGTCGCCGGTCAAATCAATATCAAGCGCCGGTACGGTCATATCGCCGGAAGAGGGAAGCGCGTATTCTATTTGATTGGTAATCAGCGGGAAAATTTGGTTTGCTAAAATTCTTTCGTTTTCTTCTGTTCGGGGAAGCGCGAGAAGACTGCCCGCATCATAAGAACAGCCGGAGAGCATCAGACACAGAACAAGTGCCACGCAAAAAAACAATTTCATAAATTTGCCCTCCTCCCGCAGAGCCTGCTAAGAAAACACTTCGTATCTAACATTTTACCATAAAGCAAACTTTATTTCAAATAGGGTTTTCATGTAAATCAAGCGCTATTTTACCTCGGATATCCTTCATAAAGACACGCAAAATAGAATAGAATCATACAGTTGCTATCGTAGCAGATCGTAACATTTAAAAGATGGACAATCCGTACCATAACAGGAGGAATGAACTATGCCTATCAAAAAAAAGCTGGTCATTCAAATTATTTTTTTATTTGCTGTCAATATTTTCATCGTTTCCCTGATGACTGCGTTTCCGCATACCAGGGCGGCGGTGTACAGCTGGGGATCTTCCGGTGAAATGGTGACAAAAATTCAGACAAACCTGAAAAAGTGGGGTTATTATACCGGCAGCGTTGACGGTATATTTGGCACACAGACATCCAAGGCCGTGCAAAGCTTCCAACGCAAAAACGGTTTAACCGTTGACGGCGTGGTCGGCAGCAGTACGCTTGCCGCGCTTGGCCTCAGCGAGAGTTCCGGCGGCGGCGGAAGTTCCGGTTCATCAGGCAGCAGTGACTCAGATCTTTATTTACTCGCACGCATTATCTCTGCTGAGGCACGAGGCGAGCCCTACGAGGGACAAGTTGCCGTTGGGGCGGTTGTCTTGAATCGCGTAGATCACCCGTCTTTCCCGAATTCTATCGCCGGCGTTATTTATCAGAACGGCGCGTTTACCGCAATTGTAGACGGTCAGTTTGACGAGCCAATCAGCAGTCAGTCGTATCAGGCCGCGCGGGATGCATTAAACGGATGGGATCCGTCAGGCGGCGCCATCTATTATTATAACCCGGCAAAGACGACTAACACCTGGATTTATTCCAGAGAAGTCATTAAAACAATCGGAAATCACGTTTTCGCAAAATAAGAAAAAATTCTTTGTGTTGCAGTTATATTACAAAGCCGTCATAATCCGTTAAAAAATAGATTGACATAATCATAGTTGCTGTGATATAATAGCGACCGCGAGAGGGTTGGAGTGCGCTATTTTCTGGAAAATCACTCGCCCATGTGTTTTTATTGCGAATTTTTGGTATACTATATTGCAGGCTTGTTACAGGAACAGAGTAACGTGAGACAGAGCCCGGGCCTTTCGGCGGCCTGATTTCGCTGAGATTGGCTGCCTGTCCCGCTCGACTAAGACAAAGAGGGTGCAATTTTGGGTAAATATGTAATTCATGGTGGCCGAGAACTCCATGGCGAAGTGTCTGTCAGCGGTTTTAAGAATGCCGCTTTGGCCGTTATTACTTCTGCAATACTCGTAGAAGGTACGTGTGTGATTGGCAACATTCCGAAGATCAGTGATGTCACGGTTCATTTAGAAATACTCAGGCGCATGGGCGCAAGCGTCCGTTTGGTGGATGACACGACTGTTGAAATTAACTGCGCAAAACTGCGCGGGCCGCGCGCTATTTTTGACGATCTTACGCGGAAGACCCGTGCATCTACGTATTTAATGGGTGCCGTTTTAGGCCGGTTTGGTTCTGCACATGTCTCCATGTCGGGCGGCTGTGATCTGGGTTCCCGGCCGATTGATCAGCATATCAAAGGATTTGAGGCCCTCGGGTGCAATGTGGAAATCAAAAATGGGGCGATTCATATTACAGCCCAGGATGGTCTTCATCCCGCGCGTATTTATTTTGACCAACGTACGGTTGGGGGAACCATCAATGTGATGCTTGCAGCGGTTCGTGTTCCAGGGCAGACCGTGATTGAAAATGCCAATAAGGAGCCGCATATTGTTGATCTGGCTAACTTTTTAAATGCAATGGGCGCCAACATTACAGGTGCCGGCACAGATGTTATCAAAATACGTGGCGTACGCCGGTTACATGGCGGGATTTACTCCATCATTCCGGATCAAATTGAGGCCGGTACGTTTATGGCGGCAGTGGCCGCAACCGGCGGTGAAATAGTGATTCGCAACATTATTCCAAAGCATTTGGAATGCATCAGCACCAAGTATGAAGAGATGGGTGTTGAAATCGTAGACCTTGATGATGCGATTCTGGTTCGTAGAAAAGGCCAGTTACGCCGTACCAATGTCAAGACGATGCCATATCCTGGGTTCCCCACGGATATGAATTCCCAAACAGCCGTCTTGATGTGCCTGGCGCAAGGAACCAGCATCATGACGGAGAGCATCTTTCAGGATCGTTTCCGCTATGTTGATGAACTGCGCCGAATGGGCGCGCGTGCACAGGTAGACGGACAGATTGCGGTTTTTGAAGGTGTTGGCAGCTTGACGGGCGCGCCTGTTCGCGCGTGTGATCTTCGC
>URVL01000037.1 GCA_900551265.1 uncultured Eubacteriales bacterium | reverse complement strand
TGACGGACGCTGGAGCCGTCTGGTTTATCTCGAGTGTACGGCCGAAACGGGCTTTGTGCCGCAAATCCCACAGGTACGGGCGGATATGATCTATCTTTGCTTTCCAAATAACCCAACCGGTGCGATGGCAAATCGTGAGCAGCTGCGGGCCTGGGTGGATTATGCCCGGGAGAATGGTTCTGTTATCCTGTATGATTCTGCCTATGAAGCATTTATCCAAACGCCTGGAATGCCTCATACGATCTATGAAATTGAGGGCGCGCAGGAATGTGCAATTGAGTTCCGCTCCTTCTCAAAGACTGCCGGTTTTACCGGAAACCGCTGTGCCTATACGGTCGTGCCGCGCAAGTTAATTCGTGGCGGTATCAGTTTGCGGGATATGTGGAATCGCCGCCAAAGCACCAAGTTTAACGGCGTGCCATATGTCGTGCAAAGGGGCGCCGCTGCCATTTATACGGAGCAGGGAAAGCGTGAAGTACGTCAGACCATCGATTTTTATATGCAAAACGCCGCCACCATATTAAACGGCCTGCGCAATGCAGGCATTCAGGTGTCGGGCGGGGAAAATGCACCGTATATCTGGATGAAAACGCCGGATGGCATGGGATCCTGGGAACTGTTTGACAAATTTTTGCAAGAGGCAAATATCGTCTGTACGCCGGGCGTTGGTTTTGGCCCGTGTGGAGAAGGATATATCCGCCTCACGGCCTTTGGCTCTGCTGAAGATACTGCCGAGGGTGTGCGCAGAATCACTTCTGTATTGTAAAATTAACACTTGAAAGAAAGACGCATTACAAAGAAGTACCACGTCCGTTTTGACGTGGTACTTCTTTGTTCAATCAAAAAATGTCTGTTGTCTGTTTCGGTAGGAATGCACTTGACGCAGTTTAATGATTTCACCTTCACGGACCGTACCGTATAGAAGTTCCGATGAAGGATCGTGCTGGGCAAAACGACGCTGTACTGCAGCGACGCCGTGATTCGCATAGCAATACACACATCCATTCTGGCACGTGTCATAAGCGCCGATGTCAATGCTTGCGGCACAGCCACAGCCAGCACGTTGATTTGCGTCACGTGGTATCGTAAGAGGACAGCCACAAATAGACGCAATCAGTTCCCGGTCAATACAGGCAGCCGGCCGGATGCCGTATGGAGTCAGATCCATATTTTCACAGCAGGCACAAATATCCAAGCCATATATTCTTGCCGTTTCCCCCAAAAAAGCTGCGAGTTCCTCCATTTCATGTCCTGCAAGCGCACGGAACAAATTGCTGCGGAGTTTGGCGTATAAATCTACAAAGCTGATGGTTACGCGCCTGGTATATGGCGCAAGCGTTTCGCACATCTGAGAAAATTGCGTTTGGTGCCAGGTTACGTTGTACACATCATTTATAACAATGGGATCGTAGCGCCAGAGCACACGCGTGCTGCCAATTTTGCAGGAAAGGGATCGGAACGTATCCATAATGTCTTTCTTTTCCCGCAGTCCAGGTTCCAAATCCCGTCCATACGGCGTCAGTGTAAATTGAAAATAATAGAGATATCCAAGACGGTCCAGAAGCTCAAGATACGGCAGCATAGGTTGCGGATCCTTCGTCCAGAAGACAATACAATCTACCACATCTGGAGAAAGTGGAATACGGGAGAGCTGCGCATGATTCATGGGATTGCGTGTCAGAACATAACCCGCTCGTATCCTGCCGGCAAACCAGGGTGCAAACCAGCAGGGAATATCCGTGCGCCTCGAAGCGGAGACGATCATATCATATACCTCAAAAAAATCATATTACCTGTAAAAATAGAAATAGAGCGGCGTGTTGTAAACAAAAAAGACGATACATGCGCCCAGTATAAAAATAATGGAAAGTGCCTTTAAAATCAGTACGGCGGCGGCAAAATGTTTACGGTTAACATTGGTATTTCGACCGGCGGCCCATATTATCATAACGATCAGTCCGATCAGGGGGATACAGCTGAGCAGAAGCATCCCGATATACTGCCCAATCGAAAGGGGCTCGTTTTGAGACCGCTCCATGTATGAAGGATAGACGGGCGGATATGGAGGAACCTGCGTCTGCGCCGCTGTATACGGAGGCACAGTATGGGAACCGGACTCCGGTGCAGAAGAAGGTTCCGAAGCATATCTGCCGGATGCAGCTCCTGTAAAGGGCGTAGAAGAATACGGCGCCGTATGGGGGTCGCCGCTATTTTTAGGCGTCTGGAACGTAAAACCACAGTAATCACACACGGACTTGTCGCTCCCCATTTCGCGGGAACATCTTGGGCATATCATGAGAGAACCTCCAACAATGTAATCTGATCAGCTGATATCAATCAGCACCGGTTCAACAGCACAGATTTCTACCTTCAGTATAGCACAGGGATTCCTCTGTGACAACAGCTTCCCTGACAATTGCTGTTGAAAAAGTGCATTTTTTGTGCTATCATAACACAATGAGTGGGGGTTTGTCATGAAGAAGAATCGAAAAGTATTTTGGGGCTTTGAACCATTTGATTATCGCGCAAGTGAAGCATATCTGGAAAAAATGTCGCTCCGGGGTGAAAAGCTTGCAAGCGTATCCGGCTATCTGGCAGAGCTTTCTGCCTGTGAACCACGCCGCCGTGTTTACCGTGCCGATGTATATGTGGAAGATTTTTCAGAGAGCGGCAAGAAAAAACGGGAAAACTATTTAAATCGCTGGCGGAAGGCTGGATGGGAATTTTGTGCCCAAAGCGACTATATATATTACTTCTGCCGGGAAGGAGATGACAAATCGCTTCCCGCCGGTATTCGGCCGCAGGAAGATCAATTGCTGCGTGTTGTTGCCTGGCGGCGAGAATTTTATGCCGTGCTTATCATGGTGCTAATTTTAGCTTTTGGATTCATCAGCCAGGTGCGCATGACTTACACAAGCCTTCTGACCTATACGGACTTTTGCAAGACTTCGTTATTCCTGGTATTTATTGTACCGTGCGCCGCCATTTTTCTATATCACCTGATTTACTTTTTATCTCGCAGGCATGTGATCAAAAGCGGCGTGCCGCTTCCCGTATCATCCCTCGTTGCCGCCCGTATACGAGGGATACTGATTTACAGCATAACGGTACTCTTCGTTCTGTACGTGATTTTTTCCTTTGCGGCGGACGCCTTTACAGGATACGCGCGGACAATGCTTATGGTGGCTCCGCTGATTCTTGCAGCGGCCGTTGTGTGGCTGGTGAAAAAAATCCGGGCAAAACGGAAAAAAGGATCTGTTTTGATTGGTCTGCTCGTGATATTTGCAATCAGTGTCTCTGTGGTATTTATTTCCGCAGTCAATCTGAATTCTGCATCGAACGAATTGCCGGAAGGGAGCTTTGCGCTGCGTCTGACAGACCTGGATTCGGAACTGACGCCGCAACGTGTATCATATACCCATACGCAAAGTCCTTTGGTGCGGCAGCACTATGTGTATGTGGAGACCGCCGCCGATGGAACGACGGCCAGTACGGAGTATATTCTATGTGTCGGTGAGAGAAGCGCCGATTTGATGTACCGTTTGGTGTTGGAAGCACTTGCCAATGTGGATCCGGCAGATTATACGTTGATTCGCGAAGGAAATGAAATCATTTACTGTGAGCCCGCTGTCTAAGTCTTAAAAAGACCTCTATGTTTTCTTACATAGAGGTCTTTTTAAGACTATAGATTGAAGGGCCACAATCCGTCACTTTGCGTGTTTTCCGCGCCCGTGAGAAACGAATCGGCGTCTTCTTCTGCGGCGAATATTTACTTCCCGCATAATAATAGCCGAAGCCAGGAACAGCAAAAATATGCCTGCGGCAGCAATGGCAACCATCGTTCCAATGGAAGTCTGCGGACCGGTAGATGATTCTTCATTCTGGATATCCTCCGCCGCATCCTCCGGAACCTGCGTTTCTTCCCCGGCAGGCGGAGTCACAGGTGGCTCTTCGTCTTCCCGGTAAAAAGTAATCTCATTGCCCTGCGAGTCGATGACTGCGAAGACACCGTTTTTACCGACGGCAGCAAAATTATTTTGGAAGTCTGAAGCAAACGCGTAGGAACACGGTACGATTTCAAAACCAAGCGCGTCGATGTAACCCCACAGGCCATCCCGGCAAACAGCCGCCCGGCCATTGGAAAATGATTTGGCGTTGTCGTATTCACAGGGAATTACCTGTTCGCCGACGGAATTGATAAATCCGTATTGGTCAATCGTGTAACCGTCCGAGGATGTAGCAACCATGGCCATACCATCGGAAAAGGGCCATACGTAATCCCATGCAAAATCAATTACCACTTCGCCGTCGTAGTTGATAAAGCCCCACTTACCGCCGCTGCGTACGCCGATCAACCCTTCAGAGGGAAGATCTACGTCCTGCCATACGCATGCAACGGCAACGTTTCCAAGTGCATCGGCAAAGCCCCAGCCATCTTCATTCTGCGTAATCGCAAGTCCGTCGATGAGGCCGGAGTAAACGTTTTCAAAAACAACGTCGCCTTCCTTGTTGATGAGCATGCCGATATGCTCCTGCTGCACATATGCAACGCCGCCGGAAAACTTTGCCGCCACTTCATACTGCGGTGTAATAAATACGTTACCTTCATAATCCACATAGCCATATGCGTTTCCATCCGAAACGGAAATAAATCCCTCCGAGGCATAGCCTGCGTCGTTCCAGCGCGCCTCGATGACAATATTTCCCTCGGTGTCCACAAACCCGTAAAGATCGTCCTTCTGAAACTTAGCAAGTCCGTCGCTGTAGGGAAACGCCCGCTGGCAATCTAATGTAAAAAGGACCGTACCCTCCACGTCGATACAGGCCACGCCTTCGGCGGCGCCAACAAAGGCGCGTCCCTCAGAAAAAGTGCCTGCGCTTGTATAAAGAAAATCAATGGCGACGCGGCCGCTCGTATCGACGTATCCCCACAAGCCGTTTAACGAGACAGGAGCAAGTCCATCGCTGAAAAGGGAGGGATCGCTGCCATAGGCGTCAATATCATAGTTGCTGTCATATTCGGCATAATACGATGTGCCGGTATAGACATTACAACCGGCGCTGTCAAAGGCGCTGATGCCAACAGCCGCCGCATTTGGTGCCAGCAGTACGGTTGCCATGAGCAGGCAAATCCATCGTTTTTTCATGAATGACACGCCCTTTCCCCCAATTATTGTAACCACGCGGCTCTATCTTGTCAATGTGACAGAAAAGGTTTGAATATAGATGAAATATGGGATATAATATGAGAACTAAGACTGTTTATTGCGGGGTGCTAACTCTATATGGAATCTTTGGCCGGAAGTGTATAAGATGAAGTTCATCGAAAAAATTAAAAGAAACCTGGTTTACAGATCTGTCCGTGAATTTGTTCTGCGTTTTTTCACAGACGGCGTCGGACGCGCTGGTGCGGAACTGGCCTATTTTTTCCTGTTTTCATTTTTTCCGCTTATGATTTTTGCCAGTCTTTTAATTGGTACGTTTGATATCAATGTCAATTCCGTGGAGGAGCTTTTAAAAGGCGTCATACCGGCGGATGTTTTGACTATTGCGCTGGATTATATCGCCTATGTTACGAATCTTCAAATGGACGGCCTGATGTACGTCGGACTTTTTACAGCGTTATGGTCCGCTTCCCGTGCAGTCAGCAGCTTGTCTGTCGCGGTTAACCGCGCCTATCGTATAGAGGATGGGCGCAATGTTTTACTGCAATTTTTGATTAATATCGGTTTTTCAGCTGCCATGCTGGCTTCTATTGTAATTACCATTGTCATTCTTGTTTTGGGACGAGGGGTTCTTCAGTATGTCGCTCAAATTGTCAATATTGGACCTGTAGAAATCAATACCTGGCATATTCTGCGGTTTGTACCGATTACACTGCTGTTTTTTTGCATTTTATTGTTTTTATATTCGGTGGTTCCAAACAAAAGAATTGCGATTCGGCAGGTGATCCCCGGCGCTATCGCTGCAGCGGTCAGCTGGTTGATCGCATCGATCGGCTTTTCATTCTATGTTGAGAATATGGCGCGATATTCCTTACTTTATGGTTCTATTGGGGCAGTCATAGTTTTAATGATCTGGCTTTATCTGACAGGCATTATTCTAATTATGGGTGCGGAACTAAATCATGTGCTCTATATTGTTCGGGAACAGCAGGACCGGGTACTCCTCTTTGATTCAACCCAGCCGCTGCCCAGACTTGCTGAGGAAGACCACCATAAAAGACCGGAGGAAGGCCGTCACGTGTTGCAAGCAGGGCGGCACGAAAAACGTTTGGAGCACTCTTCAACTTCTTACAAGCGGAAGAAATAGCCATCCCACGGTTCAGGTGCGGAGGTCTTGAGATGCAGTCAGTCGTTTACCGTCCATACGATACCAGATACGTTCGAGGACACTGTGATATCGTCCGCCGCGCATTACGGAAATCAGCGCAGCAGCATCGTCTGCAAAGAGAAACCAGAAGAGTGGAAAAATGAGCAGAATAAGCGGATTGAACGATATGGCGCGGGAAAACGCAAAATGCATGGCGTTTGAAAAAGCGCGCGTCATACCGCACATGGGACAGGTATAACCGGTAATATGGTAAATCAGGCAAAGCGAACCAAGCTCCACGATCCAGGTCGGCACGACGGAAAACAAAAAGGACGCCAGAGAATAGAGTGTTAGGCGGCAGAGCAGTGCGGATTTTCTGTACATAAGACACCTCTTTTCCATTATATTACCATCATTTTTTTAAAAAAGCAATACCTCCAGGTCTGAACGGCCTTGAGGTATTGCTTTTTCCATACAAAACAGGCATAAAAACAGATGAAATATAGGCATTGGACATCAAAATAACGCTGCGTTATAATAAATTCAGATTATCATTGGAATTTTAAGTCGCCGCTTGCCTTTACTGTTTTTCGGTGCAAAATGGGAGGTCGTACAAATGAAAAAAACGCTATTTTTCTTTTTAGCTATAGTCATACTTTTGCTGTTTACAGCCTGTGCGGCAGTGGAAGATCCGGAAAGTCCTTCCTCGGAACCTTCAGAAAGCGGTTCCACGGTTCCCGAGCAGGAAACAACAACTAATGAGTACCCTCAAACAGAAGTTTCCACTTCGGATCCGGATCTGCCGGAAGCCAGTGAAGAAAGCGATGAGAACGATCCGGACACGAATATTCTGGTGGCATACTTTTCGTGGGCGGATAACGCCATTTTGGCGGACGATGTTGACGCCGTAAGCTCCCCCAGCGTGATTTCTCCTGGAAACGTACAGGAACTCGCTGGTTGGGTACAGGAAGAAACCGGCGGAGACTTGTTTTCCATTCGTGTGACAGAGCCTTATCCCAGTGACTGGGATGCATGTCTGACACGGGCAAACCAAGAGCGTGCCGATCATGCGCGCCCGGAATTAATGGAAAATGTCGAAAATCTAGAAGATTACAATACGGTTTTTTTTGGATATCCCAACTGGTGGTATGGCGTACCCATGGCATTGCTCTCTTTTCTTGAGCAGAATGACCTTTCTGGAAAACAGGTATACCTGTTTTGTTCTCACGGTACCGGAGGCCTGGCAAGCAGTGTAGAAATCATAAAGGAAGCCGCACCCGAGGCCATCATTTCGGAAAATATTTTTGATTGCTATGAAGAAGATGCTCCACTCTCCCAAACAGATATTCAAACCTGGGTATCGGAGCTTGGATATTCACAAAATACCGAAGAGGAGCAAATCAGCATGGCACGGCAAATTTTTATACAGTCCGGAGACAACGTTGTTGTCTCCGAGCTTAACGATAGCGCAGCAGCCGCCTCTCTTTACGAGCAGCTTCCTCTTACGCTTGCGGTTGAAGATTACAGCACCAATGAAAAAATATTTTACCCGCCGCAAGAGTTGGATATCAGCGATTCTCCGTTGGCAGAGGGCGGAGCCGGTACGCTGGCTTATTACGCACCATGGGGGGATATCGTAATGTTTTATGACGACTATCAGGAAAACCCTTCGTTATTTGAACTGGGCAGAATTGTCTCAGGCGGAGAGCTGGTCAGTCAAATGTCCGGAACGATTACCGTAAGCGCAGAAGCGCCGTCTGAATAACGTCTGTGCCGTTTCAGATGTTAATGCTCTGTTTGTATGGGTTTTTTACTTAGACAGGCCTGTTTCTGCTGCGCGGCCTTGCCACGTCAAGTGAAAGAGCAGTGAAGAAGCAAACGTACAAACGATGGACTCTTTCATTGTCAATAACCGCAATAAAGGGGGTACAGTATGATTCATAAGCCCATGCAATTAAGCAAAAAAAGCCGTGCAACTTTAACGACTTATATTCATGATCAATCACATCAAAACGAATTTCAAATCAAAAACAGACCTGCCGTATTAATAATGCCGGGAGGCGCATATGCATTTCTTTCTGACGCTGAGGGCGAGCCGGTAGCTTTAACCTTTTTAAAAGAAGGATTCAATACCTTTGTATTACATTATTCCGTAGGCGAAGTCTGTACCTACCCCGAAATTCTGGAAGAGGTGTCTCTGGCCATCTGGACCATACGTTCCCACGCTGAAGAATGGAATATCAATCCAAATGCTATCGTTTTAATGGGCTTTTCTGCGGGGGCCTGTCTGGCGGCCATGTCTGCCACGCAATGGAATACCCCCGGCCTCGCGGAACGTCTGGATGTGTCTCCGGAGGCAATCAAGCCCAATGCGGCAGTCATCGCCTATGCACCCTGGGATAACACCAATACGATTCAAAACGATCCTAAATATTATAATCCCGACTGTGCAAAAATTGCAAAGGATTGCACGCCGGAACTGGACTTTATCAATTACGCCGGCCCTCATATGCCACCGCTGTTTCTCTGGCATAACCGCTACGATAAATATGTACCGGCCACCAATCCCGTTATGATTGCCGCGAAAATGCTGGAATTGGATTTGCCTTTTGAGCTGCATATTTTTCAGGGCGGTGAGCACGGGATGTCCGTCTGCAATAACTTGAGTTCCTATAACAAAAAGCAATTGAATGCAGAGAACCCAAACGTCCGTATGTGGGTACCAATGTGCACCAATTGGATTAACAGCTTATTTCATATTTAATCCAGCCCATACACAACAAATCCGGTGCGACCTGTTTGGCTTACACTTTAGAATTAACATTTCAGACCAGGAGCGTGTCAAGCGGCGCGTTTTCTCACATCACGGTGAGTCAGGCACCTGTCAACGGCTAACCCCATGAAAATAAGGAGGCGTATCTAACATGCAATATACAAGACTTGGTGAATCGGAATTGAAAGTTTCCCGCATCTGTATGGGATGTATGGGATTCGGAGACGCAAAACAAGGCCAGCATACCTGGACACTGGACGAGGAGCACTCACGGGAAATTATCAAGCGTGGACTGGAATTGGGCGTCAACTTTTTCGATACTGCCGTCGCCTATCAAAGCGGTACCAGCGAACAGTATTTGGGCCGGGCACTTCGTGATTTTGCAAGACGGGATGACGTCGTTGTCGCCACCAAATTCCTGCCTCGTACGCAGGAAGAAATCGCCGCCGGAATTAGCGGACAGCAACACATTGAACGGATGGTCAATACCAGTCTCAGAAACCTGGGGCTGGAGTATATAGACCTGTATATCTACCATATGTGGGATTATCAAACCCCACTCTACGATATTATGGATGGGCTCAACCGGGTCATAAAAGCAGGAAAAGTTCGATATATCGGTATTTCTAACTGCTTTGCCTATCAACTGGCCAAGGCGAATGCATTGGCAGAAAAAGAGGGATTTGCAAAAATTGTCTCTGTTCAGGGTCACTACAATTTGATCTTCCGCGAAGAAGAGCGGGAGATGGCAAAGCTCTGTGCCGAGGACCGGATCGCAATGACACCGTACAGTGCTCTGGCTGGAGGACGGCTTTCCCGTCTCCCGGGCGAATTCTCCAAGCGCCTTGAGGAAGACAGGTATGCAAAGTTTAAATACGACGCCACGGCCCAGCAGGATGCCGTAATTGTCCGGCGCGTGGCAGAGTTGGCGGAGAGGCGCGGCGTATCCATGACAGAGATTTCGCTGGCATGGCTCCTCACCAAGGTAACCGCCCCGGTGGTAGGCGCCACCAAGCTACACCACATAGAAGGCGCTGCAAAAGCCACAAGCCTGATATTGGACGACGAAGAGACGGCATATCTGGAAGAGCCATACGTTCCTCACAAGCTGGTGGGCGTTATGGCACAGAATACTCCCGTGCGCGCTGGAAAACAACAAGTGTGGTCTACTGGAAATCAGGAAATCGAAAAAGATAAGGAGGTTTTATCATGAACTATCGTGAAACCGATCCGGAATTCATAGAACGCTTTACACATTTTGCTTTTACGGAAGTCGTTAACGAGGAAGGACAGCAGCTTGACGAAGAGACCCGGTATATGGCAATTCTCAGCGCTCTGCTGGGTTGTCAGGGTGTCGATGCATTTGAATTTGCGCTTTCCCGGGCCTTAGATGCCGGCTTGAACCCGGTTATGATAAAAGAAATCGTCTACCAGTCTGTAGATTATCTGGGAATCGGCAGGGTCCTCCCCTTCCTTGAGACAACAAACCGGATTTTAACTGCCCGAGGTGTGCAGCTTCCTTTGGAAGGGCAGGCAACTACAACCATGCAGGATCGTTTGGAAAAAGGGGCGCAGACACAGGTGGAAATTTTCGGCGAAGGAATGAAAGACGCCTGGAAAAACGGACACATCAATCGATGGTTGGCAGCAAACTGCTTTGGAGATTACTATACCCGTACCGGGCTCACGCTCGCACAGCGCGAGATGATCACCTTTTGCTTTTTAGCGGCTCAGGGCGGTTGTGAACCACAACTCATTGCCCATGCAGGCGGCAATATGAATTTGGGAAACGACGCCGCATTTCTTATAAGGGTCGTCTCCCAGTGTCTGCCATATATTGGTTATCCACGCAGTTTGAACGCCATCACCTGTATTAACAAAGCGGCCGAGTCCAGGAAATAAAGAAAATATCCGGTATTTTATGGTGCAGTTTTCTGTTACATTGCGGGACATAACTGTAGTCCGGGCAAAAAAAGATCTATTGAAGCATATGGTTTAAAATTAAAATAAGAAGCCAATCAATTTGCAAATTGATTGGCTTCTTTCTATACTGTATAAAATCTGCTACAGAAACTGAGCTTTTAAAATATCCGCATCGTCACGATTTTTCATCCTGTCCCAAGCGCGCGCACGCCCTCCCCGCCGCATAAGAGACGGCACAGCCTGCTATGACGGCAATTATACCCGTCCATGCACCGGAAAGGGAGCGGAACAGGTCTGCCGGAATTACCGATACGGTGCTTGCTAAAACGACACCAATAATTGCATGTGAAATTTGCGAATACCATCTCCGGTAAAGTGCATTCACAGCACGTGGAAGCAGCAACAGACAGAGTCCAACGCCGGCCGCCAGGGGGAGCAGCACCGGCATGGAAAGTCTTGAAATGCCCTCCAGCATCGGTTGATACAGTCCAAAAAAGATCAGCAGCGTTGAAGAACTAAGTCCCGGTACAATAAAGCTAATGCCCCACATCACACCACAGAAAAGAAAGCCTCCAATGCCGGGCGTTATGGCAACACCGCCATTAGATCGAA
This sequence comes from uncultured Eubacteriales bacterium, assembly GCA_900551265.1. Taxonomy (GTDB): domain Bacteria; phylum Bacillota; class Clostridia; order Oscillospirales; family QAMX01; genus Allobutyricicoccus; species Allobutyricicoccus pentlandensis. The sequence goes on along the minus strand of URVL01000037.1, from coordinate 5,079 downwards.
GCAATAATAAAACGCCAAGCAATATGAAGAAGCCGGCACCCATAGAAATATAGGAAGACCGTTTTCTCCCCTGCTCTCCGGCATCTTTCCACAGCTCCGGTATCGTGCCGAGAATGAAACCAATAAATACGCAGGTAATCAACTGACTGTTTTTTTCCATTAACCACCCTGCCAGACCAGACAGGCCGACAAAGCCTAATCCCGCGCCCAATACAAATGCAAAGAGCTTCCATCCGTCTTCTCTCAGCGTTTTTACGGGATTGGAGAACACGTTAAGCAAAGGTCTGTACATGCCAAACGCCACGCATAACGTACCTCCGCTGATTCCAGGCATAATTGCGCCAAAGCCGACAACGACACCTTTCAGCACGAGAACGAGATATGGAATGGCATTTTTCTTACCGGTCATGCTTCCTCCGCCCACTCGGATAAACTATTTAACCCGGTTTTATTGCCGGAAACGAACAAAATATCTCCTTTTCTAAATACATAATCGGGCTTAATCGTCTCCATTAAGACACCTCCATTTTCTATTGCAATGATATTGACGCCAAACAAACCACGCAGGTCGGCTGCCTGCACCGTTTTTCCAATAATCCTGTCGGGGACCATCTGTTTGGAGATGTCCAGTTGTTCGCTTAACTGAATAAAGTCCAGCATTCTGGACGTTTCCAGACGATGTGCAAGCCGAACCGCCATATCGCGCTCCGGATACACAACGCCCGCGCCCAATTTTTCCAAGATTTCGCCGTGTTCCACGCTGGTTGCCTTTGAAATAACAGTCGGGACGCCCAAACTGACCAAATTCAGCGTTGTCAGAATCGAAGTGTCCATTTGCTCTCCAATACAGACTACCGCCACATCGCAATTTTGAATGCCTGTCTCGGCCAGAGACTTTTTGTCCAGACTTTTCACCACATAGGCATTCTCCGTATATTCCCGAATTTCTCTGACCTTTTCTTCGTCCCTGTCTAAGACGAGCAGGTCGGCGCCGGAAGCGGCAAGTTCCATTGCCAGGGCATGGCCAAAACGCCCTAATCCGACAATTCCGTATGTATCTCTGTCTCTTCTATTTCTGTTAAACATTTTCCTTCCTCCCAGATTAACCAATCGCTATATTTCCTTCCGGATAGCTGGTACGCTCGCCTCTTGTGAAATACCACAGGGACGCGATAGTCAGCGGTCCAAGTCTTCCAATATACATCACTAAAATGGAGAGCAGTTTGCTACCATCAGATAAACCCGTTGTAATACCGGTGGACAAACCGACCGTTCCAAATGCGCTGGTCACTTCAAACAGCGCATCCATCAGCGAGATGTCGGGTTCCATAATTACCATCAAATAAGTACCGGTTATCACAACACACAGCGCGATCAACGTAATAATTGTGGCCTTTCTAAACGCATCCGACGGGATAGCATAGCGAAAGGCCTTCTCCGACTTATTCGTCGCAGCCGCCTTAATGCCTTGCAGAAGCACAAAAAAAGTGCTGGTTTTTATACCGCCGCCTGTGGACCCGGGAGATGCGCCGATGAACATCAGCGCAGTCAGGACGAACAGTCCGGCATTTGAGAATTCGCCGAGCGGATATGTAGAGAAACCGGCCGTTCTGGCCGAAACGCTGTGAAAGAAAGCGCCAAGCCAAGTGACATTTTCCGTCAATTTAATGAGTATCGCACCGGTCACAATCAAAATTGCGCTCATGGAAAGAACCACTTTTGTGTGCATGGAAAACTTTTTCCAATGAAAGCGTTTGGTGACTATTTCACGAATTACGAGAAAACCAATTCCACCAAAGATAATCAGGCCGCAGGTCACCAGATTTAGCAGAATATTATCCTGATAAGGTATCAGGTTCTGCAAATTGCCGAGAATATCAAACCCGGAGTTATTGAACGCGGCAACCGAATGAAACAGGCTGATTCCAATTGCACGAAGCGGCGGATAATCCTGAATAAATACGAGAAAACTCAGAAGCGCGCCGGCCAGTTCAAATGCCAGTGTTGTCAAAAAAACGCTTTTTAGAAAACGGACAATTCCCTTTCCCGAGTCTAGGTTCATTGCCTCGCGAATAATGTACCGCCCTTTCAGATTTACCTTTCTGCCCATTGCCAATATGATTCCCGCGCCAACCGTGGTTACGCCCAGACCACCGATCTGTATCAACGCAGCAAGGAAAAACTGTCCCAGCGGAGTAAACGTATCGCCGGCGTCAATCGCAATCAATCCGGTGACGCAAACAGCGCTGGTGGAAGTATAAAGAGCGTCAATATAACGTACCGTAACGCCGTCTTGAATGCTGCACGGCAGGCTGAGCAGTACCGAACCGAGCAGAATTACAAATGCAAAGCCCAGGGCGATAATCCGTCCGGGGGACTGTTTTTTGATTAGTTTAATCATGCTTCACCTTCTATGTGAAAATATCAAACAGAATACGAATCTCAGGATTCTCGAGACATCGGGTCCTGTTCCGCATCCTCGTCAATCATCCGATAGCCTACGCCGAGCTCATTGAGAATGTATGGGTTGTCTCCTGGACGGCTTCCAAACTTCTTGCGAATGTTCGCCATATTAACCTGAAGCTTTTTCGTGCTTCCGTCATCTGCACCGCCCCATATGGCGCGGGCAATTGCCGCATAGGTCATTACGCGCCCTGAATATTCCGATAAAAAGGCAACGATGTTATACTCCGTCTGCGTCAGCTTGATTTCCTGACCATTGATAAAAACCAGCCGCCGGTCATAATCAATTACAAGCCCCCGTGCCGTAAACTTTCCTCCAGGCAATGCCCCAGCCGCCGCGCCATGCCGACCGGACCGCAAAGCAGCCCTGACACGCGCCAGCAGTTCCCCTGTTCCGAAGGGCTTGGTAACATAATCATTGGCGCCATAGTCCAAGGCTTCTATCTTGTCCCGTTCTGCGGTTCTTGCCGAAAGTACAATAATCGGCGTGAGATATTCCGTTCGAACCGTTTGAATAAAGGCAAGGCCGTCCCGATCCGGGAGGCCCAGGTCTAATATGACAAGGTCAGGGTTATACGACAAAAACAGAGCTTCTCCCATATCACAGGTTCCTGCCGTCAAAACCTGATAGCCGTTTGTATTCAATAACGTGTACACAAAGCTGCAAATATTGACGTCGTCTTCCACCACCAGTATTTTATATTTGTTGTTACTCATGGTCTGTGTCCTCCACTTTTAAGGAAAAGCGAAATGTTGTTCCGACATTCACTTTACTTTCCGCCTGAATATCTCCGCCATGTGCCTTAACAATCGTAGCGCATACCGACAGCCCGATTCCCATGCTGTGCCTGCTGCTGTCCGCCACGGACACTTCTCTTTGCAAATTACCGGAAAAGAGCGTGTCCAGTTTTTCCCTCGGTATACCGCAGCCATCATCAACCACCTCAAAGATCGCCTTATCGCCAAGGGTAAACACTCGAAGTATCAGCTTTGTCATACCCTTTGCATGGTAAACCGCGTTCTCAAGTAAATTAATGATAACCTGCTCAATTAAAATGGAGTCCATCGGTATCATGATAAACGATTCCGGAATATCCACCTCTACGGCCTGTTCGGGGTGATACTTTCGAAACTTTACAAGGACCGTATCAATCAGTTCCTCCAAAACGGTGGGCGTTTTTGTAATGGACACCTTTCCGCTGTCTATCCGTGTGACAGACAACAGGTTCTCTACCATACGGTTCAGCCACACCGCATCCCCGCAGACCTCCGAAAGGAGCTTCAGCTGCTGTTCCTTATCCAGAGAATCATAGTTTTCCATAATTGTCGAGCAAGATCCATAAATTGAGGTAAGCGGTGTTCGAAGGTCATGCGAAACTGCGCGAAGCAAGTTAGCACGCACCTTTTCATTTTCGTTTTCAGCGCGCATCCTGCCCTGCTTTTTGAGGTTGGTTGTCAGCGTACTTGTCATGACTGCAACAAACAACATGACCACTCCGGAAAACAGATTTTCCGGCAGTGAAAAACTGAACTCAAAGTATGGAAAGGTAAAGGCAAAATTGACCGCGAGCACACTGAAAAAGGATGCGGCAATGCCGAAGGTATAGCCGTGCGTCACCAGTGAGACCAGAAATACCGCCATGACGAAAACCACTGGGGCAATTGCCTCCGTCGGGAAAAACCGTTGCATCAAAACCACCGTTATAAAAGACACGCCTAATATTAATACAACAAGCAGGCCGTCCTTTATGGTATTTCGTACTCTCATACTTCCCCTCCCTCAGCAGGAGACATTATACCATGCCGGTGTTTAAGATACGGTAAAGATTTTACCCACTTTAAAAAGAGCCTATCATGCCATGATAGCATTCGGCCCATCGCGCTTTACCACAGATAATGCCATGTTATTGTAGCCGGCAGGCCTTTCCGTGCAACTACAGTGACACAAGGACTTCCGGAATCTGCGCAAGCGTTTTACAAACACGATCCGCACGGCACGGCACATCTTTATGGACCAGAATCGTCCGCATACCGGCCGTTCTCCCGCCGTCTATGTCTGCAGCAGGGTTGTCTCCAATCATGACATAGCGCTCCGCTTCCCCAGCCAATTTCTTCGCATATTCAAAAATTTCAGGCCGGGGCTTTTCATAGCCTATGCATGCGGACACGGCAAAGCCGTCTACATACGCCGAAATACCCAGCGCATGGGCAAGCTCTTCCAGATCTGGAAAATTGTTTGAAAGAATATAACTTGCATACCCCATTATACGGCAACGGGACAGCGTGTCAAGCGCGTCCGGATACAGCCGGTAATTTCCGGGGTCTGTCAGGCACGGGCGTACGCCACGCGACGCCATACGCGCAGCCTCTTCCCCTATGCCCAGTTCCTGATACATCATGAAAAAACGACGCTCCATGCACCGCCACCATCCGGCATCTTTTGCCGCAACGTGATCTTTGTCCGGGCTATCCCATGGAAAAATACACGCCGTATAGCGCCGAATGTCGGCAAGTGTCACGTCACAATCCGGCACAGTATCCAAGAGAAGACGGTAAAGCGTATTGCTCCAGATATGCGGTGCCTCGGCCAGCGTACCATCAAAATCCCAAAAAAGA
>URVL01000036.1 GCA_900551265.1 uncultured Eubacteriales bacterium | reverse complement strand
CGGCGCGAGGAATGCCCGCTGGGAGAAGGCTTGTTTGATCTGCCGTCTTGGACCAAGACGGCGTCACAAGCGGGTGCAGAATGGTTTACCGTGGGGCAGGAGCTTTGCGATAGAGACCCCTTTGTATGTCTGGCGGCAAGCTTGAAAAAGGCAAGAGAGCTGTGCTGTCCATAACGGCACAAAATAGGAGGGGACGGCGCGGATATACAAGCGCCGTCCTTTTTGAAGCAGCGAAAGGCGGAGAGAGAATGGGATGCAGTGTACAGACATGCCGTGCATATGAAGAGATCCTTGCGGAGGAGCTGGTCCCGGCAATGGGATGCACGGAACCGATTGCGATCGCGTATGCGGGCGCACTTGCACGGGAGACGTTGGGCGCACTCCCACAGCAATTGGAACTCACGGTCAGCCACAATATCATCAAGAATGCAAAAAGTGCTGTTGTGCCGAATACGGGTGGCCTTAAGGGACTGCGCGCAGCTATAGCGGCAGGTTCAGTGGCGGGCTGTGCGGACAAACGGCTGGAGGTGATCGCCCAGGTAGATGATGTGCAGCGCGCGGCGATTCGCACATTTTTAGAGCAATGTGCAGTCAACGTAACACCGGCCCAGGGAGACGAGGTGTTTGATATCCTCGTAGAAGCATCTGCTGGAGCAGACAGCGCCCGTGTACAAATCACAGGAGGGCACACAAATGTAGTGCTGCGCGAGAAAAACGGGAAAGTGCTGTACAGTGCATCCGCACAGGGTACAGCAGAAAAAAGTGCCGCTTACGCGCGGCTGAATGTGGAGGACATCTATGCTTATGCGACAGAAGCACCTTTGGATGCGACCTGGGAGCTTCTGGAACGTCAAATAGAATACAACAGTGCGATACGAGATGAAGGCTTGACAGGAAAATGGGGCGCGGGGATCGGTGCGACGCTGCGCGGAACAGATGAAAGCATAAAAACGCGCGCTGCGGCTGCCGCCGCCGCGGGCTCGGATGCAAGAATGAGTGGCTGTGAGCTCCCGGTTGTCATCAATTCAGGAAGCGGGAACCAGGGGCTTACGGCCAGCCTGCCCGTGATTGAGTACGCGCAGGAGCTGGGAATAGAACGGGAGACACTGCACCGTGCGCTGTTGCTTTCCAATTTGCTCACCATTCACTTGAAGACCGGTATTGGCTGCCTGTCCGCATACTGTGGAGCAGTAAGCGCGGGCTGCGCGGCCGGAGCCGCAGTAGCGTGGCTTCATGGCGGGGATCTTTCCGCAGTAGCGCACACATTGGTGAATTCCTTGGCGATTTTGTCTGGGATGGTGTGTGACGGAGCAAAACCCTCCTGCGCTGCGAAAATTGCCTGCGCGGTGGACTCCGGAATTCTGGGTTGGCAGATGTACAGGAACGGAAAGCAATTTTATGGAGGCGATGGCATCGTTACAAAAGGCGTAGAAAATACCATTGCCAACGTCAGCCGCATGGGGCGTGAAGGAATGCGTGAAACGGATCGCGAAATCATTCATATTATGCTGGAAAATAATTGAGTTTTGTTTCTTGGAGGAGTGTCAACAGGTCTCTTATCGCGCTATATTTCTATTGACAAGCCCCGCTTCTACATGCTTTATTTTAGAATTGGCCCCCAGGGTAGACCTTGGGACCGCGGTAGTATAGGGTTTTGGTGGCGAATACATTTGAACACAGTTTTATGTTTTCCTCTTTTTAAGCAATGTAAGCAATAATATTATTTTGGGAAATTGCAGGAACAAGCTGGACACCTCCAGAAGGTAGAGAGAAGCTGTGCCCGGTAGGATAGGGGACGGGGTCAGGTTGCGGAGACGGAACCCGGAAATGCATCGAACAGCTCTTCAGGAGTGCTGTAATCCAACTTTTTACGCGAAATATCCGTCTGGCTCATCGGTGGCAGAAAGAATATCCTTAATGTTGCACTTTTCAAGGAAAGCACCTTTGGGAAAATATAGGTCTGGAACAGGATGTTGTGCCACTCATTTTACGGGTACCTCTATGAGGTGTGCGGGTGAAAAAAGAATACTTTTGTCCCCATTGTTCCAACTTAGCTAAGTCGGAAACTTGCTGTTATTGTCCACGGTAATAGCCTCAAAGGCATTGAAAAAGTTATCTTCAGGCGCGGCACGAACACCTACGTGACTCGGATGACGGCTTTGCAGATCCTATCTGGAATTATGGCAGGCAAGGTGGTTTGCCTATCTTTTCCAGAAAAGACGGCGGTCTCTTTACCGTCATTTTACCAACTGCGATATCACCCTCACTATGCCCTTCTTCAATACGGAAAGATTGGCTTCCCGGACGGTTGGAACTGCTTTTTCGCAGCGCTTCTTTGTTCTCTTTTTCATGCTGGCTCGTTGCCTTTTGCTTTAGGGCTTCGGGGAGTTTCGTAAGTTTAATAGAAAACTCCCCTTGTCTACCATTATTGTAGAGAGTGCGCATACAAATTTTTTTGTAGGGTTGTGGCACGTTGTCCTATTTGCTTCATAGACGGATTTGCCACACCGGGAAGAACACAGCCGAGCATCCTCCCTCATTTGCCCTTACAGATTGGCGAACCTCTATATAACTCATTCGTGATTGTTAATGGTGTACAGCCTCTCTCTTGTGCTTACTCGGATTCCTGACCTTTGCCTCCTAAGTGTTTTGATTGCCTATTGCTTTTCCATTTGCAGATGTTGAGCCTTTTTGCATTCTTCAAATTCTTGGTGCAATTTAGGCCGTCCATATTGTTTGCGCTCCTTTGGCGAATGTTGTCGTTTTAATTTCATTCTACTACTGGGCAATTACTGTAGATTTTTTAGTGCCCAAATTAATTTTACAATCAATCCTGGCTACTTTTCGGAAGATTTGGTAATAAAAAACATATCCATTATGCGGCATGAAGTAGTGCGGGCAGCTCAAAAGCGCCTCTGCAGGTATAAAGGTGCACAGTGCTTTGAAATGATCAGATAAGTTCAGAAAGAAAGCGGAAAATAATAGCAGTATATAAAAGAGCAAATTTCGCAAGTTTCTGGACAATTTTTTAAATTGCTAATGACAAGATGGCTTTGTATCATGAATATGTCGAATAAATTTGAATTGGAAGGCAGGGGTAGTATGAGACTGGGATGTAACGTGCGGGACGCCGGGCAGGCAGAAGTTGTAATTCAGCATAATATGGATTACATAGATATGAATCTGTGCAGGCTGATGGAGATGCCGGAAGAAGATTTTGCTGCTTTTGCGGCGCGTATTGAAGACGCTCCGATAAAAATTGAAGTGTTCAATCTGTTACTTCCGTTGGACGGCAGTATACCAATCGTAGGAGAAAATGTAAGCGAGATACAGTATCGGAAGTATTTTTCACGTGCTTTTCCCCGCGCCGCAAAAATGGGAGCAAAGCTTATGGTGTTTGGAAGCGCTCGTGCTCGGGCAGTCCCGGAAGGATATCCGCAAGAGAAAGCAAGAGCGCAGTTGGTGACGTTTTTGCGGTGTCTGATGGAATATGCGGAACAATATGACATAACTGTAGTCATTGAACCAGTTTGCAGCAGAGAAGTAGAAAATGATACTATTAAGACCGTACCCGACGCAGTAAAATTGGCGAAAGAAGTAGCTCATCCGATGCTGTTTGCTCTGTGTGATTATTATCACATGTACTACGAAAATGAACCGATGTCTGATATCGTCCAAGCGGGCAGTTGGATACGGCATGCCCATATTTCTTGTGCAGACGAGGCCAGAAGCTATCCGGCATTAGATGACGGCTTTGAATATGCACCTTTTTTTGGAGCATTGCGCAAGATTGGGTATGATGGGCGCCTCTCTCTGGAGTGTTTTGATATGAACATTGATAAAGGAATTACCCAGAGTATGCCGGTATTTAAAAAATTCCTTTATGAAGAAAAAATATAGTCACTGTAAAAAAGAGAAGCCGTCTGTGTCAAGACGGCTTCTCTTTTTTACGAAATACGTTTTAAGATCAACTCAAGCGTCAAGTAAAGGACGGATATTGCGCAGGCTGATTTCCAGACAAGTGAAAGGATCCTTAGTGCAAAATTCTTGTCCCAGAGTTATCCACTTAACACCGGAATCCGCCAGCGAAGGTAACCAGGAGACAAAGTCCAACACGCCTTCTCCGCATTCACAAGGATCGCGGTGCGCGCGATAGAAAGTTAGGTCATTAAGTGCAATTTTAACATCTCGAAAGCGGAAAATGTCCACTCTTCCTTTCAGAAAATTAAGGCACTCAGGAATGGGAATGCTGGCATTTACCAAATGCCAGCTATCAGGAGCCATGTGGAAAGCTTCCGGGGTTCCGGCAAGGATTACCTCTACAGGAAACGGAGTCCCGGAAGAACGCAGATAGGCTAATTTACCTTCGCCATCTCGAACGTATTCCTGAGAGCGAAGATCATAAGTGGGAATTATGCCCTGCTTTTGAGCTTCTGAAGTCACTTCTGTCATGAAATCAGCATAGCGCTGCACGCCTGAAGCATTGTAGAAGATGTCCTCACAGCCAATAGTTCCTATCCCCATATACGGAGTTTTGTAGAGCTTTGCTTCACGGATCATCCCTTCGAGGTCAAACTCTGTTCGGCCATACTTGTTGCGGGTGCAGCAAACCTCTAAGCCGATCTCGTTTAAAAATTCGGCGATCTCCTCCGGATCTGCAATTTTATGTACATTTTCGATTTCTACACCATCGTAACCGATGTCGCGAATACGACGGAACGTATTGAACAGTTCTTCACGTGTCAGGCAATAATCACGCACGGTGCGTAGTTGAGCTCCTATTTTGATATTACACATTTTCCGATTTTCTCCTTACTTTCAAATTTCAGCAATTGTCTTTTTCAAGGCAGACATAGCGGCTTTTAAGCTTTCGAAGGGATCTCGCTGACAATAATCCTGCTCGATAGCAAGATATTGAACGCCTGCCTTTTCACAGGCATCCAGAATGGGGGGATAATAGATGTTTCCCTCCCCGATCGTACCGAAATAGGGCTCTGCATCGCCACAGAAGGACTGTCGTGGAGTTGAATCCTTGACGTGCAGTACTTCGATACGTCCAGCGACCTTTTCCAAATATTTTTGATGATTGATGCCGCCATAACGCATCCAGAAGGAATCCTGGATGAAATGGAAAACATCAGGATCGGTGTCTTCCACCAGCATGTCATAAATATACCGTCCTGTCTGCGGATCTTTTACAAATTCATAAGTATGGCTATGGTATGCGAATTTCATACCGTTGGCTTTCAGTTCCGACAGAAGGGGAGCGATATCATGTAGCATGCGCTTGAATCCCGCGTAACCATCATCAATATAACGTGGGATCGAATTTCCAACGCCCAGGATGTTACAGCCATATGTTTGATGGTCTTTAATCAGTTTGCGATATACATCTAAATCTTTACTAAAAACGAGATCTGGCGGCGCATGGGTAATGCAAATTTTTATAGCATATTCTTTAGAAAGCGCAGCAATAAAGGAGGCAGGAATGTCACGTCCAATGCAGGAAATTTGTACGGCATCACAATCCATTTCGGTGCGGATACGTTTGAAGCAGTTCTCCAGCCCTTCTTTTGTCTGAGTAAATTCGCGTAGCGTAAAAAGTTGCACGGCGGGAATTAAGTTTTTCATGGAGCCAATTCTTCCTTTCAAAAAATTTATGGGCGTATACTATTTTTTGAACAAGCGTCCTTTATTTTTCCGCTTGTTATTTTGGGATTATTTTTATTCTAGCAAGCTATTTGTACAAGTACAATCAAAGAAGTTGCGCAGCAAAATGCAAAAATTGTGCTCTTTATCAACGAAATAATAATAGGGTGGAATTAAATTTTGGTTTGTAGTCAAGAAACTGCATGAAAAAATGCAAGAGGTGTTCTTTATTTGTAACATAGACTCAGTCTGACGAGCGTTGACACGGGAAAACGTCGCTCTGGAAGACGAAATTTTCGTTCATAATGTCGTTAAACGCACCTGCGGGCCAAAACCATGTCCCGCATTTTGCCCGTGGAGGCAGACGCGCGCGATGCAGTCAAGCAGGTTGTGAGCCTGTTCGGGGCTTCGCCGCCGCACACTTGCGACCGTATGAGGTCCTGCGGTTTGCGGCCTCCGAAGACGGAAAAGTCTTTGCCTGAGGCTTTGAGCAGTTTGCCCGGCCACGAAGCGATGTCGGTCATATGCTTTGCCGCCAAGGATACGGCCTGCGGTTTTGGAAGGGATGATAGTGCGGAAAAGCCCGGCGATCCACAAAGGACTGCCGGGCTTTATGAGTCCGTCGGACGTTAAAACTGTTGGGCCAAAACCGCTGCGAACAAAATGCATCAAGGTACATCGGACTGCAAAAACAGCAGAGGAAAAGTGACCTACAAAGCTAACGGAGCAACCTGTCCCATGTACCGAAAAGCGGATAAGCGACGTATTACAGGCTGGACGGTACGGAAGGTCTGGAATCACAATCAGTCTGCACAGTTACGCTAAGCTTTGGCCTATGCAAGCCGTTTGAGTACTCTCTGCAGCATTGGGTCCGGAAAGAGCGTCTTTCTGTCCAGGCAATAGGCAGGCCGAGATTTTGATGCGTAGGATGAAGCAATATTGTATCCTTGCTCAGGATAGAGCGTCCGCCCTATTTTTACCCACGGCGTGTCCTACTTGCTCTTACAATTGCGTTATGAATTTTCAAAATCGTGGTCTGCAATAAGAGCGTTGAGATAATCTCGGGGAGATAGACCAACGTTAGCCTTGAAAACTTTAAAAAAGTTGGAATAATTGTTGAATCCGCAATCAGTACATACCGTATTAAACGGTTGCCCGCTGGCAATCAGTTTTTTTGCAAGGAGCATCCGCTTGCTGATGATGTATTGATGAAGCGAGACTCCCATATGGTGTTTAAAGGTATGTGCCAGATGATATTTACTGACGAATAATCTGTCTGAAAGGGATTCCAGTGTGATCTGATCAGATAAATGATGTGAGATATAATCTACTGCAGCGGTAATTAAAGGGCTTTTTACAATACGCTGCGGAGACAGTGCGGGAGAGAGCGCCGATTGATACGAATACAGAATAATTTCGCGAAGAAAACCTGTAATCAGCAACTTTTTTCCATAGATATCTCCAGTTTGCAGATGTGCCAATTGCTGCATAGCTGTCCGAATCAGAAAGTTTTCAGGAGCTTGCTCGGGAATCAAAAAATATTGTTTTTCAGAAATATATCGGATGCAGTACATCAGGTCAATTTCTGGCGTACTAAGCTCTTTAAGTGCTTCATTTGTCATCCAAACGATAATTCGTTCATAGGCCAATTGAGAATTCAGAATATGCGGACGATGGAAATATCCTTTCGGGATGAGGACGATGTCCGCTGGATTGATGCGATAAAGTTTGCTTTCAACAAGATAGTCAATATTGCCATGCAAAAAAAGAATCACTTCTAGATAGTCATGAAGATGCAGCGGGAAATTTTGAGCATTTTCATCAAGAAAATGATCAATATTCCACATTGCATCCTGGTAAAACAGTTGTTTGTAACAGGATGCGTTAGAAGCAATCCCAATTTTTTGGAAGGACTGAATGTCGTTATAAGAATCGTCAGGTAAATTGAAAAACGGATTTGGACCATACATAATGATATGCGCCTCATTTCTCCTATAACGTTTTTGTGTATAAGATTTCTCATAATAATAATAATAAATTTGCAGCATATAAAAAATAGAAAACGAGTAAAGAAGCAATTTTTGAAATGTTTGAGCGCAACTATAGAAATTGCCTTTTATGGCAAGAAGCAATATTATGTATATAAACAAGCGCGCTATGTTGTAATAAACTATATATTTTGTCCAATTGATAATTGTAAAATTACAGATTGTAAGTACATCTAAAAGAGCGGATGAAAAGGTGCCGAATAACCGTTTGAAAATGGGCGGCAGAAGAAAGTAAGGAGATAAAGATGAAACATGTATTAAAAAATACAATCAGCCTGATTTTGGCAGCCATCTTTTTGGTGTTGCTTTTGGCGGCGTGCGGGGGGACATCGTCCGCCAGTACAGGCTCGGCCTCGGGCGCGTCGTCTCAAGAAGCTGCATCCACATCAACACAGGTACAGGAAGTTACGCTGGGATATACTTGGTGGGGCAATCAGGTACGCGCTGAACGTACAACGGCTGTGACAGAAATGTATACAGCGTTGCACCCCGAGGTCACGTTTGCGTTGGAGTATTGTGATGGCGGTTCTTATAATGATTTGATTACGACGCGTGCAGCCGGGGGAGACCTGCCCGATCTGATTCAGGTAGACTATGACGCTGTCCCCCGTTACGCTGATAAAGGCCTTCTCATTCCCCTGGATGAGTATGTAGAGGCCGGAATTATTGATCTTTCCAAGTGTGACGCAAATACCATCGCAGCGGGAACGGTGGATGGAAGTTTGTATGCCTTGAGTATGGGCAATAATGCCCGCTGCATGTTCTATGATGCCAGTTTGCTGCAAGAATTGGGCCTGACGATTAGCATGGAACCCACTTGGGAAGAATTCAAAGAAATTGGACAAAAAGTATATGAAGCCACTGGAATCAAAACAAGCTATTGTTGGCAAATCACCTATGCGGAAACACTGCGCAATACGATTCGCGGTGCGGGCTATGAATTCTATAACGAGGAGCAGACGGCACTGGGATTTGATGATCCGACCATAATTGAAAGAGCCTATCAAGAATTGGCGGAGGCAGGCGCTGCCGAATGGGTTGTGGATCCGTCGGAATATGCTGGCATCACTGGGTCGGAGTTGGAACCTATTGTTGCAAGCAAGGCTTGGAACGCATTTTTAACATCTAATATGGGCGTGGGCCTTCAGTCTGCCATGGGCGAAGACAGGACGTTGGGTATCTGTATGCAGCCGACCTTTCCGGATAGGAGCCGTCAGCCATGCTATGTACAGCCTTCTCAGCTGACAGGATTGGGCTCCTCGGGCACAGATGCGGAGAAAAAAGCCGCTGCCGCTGCTCTGAATTATATTATTAACGATATAGATGCCAATAAAGTATTGTTGAACGAGCGCGGCGTTTCGATGAACAGCGAAGTATGTGAAGCCATTGCGAATGATTTGGATGAGGTTTCTCAAAAAATTTCTGATTATGTGACATATGTCGCCGAGCACGGCGCGCCGGCTCCAGCGCTGGAACCGGCTTGTTCTTCCGAGATTTTCGAGCTGGAAAAAAATATACGGCAGAAGGTACTGTTCGGGGCCGAGACACCGGAAGACGCTGCTGCAGAATTTATGCAGGGCGCAAACAAGATCCTTGCTGAAAATGCAGGCTGACTCGGATTCGGCAACGTAAGAAACCGGTAGCTCTATAAGTAGAGAGACAGTTTGGCGATACCTAAAGAGTCCAGACTGTCTCTTTATCTTTACAGTAATTATAAATTTGGAGGTCTTCTACGGATGAAACAGGTTAGAATGGGCATTATTGGTATTGGCGTCATGGGCTCTCGCCATGCGGAATATCTTTTTGAAGGCGAGGTAAAAAACGCTGTTTTAGCGGCTGTTTGTGATATTAAACCGAATCGCTTGGAATGGGCAAAAGAGAAATTCGGTGAAGCGGTGGCCCGGTTTGATAAAGCGGAAGAATTGATCGCAAGCGGCTTAGTGGACGCTGTTTTAATCGCCGTTCCACATTATCAGCATGCGGAATATGCAATTTGTGCTTTCCAGCACGATCTTCATGTGATTTGTGAGAAGCCGGCTGGTGTGTATGCCAGACAGGTGGAGGAGATGAATGCCGTAGCGGAAAAATCCGGGAAGGTATTTAGCATGATGTATAACCAGCGAACAAATCCTTATTTCCTCAGGCTCCATGAATTGGTGAAAAGTGGGGAATTGGGAGAACTGCGGCGTATGACATGGATTGTGACGAACTGGTATAGGTCTCAGAGTTACTATGATTCCAGCGATTGGCGTGCCACCTGGGATGGAGAGGGCGGCGGTATTATGATTAATCAGTGCCCGCACAACCTTGACATGTGGCAATGGATATGCGGTGTTCCCAATCGTATCCGCAGTTTTTGCCAATTTGGGCGATATCATACCATTGAAGTAGAAGATTCGGTTACGGTGTATGCCGAATACGGCAATGGAATGACGGCCCAGTTCATTTCTACTACAGGGGAACCACAGGGAAGCAACCGATTAGAAATCACTGCAGACCGGGGGAAAGTCGTAATTGAAGAAACCGGCAATAACGAGTTTAAATTTACTTATTGGGAATTTGAACAATCAGAGCGGGAATTTAATGCTACATATGCAGGAGGCTTTGGAGAGCCGAAAGCCAGGATTACAGAGTTTGTTCCCGACCATATGTTCCCTTATTTTGACGGGCACAAAAAAATCACGCAGAATTTTGTCAACGCAATCCTTTACGGAGAGGAATTGATTGCTCCGGGTCCGGAGGGGCTTAAAGCGGTGCAAATTTTCAACGCCATCTATCTTTCGTCCTGGACGGACGGCTGGGTAAACGTGCCTGTGGATGAAGAAGTCTATATGGCCAGATTGGACGAACAAAAGAAAAAGTCTACGATAAAAAAATCTTCTCGTACAATTGAAATGGACATAGCGACCTCTAAATAAAACTGAAGCGGGGCTGGAATGAGGTGCCCGCGTAACGATCACTCTTGAAAATGAAAGGAGCGCGTGGAGGTTATGAAAAAGCGCCTGTCCCGCAAATGGTGGCAAAATACGCTCACCGGATATGCATTTATTGGGGTTTTTTGTATTGGTTTTATCTGCTTCACGGTCATCCCCATTCTCGCGTCGCTTTACTATTCTTTCTGTGATTATGATGTGCTCTCCCCGGCAAAATTTGCAGGAATAAAAAATTATCTTGCCTTGTTTGAGGATGAGCAGTTCTGGATTTCACTGAAGGCAACTCTGATGTATGTAGTGTTTTCAGTACCGCTGAAATTGGCATTTTCGTTGATGATCGCAATGCTGCTGTATAAAACAAATCGGCTTACAGCATTTTACCGCGCAGCATATTATCTGCCTTCTATTGTAGGCGGCAGCGTGGCGATCGCTATCGTCTGGCGTCAGATGTTTTCGGGTGACGGCTTACTCAACTCGTTGATCAATGCAATATTCGGAACCAATCTGGACAAGTCCTGGATTGGAAGCACGGACACGGCGATCTGGACCTTAATTATTTTGTCTGTATGGCAGTTTGGATCGTCAATGCTGAATTTTTTATCAGGGCTTAAGCAAATACCGATATCGTTATATGAATCTGCCAGTATAGACGGTGCTACCGCTGTACGCCGCTTCTTCCGTATCACACTCCCCATGTTGACGCCAACCATTTTTTTCAACTTAATCATGCAGACGATTATGGGGCTGACCTGCTTTACACAGAGCCTGCTGATTACTCGCGGGGAACCCATGAATACAACGCTTTTTTCTGCTGTGTATATTTATCGTACATCCTTTAAGTTTTATAAGATGGGGTATGGCTGTGCGCAGGCTTGGGTATTGCTGCTCATCATTGTGGTGTTTACAGCACTGCTTTTCAAATCGCAGGATAAATGGGTATTTTATGAGACAGACGCCAGAAAGGGAGGTTGATTTCGGATGCACATCGGTATGGCGAAGCAAAGGCTCATCGGAAAAATCGTGTATCATGCTTTTTGTCTGTTTCTCGCGGTAGTTATGCTGTATCCGCTACTGTGGATGATCTTTAGTTCTTTTAAAGAAACGGATTTGGTTCTGCGCGAGGCGTCAAAACTGCTTCCGGATAAATGGACATTGGAAAATTATTTTAACGGCTGGAAGGGATTCTCTAAAATCACATTTGGGACATTTTTTAAAAACTCGTTTATTGTGGCGGGACTCGCTACGCTGGGTGCGGTATTTTCTTCTGCAGTGATTGCATTTGGGTTTGCGCGTATCCGGTTTCCGGGTTCGAACTTCTGGTTCGGATGCATGATGATTACGCTCATGCTGCCATTCCAGGTGGTCATGGTGCCGCAGTTTCTGCTGTATTCCAAGTTGGGTTGGGTAGGAACTTTCCTTCCCCTTATCGTACCGTATTTTTGTGGACAGGCATTTTTCATCTTTTTAGACATGCAATTTATTCGCGGTATCCCAAAGGATCTGGATGAAGCTGCCGCCATTGACGGATGCAATCCATTCAGTGTATTCGGACGCATCATACTTCCATTAATCGTACCTGCACTGGTCACGTCGACAATTTTTTCTTTTATTTGGCGCTGGGAAGATTTTATGGCGGCGTTTTTGTTCATCAATAAGCCGGAAAATTATACCATAAGCCTTGCATTAAAGCTTTTCAGCGATCCCTCGGCTTCTTCAGATTATGGGGCAATGTTTGCCATGGCAACGCTGTCTATTCTGCCGGCATGTCTGCTGTTTATTTTCTTTCAGAAATACTTGGTGGAGGGAATCGCCACAACGGGCCTGAAAGGGTGAACAGGGCGCAGGTTTTACACACCGTTCTGCGGTCATTAGGTACGGCAGAACCATTAACAGGAGGTAACGCATGAAATTCAGTTTCAGCACATTAGGTTGTCCCTATTATACTTTTGAGGAAATGATAGATCTTGCCAAACGCAGCGGCTACACAGGTGTTGAATTCCGTATTTACAAAGGTACTGAGGATTTGCGGGTGCTGGAGGAATTCCAGCGTCCGGGCATTGGAGCAACGCGACGCCTTTTTCAAGAAGCGGGACTGCAGGTCGCATGCGTCTCAAGCAGCGCACGTTTTGCGTATCCGGATCCGGAAAACCTGAAGACTCAGCTTAAGCTGGCGGAGGATTTTATGCAGATCGCATCGGATTTGGAATGTCCCTATGTACGTGTATTTGGCGGACCGTATCCCCTTAATTTTACAGACAGGCCAAAGGCAGAGCCGTTTATCGAAGAATATCGGGCGTCCATTCCACCTGAAAAGATCGCGGGCCTTACGAGAGAGGAATGTGACAAGTGGATCATGGAATCTCTGGGGAAGGTAGGAGATATGGGAAAAAAATACGGCGTGATGCCACTGATGGAAACGCATGATGATTTTTGCAGCGGCAAAATCGTGCGCCGTCTCATCGATGGAAGCGGAAGCGACAATGTGGGTATTTTATGGGACTGCCTGCACCCCTTCCGCTATGGGATGGACCTGCATGAAACCTTTGAGGAAGTGCGGGATAAGGTTCACCATGTTCATATGAAGGACTCTTCTGACTTGACCCCTTGGGGATTCACACCTGCACTGGTGGGCAACGGGCAGATGGATATCCGAACGGCAGTGAACATTCTCAAAGAGAACGATTACAGTGATTTTGTAAGCTTTGAGTGGGAGAAACTGTGGTTCCCAGAGGTAGAGGAGCCGGACGTCGCGTTTCCGCAGTTTTTGGATGCGGTTTCGGCGATGCTCTGATTTTTCGCATCTACATTGATGCATGCAATGCCACAGCGCGACTATACCGTGCTGTGGCATTATTGCAGGAGTGAAAAAGGAGAATGCACAGAATGACGTATCGCCGAATGCAATTTTTGACAGACTTGGCGTACGATATCGTGGGGAATCTATTGTTTGGGACAGGGATGTATATTTTTGCGAGCCAGGCGGGTTTTGCACCGGGCGGAGTGACCGGCCTGTCATTAATTCTGTATCATCTGTTTGATGTCCCCTTGGGAATGGCATCCATCTTGCTGAATATTCCGATTATTCTCTTCAGTTTCCGTGTTGTGGGGAAACTCTTTTTGCTGAAATCGCTGAAGACGATTTTGATTTCATCTTTTATGCTGGATGTGCTGTTCCCACTATTCCCTGTTTATACAGGAGACAAATTTCTCGCGGCTTTTTTCACCGGGCTTTTTGTAGGAATTGGATCCGGGCTGATTTTTCAAAGGGGGTCTTCTACGGGGGGAACGGATTTCCTCGTTATATCGATCAAGCGTCTGGCTCCGCGTTTGAGGATTGGCAGCATCAATTTGATGTTAAATGCCGTTATTATTGGGCTGGGAGGACTTATATTCGGAAATATCGATGCTGTGCTGCTTGGAATCATCAGTTCTATCACAGGGTCGATTATGCTGGATAAAATGATGGCAATCGCACAGAGTAGGGAGGTAGTGGTTATCGTCACGCGCCGTCAAGTGCAAGTGGCAAATGCGATTCAAATGAATCTCCGTCGTGGGACAACTATATTGTCTGCTCGGGGCGGTTATTCCGGCGAACAGAGCGGTACGATTTTGTGTGCCTGTACGCACGCGCAGACTTATATGTTACGGGATGTTGTGTATCAAGAGGACACGCAAGCATTTGTAATGATTCTGGAAGCCAGCGCTATTCTGGGAAACGGTTTTCAGTCCCCGGAAAGCTGGAGCTGATACAGAAGGATGAAAAAAGGCCCGGCAAAGCATCTTGCGGATACTTTGCCGGGCCTTGGCAGAGGGTCAAAATAGATTTCGGGCAGGGTCATAGGGAAAATTATCTTCAAACGGATAAAGAGGCCGGCGTTGATTACGATAATCAAAATTGCGGATTGTAAGCATGGCGGAACCGGGCGTCAATGCAATGTAGCTGTCATTCTGAATGGCTGCAAGCCCGGGATAAAGATATCCGAGCTTTACGACGATGACGTGATAATTACGGTACTCAAGGCCATATTCGGAGAAATCCTGTGCGCACGTAAACGAGACACGCCCTGCGTTGACTATAATGTCAATACCGGAAACAGACAACACGGCCCCGTCCGCATGCCCGCAAGAATTCAGATGCAAGTGTCTGACCTCTGCCCCGCAAAGCGTTACCGCTGTGCCGGCAGGGTTGTGCCTGGCTCCGAGCGTTATATCCATAACTGCTCCAATCCCGGCCTGCTCACAAGCACTTACAGCCACTTCATCCCACAGTCCCGCGACCAATACGTTTTGTGCGTTCCGCTCATAAAGCAACTTAAGCATGAAGGCGTTATCACCTGTGGCTCCCGCAGTGACATTATCGCCGGAATCGCTTAAAAATACAATCTTCTGAGGACTTTCCAATGCCATCCGCACAGCATCTTCTGTTTTCAGAGAGTTGCTGCTGAGCTGGAAGTCATGCCGCGTTTCCCAAATATTTTGTGCGGCAGAGCACATTGCGGATTCAATGGGTGCGCGTTCCTTAGCGGTGCCGCACACAACAATTGTGGAGCCATTATGAGGACAGTCGATCCATGACATACCGGTAAAATAAGAGGTTCGCCACACTCCGTCCATTCTTTGAATTGCGTCAATATCTGCAAGGATACGGCGCACATGGGGCGTATCAGTCGTTGCAGCTTCGCCAGGTTGTAACATAGGAATTTTAACAAGGGAGGCCCAGGGAAGGACATTTTCTCGAATGGCCCGGCATAAAAGCGCGGCGGCGATTGCCTGCGTGGCGCCAATATCTACATGCGGTGCCGTACGGTAACCCGTAATCAGATTTGCGTTGCGCACAAGGGAAAGGGAGATATTGCCGTGAAAATCCAGAGCAATGGAGATAGGGACGGACGGCCCTACCCGTTCCCGGATTGCGGAAACAATAAACGCTTCTCCGCTCCCCAGGAATTCCACTTGCATGGAACCATGCAGATACAGCCATATGCCGTTGATGCTACCATCCAGAGGCACGGAGTCGAGTAATTCCATCGCGATATGCCGGAAAGCATTCAGGGAAAGAACTCCTCCCGCGACACAGATGGATTCTGCATAAAGTGAAGGCAGAACAGAATAACCGGCTTCTCGAAAAACCGCTGTCGCTTCGGAAAAGCAAGGCAACATATCTATTCCGCGGGAGATGACAAAATCTTCATATTCTACAGGTACGGGATTAGAGGTGTTGCTTTCCAGATGAAAGCCGCCCATAAAAATTGTCTTCTGCCTCATGTTTGATATCTCCTTTTGTTTAAAGCTGACTTTTTGCAGATGGGTTGCAGTAGACTTGTACCTTTTTTATTATACTGCTAGAGAAACAAACAGGACTATTTCCGTCATTGCACAAGATGTTGCAAAACTTGTTGTTTATTAATGGAGTACAGATCATCAGCTTAGCTAGGGCTTCAGACTGTCGAAAAAGCCTCTGATTACAGGGGCTTTTTTCATAATAATGGTATATTAAACCCAGGTGATATAGAAATACTGGAAAAGAAAAAGCAAGGGTGGAAGATAGCGGAAATCGTGTGTCCGGAAGATATAGTGCTGGCAAACCATCCGCTTAGAAAAGTGGACGCATGAGCCCTTCCCGAAAAAAATAGACAGTAGGAAGCGCAGAAAAATGGAATGGATCACAGAAATGCGGAAGATCTTTCGGTTTAAGCAACAACTGGATTACGCAGACGCAGTTCAAAAGCGAACGGAGAGAGCCAGTCAATGGCAGAATGCGGGCGCAGCATATTGTAAACGGTCTCGATATAGGCGAAAATATCCGTTTGAGCAGCCCGGCTTGAGACATACCGACGCAAATGAACGAGCTCACATTTGGAGCAGCTGAAAAAGTTCTCGGCCACGGCGTTGTCATAGGGGACGCCTTTGTGGAACATGCTTTGACGGATGCCCAGCGCGGCAAGCCTGTCCCGAAAGGCCAGCGCAGCATACTGGACGTTCCTTTCGCTGTGGAAAATCAGGCCAGAGCCGGGCCGTTCACGGCGTACAGCCATATCCGGCGCGGATAGGGTCAACTTCATGTCGATGCGGCTGGAAAAGGCGTAACCCACAACCTTCTTGGTGCATAAGTCTTTGACGGCAGCCAAATACAGCCAGCCCTCGCCGGTGGGAATATAGGTGATATCACCTACCCAGGCCTGATTCGGTTGTGTA
>URVL01000035.1 GCA_900551265.1 uncultured Eubacteriales bacterium | reverse complement strand
GCTTTCGAAGACTTATGGTTTGGCCGGCGCACGCATTGGTTTTTGCGTTGGTAATCGTAATTTGGTCGCAAAGCTGGCCAAGTTGAAGTCCAATACCGACTATGGGATGTTTATTCCGTTTCAGAAAGCCGCCGCTGCCGCTATCACGGGAGATCAGAGCTGTGTCGTGACGACGCGCGAGGCATATGAGCACCGGCGCAATGTTCTGTGCGACGGTCTGACTGCGATCGGCTGGCCTGTTGACCGTAGTCCGTCGACAATGTTTGTGTGGGCAAAAATTCCTGCGAAATTTGACGATTCCGAAACATTTGCCATGGAACTGATTCGCCGTGCAGGCGTAATCGTGACGCCAGGCAGTGCGTTTGGTCCGTCTGGACGCGATCATGTGCGTCTGGCGCTTGTTCAGGATGAGGACAAGATTCACGAGGCAATTGCCGCGATTCAGGCAAGCGGCATTTTAGATTGACGATTACTTATTAAATAGAGGTGTACATATGAAAAAATTGATGCTTGGGAATGAAGCGGTTGCACGTGGCCTTTACGAGGCCGGTTGCCGTTTCGTATCGAGCTATCCCGGCACTCCGTCAACAGAGATTACGGAGGCCGCAGCGGAGTATGATGAGATTTATGCCGAATGGGCGCCAAATGAAAAAGTTGCCGCGGAAAGCGCGTTTGGCGCGTGCGTCGAGGGCGTACGCTCCTTTACCGCAATGAAGCATGTGGGCTTGAATGTGGCGACAGATCTGGTATTTACCGCCTCGTATACTGGCGTCAATGCGGGATTTGTCATTGCTGTTGCGGACGACCAGGGTATGCACTCCTCTCAAAATGAGCAGGATAGCCGTCATTATGCTGCCGCCGCGAAGTTGCCAATGCTGGAGCCCAGCGACTCCGAAGAATGTTTAAATTATGTAAAACTCGCCTATAAACTTTCCGAAGAATACGATACGCCGGTACTCATGCGGCTTTCCACGCGTATTTCCCATAGCCAGAGCCTGGTTGAATTGGGTGGGCGTACGGAAATTCCGACAAAACCGTATGTCAAGAATCCTGCAAAGTACGTCATGTCTCCGGCAAATGCCATACGGCGTCACCCTGAGGTTGAGGCGCGTACGCTTCGCCTTTTGGAACTGGCAAACTCCGAACGCGTGAATAAAATCATAAAAGGCAGTACGAAAATCGGCGTAATTGCGTCGGGTATTGCCTATGACTATGCGCGCGAAGCCTTGGGGGACAATGCTTCTTATTTGAAACTCGGCCTGTTGTTCCCACTGCCAACCGATTTGATTCGTGAATTTGCAGCAAGCGTTGATAAGCTCTATGTTATTGAAGAGCTGGATCCGGTCATTGAAACGCATGTACGTGCGCTTGGCGTTAACTGTCAGGGAAAGGAACTTTTTTCACTCATCGGCGAATATACCGCCGGCGATATCCGTACAAAGTTGCTGGGAACACCAAGTGAATCCGTGTTTACGGCCGAAGATGTCCCGGTACGTCCGCCGGTGCTTTGTCCCGGTTGTCCGCACAGAGGACTTTTCTATGTATTGAACAAACTGAAAGTTTCCGTTTCAGGTGATATTGGATGTTATACGCTTGGTGCAGCCGCGCCGCTCTCTGCGATGGATACCACCATTGATATGGGCGCGTCCATTTCTATGTTGCATGGACGCATTAAGGCACGTCCGGAATGTGCAAAGACTACCGTTGCCGTGATCGGTGATTCCACATTTATTCATTCCGGGCTGACAGGACTGATAAATATTACTTATAACAATTCGCCCGCAACCGTTATTATTGCGGACAACTCTATTACGGGCATGACCGGTCATCAGCCGAACCCGGCTACAGGCGTGACCATCAAAAATCAGCAGACGAATGCTGTGGACCTGGAAGAAGCGGTGCGTGCCTGCGGCGTGCGCCGTGTACGTGTTGTCGATCCGTATGATACAGAGGCGCTGGAACAAGTCCTGCGGGAGGAGCTTGCGGCAGAGGAGCCGTCTGTTGTTATTTCCCGCCGTCCCTGCGCGCTTTTAAAGAACGTCAAGCGCGGAAAACCGCTGACGATAGATGCAGACAAGTGCCGCCGCTGCCGTATGTGCATGCGTATCGGTTGTCCGGCGATCAGTTTTGAATCCGGGCATGCAGCGATTGATGCATCGCTTTGCGTCGGTTGCGGATTGTGTAAGTCTCTCTGCAAATTTGACTGTATTGGATAAGGGAGGTGGAACCAATGCTGAATATTATGATTGTAGGTGTCGGAGGACAGGGATCTCTGCTTGCAAGCCGTATACTCGGCAGCCTGTTTCTTTCGGAAGGGTTGGACGTTAAGCTCAGCGAGGTGCATGGCATGGCGCAGCGCGGTGGCAGTGTTGTCACTTACATCCGTGCGGGCGAAAAAATTCCCTCTCCGCTTATTCCGGCAGGCGAGTGCGATGTGATTATTTCCTTTGAAAAAATTGAGGCCGCGCGCT
The DNA here is from genome assembly GCA_900551265.1 of uncultured Eubacteriales bacterium. Lineage (GTDB taxonomy): Bacteria > Bacillota > Clostridia > Oscillospirales > QAMX01 > Allobutyricicoccus > Allobutyricicoccus pentlandensis. Next base: position 14,880 of record URVL01000035.1, on the reverse strand, counting down.
ATTTACCGTGGCTGAAAAAGGATGGCATGGTTGTGGTCAATGACCAGAAAATTGCGCCACTCTCTGTTTTGACGGGTGCGGCAAAATATCCGGATGATATTCTGGACAGGATTGCGGAAAAAGGCGTAAAGCTCGTTGCATTTGATGCGCTGCGTGCCGCTGCCGAGGCCGGAAGTGAACGCGCGGCGAACGTTGCTCTGCTCGGCGCTGCGTCGCGGGAGATCGGTTTTCCACGTGAGGCGTGGGAAAGTGCGATCCGCAGTACGGTGAAGCCGGCGTTCGTGGAGCTTAATCTTAATGCGTTTGAAATCGGTTATCAACATTCATAAATTAAGATTGGAGCTATCGAAAGATGTATTGGAATAAAGAACGCGAGACGATGTCCCGCGATGAGATGCGTGCGCTCCAGGGCGCAAAATTGGCGGATTGTGTAAAACGTGTATATGAGAATGTGCCTGTCTATCAGAAAAAGTTTGACGAAGCCGGTATTCAGCCCGGTGATATACGCTCTTTAGACGATATTATATAGTTACCGTTTACCGACAAATATGAACTTGCAGAAAATTATCCTTACGGTTTCTTTGCCGTACCGATGCGCGATATTGTACGAATTCAGGCGTCCTCCGGCACAACTGGGAAACAGAAGGTGCTGGGCTACACAAGAAATGACCTGAAACTGTGGGGCGAGGTTATGGCGCGTACGTTGACGGCTGGCGGTGCGACGGCCGACGATATCGTGCATGTCTCCTATGGTTACGGACTCTTTACCGGCGGTCTTGGCGCGCATGCGGGCGCTGAAGAAATTGGTGCGACGGTTGTACCTGTTTCGACTGGAAATACGAAGCGCCAGATTCAGATTTTGCGTGACTTCGGCTGTACGGCGATTTGCTGTACGCCTTCGTATGCCCTTTACATTGCGGAGACTCTGGCCAAGATGGGTCTTGGTCCGGACGATATCAGCCTGAAATATGGTTTCTTTGGAGCGGAACCCTGGACGGAAAACATGCGTCAGGAGATTGAACGTTCGCTGGGTATCCGCGCATACGATATATTTGGACTGACCGAGATGATAGGGCCGGGCGTCGCTTTTGAGTGTGACGCACATGCTGGCCTTCATGTGAATGAAGATCATTTTATTCCTGAAATTATCGATCCTGAAACCTGTGAGCCGCTGCCGGATGGTACGCCGGGCGAGCTGGTGTTCTCCAGTGTTACCAAGGAAGGAATGCCGCTTTTGCGTTACCGTACCCGCGATATCTGTACGATCACGCATGAGACGTGTGCTTGCGGCCGTACGCTTGCCCGTATGTCAAAACCGAAGGGCCGTACGGATGACATGCTGATTGTCCGTGGTGTTAACGTCTTCCCGTCGCAGATTGAGGCGGTTCTTCTGGATATGGATGAGACCTCCCCGTATTATATGATCTATGTGGATCGTGTCGGCGCGCTTGACACGATGGAGATTGAAGTAGAGCTGCGCGACGGTTATCCCTTTGATCAGGTTCGGCGTCTGCAGGAACTGTCACAGCGTATTAAGAGTGCTGTCGAGAGTTCGCTTGGCATTGCAGCGAATATACGCCTGGTTCCCGTGGGAACGATTGAACGCAGCGAAGGCAAGGCGAAACATGTCGTTGACAAACGCAACCTCAAATAAAGGAAAGGGGTTTTGATATGAATTATGTCAACCAAATCAGCGTGTTTGTGGAGAATAAGACGGGCAGCCTCGCACATGTGACGAAGCTCTTGGCGGACGCCGGCATTGATTTGCGTGCGTTTTCCATAGCGGATACCTCTGAATTTGGTATCCTGCGTATGATCGTCGATTCTCCGGAGAGCGCAGAGAACGTATTAAAAAATGCGAAGGTGACTGTGATAAAAACACCTGTTCTGGCAGTGCGCCTGGAAGATAAGCCCGGCGCGATGAACCATGTCATGACTGTGCTTGCGGCAAATGCGATTTCCGTTGAGTATGCGTATGCGTTTGTTTCGCGCGACCGTGAGTATGCTTATGTCGTATTACGCGTGGACGAACCGGGAAGCGTCGCAGAGGTGCTTATGGAAAACGGCCTGAAGGTGCTCGGAAGTGAGGAACTGGAAAAGTTGCAATGATGGACTTTAATCAAAAAACGCTTGCGCTCGGCGAATCTGCCCAGCGCAAGCTTTTGCCACAATTTGAGAAAATTGACGAAATCGCGTTTTATAATACGGCAAAGGTCCTCTCTGCCTTTCAAAAGTATCGCGTTGGTGAGGGACATTTTGCCGCAACTACGGGGTATGGATACGACGATCGGGGACGCGATGATCTGGAACGCATTTATGCGGATGTTTTTGGTACGGAGGATGCGCTGGTGCGTATTGGATTCGTCAATGGAACACATGCGATTGGAACGGCTCTTTTTGGCGCGTTGCGTCCTGGCGACATGCTTGTGTGTGCGACGGGTATGCCGTATGATACCATGATTCAGGTAATCGGAATCGACGAAGTGCGGCCCGGCTCTTTGAAAGAGTGGGGGGTTGGAACGGTTGTCGTGCCGATGGCGGGACGTGAACCGGATCTGGAAGGCATTGCAAAGGTCTGCTCGGATGTAGAGACCGGCGCGGTGCTGATCCAGCGCTCACGCGGGTATGCGGACCGAATTTCGCTCTCCTGTGCACAGATTGAAGAAATTTGTCGCGTGATCCGCCGCGCCAATCCTGCGCTTCATATTATCGTGGACAATTGCTATGGGGAGTTTGTAGAGAAAACAGAGCCCACACAGCACGGCGCAGATCTTATAGTCGGGTCCTTAATTAAAAATCCGGGCGGCGGCTTAGCGCCGGGTGGCGCTTATCTTGCCGGTACGCATGAATTGATTGAGCGGGCTGCCGCACGTATGACGGTCGCCGGGATTGGACGTGAGTGCGGGGCGACAAACGGCGTCAACCGTGCGTTTTATCAGGGGTTTTTCCTGGCGCCGCATACGGTGGCACAGGCACTTAAAACGGCGCATTTTTGTGCCGCTGTGATGCAGGAGCTGGGGTTTCAGGTAGATCCGCAGCCCTTTGAGGAGCGCCACGATATTATTCAGACAATTGCTTTTGGAAGGCCCGAGCCTTTGCTGGCGTTTTGTAAAGGAATTCAGTCCGGCTCGCCTGTGGATTCCTATGTAACACCGGAACCATGGGACATGCCGGGATATGACAGTCAGGTTGTAATGGCTGCCGGCGCGTTTATTCAGGGCGCGTCCATTGAACTTTCCTGCGATGCACCGATGCGCGAGCCCTATACCTGTTATTTACAGGGAGGGTTGACGTTTGAGTCCGGCAGGTTAGGCGTGCTGCTTGCCGCACAGTTTATTCAGAATGGAAATTGACCGGATGGGAGAAATGTTATGTTAACTGACATTCAAATTGCGCAGGCGGCTCATATGCAGCCGGTTTCCGAGGTTGCCGCCAAATTGGGTATTTATGAAGATGAGCTGGAACACTACGGCAAGTATAAAGCAAAACTTTCCGAGTCCCTGTGGGCACGCGTGAAAGACCGACCAAATGGAAAATTGATTCTCGTCACTGCAGTGAATCCAACGCCGGCCGGAGAAGGAAAAACGACCACGACGGTCGGTTTGGGCCAGGCGATGGCAAAGCTGGGATATCGATCTGTGATCTGTTTGCGTGAGCCGTCTTTGGGGCCGGTGTTTGGCGTAAAAGGCGGCGCAGCGGGCGGCGGTTATGCACAGGTCGTGCCGATGGAGGATATCAATCTTCATTTTACAGGAGACATGCATGCGATCGGGGCGGCGAACAACCTGTTGTGCGCCATGGTAGACAACCATCTTCAGCAGGGAAATGAGCTGGGGCTTGATCCACGAACCGTTGTGATTCGCCGAGCGATGGATATGAACGACCGCGCGCTGCGGTATACTATGGTAGGGCTTGGCGGCCGTGCAAATGGCGTGCCGCGCGAGGACGGATTTATGATTACCGTGGCGAGCGAGATTATGGCGATTTTGTGCCTGGCTTCCGATCTTTCCGATCTGAAGGACCGCCTCGGACGCATTCTTGTCGGTTATACGTATGACAGAAACCCTCTCTATGCGCGGGATTTCGGCGCGCAAGGCGCAATGACTGCACTTTTGAAAGATGCAATTCAACCAAATTTGGTACAGACGCTGGAAAATACGCCCTGCATCATGCATGGGGGCCCATTTGCCAATATTGCGCATGGTTGCAATTCCATCCGCGCCACGCGCCTGGGGTTGAAACTGGCAGATTACTGCGTCACAGAGGCTGGGTTTGGCGCCGACCTCGGTGCAGAAAAATTTTTCGATATTAAGTGCCGTATGGCGGGCTTCCGTCCTTCCTGTGCCGTACTTGTTGCGACGGTGCGTGCGCTTAAGTATAACGGCGGCGTGGCGGTTGCGGATTTGAAAGCAGAGAACGTAGAGGCGTTAAAAAAGGGCTGTGCGAATCTAGGCAAACATATTGAAAACCTTGCAAAGTTTGGGATACCGGTTGTGGTGGCGATCAATCGTTTTGATACGGATACGGATGCCGAGTTGGAAACGGTGTATGAGTTTTGCCGTGACTGTGGCGTACGCGCGGCTCTTTCGGAGGGATTTGCACGCGGCGGAGATGGCGTTCTGGATTTGGCGCGTATCGTAGCGGAACTGTCCGAGGGAGAAAGCGGATTCCATACGTTATATGACGACGATTTGACAATCCGGTCTAAAATTTCAAAAATAGCAAAGGAGATTTATGGGGCGTCTGAGGTCAAATATTCTGCGGCGGCCCGCCGGGAGATCAATCAGTTTGAAAAAATGGGCTATGGAAATTTGCCCGTCTGTATTGCCAAAACACAGTACTCCCTATCCGATAATCCCAAACTGCTTGGACGTCCGGAGGGATTCGCTCTGAATGTTGCAGACGTTCGCTTGTCCTCTGGCGCGGGTTTTATTGTGGTGCGCACGGGTGAAATCATGACGATGCCGGGACTGCCCAGGCATCCGGCGGCAGAGCAGATCGACGTCAATGAAAACGGCAAGATCGAGGGGCTTTTTTAAGGTGAGATACGATACGCACTCTGTAAAAGAAACAGAGAGGTTGGGAGAACTCCTGGCGCGGCGCCTGCATGCAGGGGACGTGATTGCCATGTCAGGGGATTTGGGCGCCGGGAAGACGGCGTTTGTCCGCGGTTTGGCACGAGGACTGGGCATAACAGCGCGTGTGACGAGTCCAACGTATACAATCGTTAACGAATACGAAGGTACGTTGCCGCTTTTTCATTTTGATATGTACCGGCTCTCCGGGGCAGACGAGCTGGATGACATTGGCTGGGATGATTATCTGAAGCGCGGAGGCGTATGCGCTGTGGAGTGGAGCGAGCGGGCGGAGGGCCTGCTCCCTGACGATTGCATTCGTGTTGCGATCACGGCACGGGATGAAAACATAAGGCGTGTTGAAATCACAGGACGTGAAATGGAGGAGGCAGATGCGAGTACTGGCATTTGAGAGCTCTGCACGGGCTGCGTCGGTGGCATATTGCCGCGATGGGGAACTGATAGCGTCCGCGTTTCAGGCTTCCGGCCTGACGCACAGCAGGACGCTGTTGCCCATGGCGCAGGCATTGCTGGCAAACGCGGATCTTTCAATGGACGATGTGGATCTGCTTGCTGTGGCGCATGGACCGGGATCCTTTACAGGGCTTCGCATCGGCGTAAGTCTGGTAAAGGGGCTTGCTTTTGCGCGGGATTTGCCATGCGTCGGCGTGTCAACGCTGGAGGCATTGGCAAATTGTATGCCCCGGCAGGATGCCGTGCTTTGTGCGGTAATGGATGCCCGCGCAGGCCAGGTGTACCAGGCAAATTTTGATTTGTCGGGCGAGAACCCTGTGCGTCTGTGCGCCGATCGTGCGGTTACGGTGGCGCAGCTCAGCGAAGAATTGCCGGTGCTGGGACGCCGCATACTCCTTGCAGGCGATGGGGCGCATCTCCTGAAAAATGCCGGAGAGCCGGCGCCTGAAAATCTTCGACTACAGAATGCCTACGGTGTAGCGCGTCTGGCAGTGCGCGTTTATACCGAGAAAGGCGATTTTACGGCGGCAGCGCTGCGGCCGGAATATCTGCGCCTGCCGCAGGCGGAGCGTGAGCGGCTGGCCAAATTGGGAAAGGAATGATTGCTATGAAAGTAATTATTGGCGCGGATTCTGCGGGATATGTTCTGAAAGACCCTTTAGTTCGGCACTTGACGGAGCAGGGGATTGACGTGCAGGATATCGGTATTTTTTATAACGAAGCAGGAGAACTGACGGACCCTGCACAACGCGATTATCCGGTTGTAGCGCAACAGGTTGCCCGCCCTGTCGCGGCGGGAGAGTATGACTTTGGCATTATCCTCTGCGGTACGGGAATCGGTGTCGGCATGACGGCCAATAAGATTCGCGGGATTCGTGCCGCGACGGTTGTGACGGCGTTTGAAGCGAAATTCACGCGCCTGCATAACGATGCAAACGTTTTATGCATGGGCGGCCGTGTGATTGCGCCTGAGACCGCCTGCGAATTGGCCGATATTTTCCTTTCGACCGGCTTTGAGGGCGGGCGGCATCAACGCCGTGTCGATATGATGAACGCATTGGACGACTGATATGGCAGCTGTGAAAACGAATGCCGTACGCCTTTTGGAGGCTGCGGGTATCCAGTTTGCATTGGGTGAATACGAGGTGGATGAAGAGAATCTTTCCGGCGTACATGCGGCGGAGTTGATTGGCATGCCGCCGGAACAGGTGTTTAAGACTTTGGTGGCTCGTGGCGACCGAAACGGCGTTGCGGTATTTTGCATTCCTGTGGCCGAAGAACTGGATCTGAAGCGCGCTGCTGCCGCGAGCGGGAACAAGAACCTGCAAATGGTACCTGTGCGCGACCTTTTGCCTCTCACAGGCTATGTCCGCGGGGGCTGTTCTCCCATCGGGATGAAAAAGCATTATCCGACATATATCGACGAGACATGCATCCTCTTTGACCGTATTGCAGTCAGCGCCGGACGCCGTGGCCTGCAGCTGTTGATTGCCCCGGAAGATCTTTGTGAGTTCATTGGGGCAGAGCAGGTGCGCCTGACCGTTAGCTAGGAGGAAAGGTACGGATTGTGTATAATTTATACGAAAATGACTTTCATTTTCCATTTTGGATTTACCATAATCACTTGCGTTCTTAGGGAAACTGTTGTATAATCACAGTGTTAGAATCGGTATGGATCCGATGAAAAGGATGGAGGTAACGATATGAAAAACATACCTGAAGTAAAACTCGGTATCATTGCTGTCAGCCGTGACTGCTTCCCGATCCAGCTCAGCGAGCGCCGCCGTGCTGCGATTGTTGCGGCTTGCGGTCAAAAAGAACTGGAGATTTATGAGGCCAAGACCACGGTCGAAAATGAAAACGATATGTTGAAGGCTGTCGCAGAGGTTCAGGACGCCGGATGCAACGCGCTGGTGGTCTTCCTTGGCAACTTTGGTCCTGAAACGTCCGAAACCCTGATTGCAAAATACTTTGACGGCCCGTGCATGTATGTGGCGGCGTCTGAGGGTGATGGAGACCTGATTGACGGTCGCGGCGATGCATATTGCGGCATGCTCAACTGTTCCTATAACCTTGGTATGCGTCATCTCAAGGCATATATTCCTGAGTATCCGCTTGGCAATGCGGACGAGATCGCGGGCCTGATTGCAGAGTTTATTCCGATTGCCCGTGCGCTTATCGGTGTTTCCAGCCTTAAGATTATCACCTTTGGCCCGCGTCCGCAGGACTTCTTTGCCTGTAATGCACCGATTAAGGGTCTTTATGAACTGGGTGTCGAAGTGCAGGAAAACAGCGAGCTTGATCTTCTCGTCAGCTATAAGGCACATGCCAACGATCCGCGTATCCCCGAAGTTTGCGCCGATATGGCTGCGGAAATGGGCGAAGGAAAGTACTACCCGGATCTCAGCGCCCGTATGGCACAGTTTGAGCTGACGCTCCTTGACTGGGCTGAGAACAACAAGGGCAGCTGCAAATATGTCGCGTTTGCGGACAAGTGTTGGCCGGCATTCCCGTCTCAGTTCGGATTTGAGCCCTGCTATGTCAACTCCCGCCTGGCAAGCCGTGGCATCCCGGTTTCCTGTGAAGTGGATATCTATGGCGCTCTCTCTGAGTACATAGGCGCTTGTATCTCCGGCGATGCGGTTACGATCCTGGATATCAACAATACTGTGCCCGCCTCCATGTACAATGAGCAAATCAAGGGTAAGTATAACTATGAGCTCAATGATACCTTCATGGGCTTCCACTGCGGCAACACGCCGTCCTGCAAGATGTGCGCAGACCGTGCGATTCAGTATCAGCTGATTCAGCACCGCGTGCTGGAGCCCGCCGGCAGCGAGCCCGATATCAGCCGCGGTACACTCGAAGGCGATATTGCGCCGTCTGATATTACTTTCTATCGTCTGCAGTGCGACTCTGAGGGCGTCCTCCGCGCATATGTTGCAGAAGGCGAGATTCTTGATGTGACAACCGGCAGCTTTGGCGGCCGCGGCGTGTTCGCCATCCGTGAGATGGGCCGCTTCTATCGCCACGTCCTGGTTGAGAAGCATTATCCGCATCATGGCGCCGTTGTATTTGGCCACTATGGCAAGCAGCTCTTTGAGGTCTTTAAGTTCCTGGGCGTTCAGGACATTGGCTTCAACCAGCCGAAGGGTATGCTTTATAAGAGCGAGAACCCCTTTGCATAAGATGATCGAATAGATAGTAAAAAAGGCTCCTGGATGTTTCATTCAGGAGCCTTTTAATTTGCACGTTAAATTTTTATAAAGATTTTAAGAAAATATTGACATAAATGATATATATATGATAATATATAAATGTCAATAGATATAAATTATATGATTGTGTATACACAAGGAGGTGATTTTGGAGTGTATGCACAACGCCGGTTTTTCATGTATGTTTTTTGAAACGGGAATTTGTTTTTGGGAAAGGAAAGGTATGCATATGAAAAACAGACGTTATATTTCATTGGTAGTAGTATTAGTAATGATGTTGGCAATTGGAATGACAGGGATGGCAAGCGCAGTAGATGTGTGTGGAGATGACATTAGAGATCACATAGTGCCAGAAGCGGTGGCGAGGATGAGTTGTACAGCATGTGGAGATATTACATATGCTCGTTGCACAGGTGTTCATACTTATGACCATGTTGATATGCACCGCCCTGGAAATCAATTTTGTATGCGTGCCTGGTATGTTTCAACACATGAACATGTTTGCCTATCTTGCGGATATGTTGTTGGCTCTGGTACACATCTATGCTTAGTAGTACATGAGCTGTGTGCGGATGAGTCATGGTGTATAGATGGCGTGATCATGTAGTTGGAAGATCTAAGAAGATGGACATTGAATGATGTCAACACCTCACTTAACATGAATTACCAAGATATGTCGGGTGTAGATTTTACCGATATGGATCAGTTTAATTTATCCATCAACTTTACACCGGCAAAGTAAATGATTTTTGTGCTCACCCGGCAATTACCGGGTGAGCTGTTACAGCGGCAGCGATTGGAGGCGCCTATGAAAGCGTGGCTGAAGGAATTTGGACGTTCTGCACTGCAAAAGGTACTCATATTGGGTGCGGTTGCAGCGGTTGTGGCGGTGATCGTCTTTTTTGCGACACGTCCTGCCATCTCCGAAAGTATCCTCGATACCGTGACGCTGGAAGACGGGCGCTTCTCAGTGGACGGCCTGCGCGCGGGCATGACGCGCGACGAGGTCGCAGCGCATCTAGATGAACGTAATCTTGTGTATAGTGATGGGAAGCCGGCCGTCTATTTGCTTCAGGGAACGGTGGATGTCCCGTCGGACACGACCTGGGTCTCCCTTTCGGATGAAACGCGTGTGACGGAGTTGGGCCGTGTTACGGTACGGCGCACATACTACTTCCGTGAGGGAGGCCTCACACACATCGATTTAAAAACGACAGTGGAAAAGGGAAATGTCGTGGACGACGTGGAACGCACGATGGGCTTGGTCGCTGCATTGGAAAGCAGATTTGGTGATGCTGAGGGCGATCGTTTGGACGGCTTGGAGGATACGACCGGCGAGCGTATTCTCTCGTGGTTTGGAGAAGAGGACAGCGAACTGTCTGTGATCGCGCGGCTTTACGAGGTAGAGGATATTGTTGTGCTCGCATATCGGCCGAATAATGTCCATGAACCGACGTACACGGACTATTACGAGGTTGTGGTGCGCGTGGTGCTGTGAAGAATGCGGCGGGGTGCGGCGTAAGCCGTCCGCACTGGAGATGTCGGAGAAAGCTTCCTGAATATGAAAAAGGCGCCGGTCCTATGACCGGAGCCTTTTTGTGTTCTTACGAAGCTGATTTAAAATTTGATAACTGCTTTGACGACATCCTTCGGGTTTGCAATGACTTCCTCAAAGCCCTCGAATGCTTTGTCAAAGGAAAATTCGTGCGTTACGATACCGGAAATGTCAATAAACCCACCGGAAACCGCCTGGATTGCCTTCGGATACATGTTGACATAACGGAAAATGGTGCGGATATCGATTTCTTTGGAAATTAATTTGACAATATTATAGGGAATCATATCGTCCGGAGCCATACCGACGAGAACAATCACGCCGCCTGCACGGGCAAGATCAACGGTTTGCTGGGTGGTAAACTTGTTGCCTGCCGTCTCAAAGACCTTGTCAACGCCGCGGCCTTCCGTCAGCTTGTCGATCACCTCAACGATGTTTTCTTCCTTACCGTTGACAACGCGGGTTGCGCCGAGTTTCTTTGCAAACTCAAGGCGCTTCGGAAGCACGTCGCAAACAGTGATATCAGTGGCGCCGAAAGCCTTACAGGCAAGCAGTGTTACCAGGCCGATGCACCCTGCACCCAGGATAACAACAGAACTGCCGACGGTAACTTCCCCGCGTGTTGCCGCATACATACCGATGGCAAGCGGCTCAATGAGAGCGCCTTCCTTGGTAGAAATATTATCCGGAAGTTTAAAGCACATATCAGCCGGGAAAGCGATGTAGTTTGAGAGACATCCCTGAACGGGCGGTGTGGCGAGGAACTGCATGTCTTTGCAGAGATTATAGTGACCGCTCTTGCAGTAGTCGCATTTCCCGCATCCAAAGCCGGGCTCAAGGCAGACACGGTCTCCAACCTTCAAATTTGTAACGCCCTCGCCAATCTCCGTGACAACACCGGCGCACTCATGGCCCAGGATAAAGTCGCCGTCTACGACAAAGTCGCCGATTCGGCCAAACTCTAGATAATGAACGTCGGAACCACAAATGCCAACATATTCAAGCTTAATAACGGCCTGACCGGCAGCCGCTACGGGCATGGGGACGACGCGGGTTTCCATTTTGTTAAGTCCGGTCATAAAAATTGCTTTGTTTTCCATGATTCCTGCTCCTTTTATATGAATTTCAGTGGGTATCCTATTTAATACTAACACGGCTGTTTGCACTTTTCAAGAGAATATATCAGCATTTTCAAGAAATTATACAGAGATTGTTGTTGCATGCTTTTACAACAAATTCGGATGGCGGAAAAGGAATGCAGCATATAAAATTCACACTTTGTAAAAGATTTTATTGGGAAAGGATAGTATAATAAAAGTATTAGGCTTCGGAGGTAAATACATGAATTGGTTTCAGCGTTTTATGACAGGGCGGTATGGATCAGACCAGCTGAATTTTGCGTTGCTTGTTTTGTGCTTGCTGTTGACACTTATCGCGCAGATTTCAGGGCTGTATATTCTGGTATTTGTTTCGTATCTTCCTCTCATATTTGCCATATTTCGGATGTTTTCAAGGAATATTAATAAGCGCCGTGCGGAGAATGCATGGTTTATGAAACGCTGGACCCCTGTTCGGATATGGTTCGTACAGAAGTTTACAATGTTGCGCCAGTCAAAGCAATACCGCTTTTTCAAGTGCCCCTCCTGTAAGGCGACGGTCCGGGTTCCACGTGGGAAGGGAAAGATCCAGATCCGTTGCCCGCATTGTGGGAACACTTTTATCAAAAAGTCATGAGTATGGCCTTCCTGTTAGAGACCTGGCTTTCCTTCCATTACAATACGATAAAAAAATCAGTTGCGGCATTGTCAAAATGCCGCAACTGTGTTATTATGTAAAATAGATACTTATTATAATGGTGAATTGTCTCTTATGTTGATAAATTGATAGAAAAAAGGTAGAATTTTCATGTCAAATAGAAGAACTGAACGTAGCCATAACCGGCAGGAACCAGTGGATGAGACGACGCTGATTGAAGGCCGTCATGCTGTGTCGGAGGCATTGCGTTCCGGAAGAACGATCGACAAACTGTATTTGTTATATGGTTCTAGCGACAGCGCATTGACGGAGCTGAGGTTACGGGCACGGGCGCAGGGCGTTGCTGTAAATGAATGCGATCGCCAACGTCTTGATGCCATGAGCGTAACGGGTGTGCATCAGGGCGTAATTGCTGTCGCTGCCGCGCATGAATATGCTCAGTTGCAGGATGTCTTGGGGGCTGCACAATTGGCGGGTGAGTCTCCGCTAATCGTCGTATGCGATGGGATCAACGATCCGCATAATCTGGGAGCCATTATTCGCACGGCGGGTGCGGTGGGTGCACATGGAGTAGTGATCCCCAAACATAGAAGCGTAGGCCTGACGGCAACGGTAGCGAAGGCAGCGGCGGGCGCGTTGGAATATGTCCCGGTGGCGCGCGTGCCGAACATAACGGCGGCGTTGAAAGAGCTGAAAGCACAGGGTATGTGGATTTATGGAACCTCGGATAGTGGCGACAGTGCGCTTTATGAGACGGATCTGACGGGTCCCGTTGTTATTGTGATCGGATCTGAGGGAAGCGGTATGTCTCGACTGGTCAGAGAGGCGTGTGACTTTGTCATGTCTATTCCCATGCGAGGGAAGATAGCGTCGTTGAATGCTTCCAATGCGGCGGCTGTTGTATTGTTTGAAGCGGTAAGACAGCGCGCGGCGCGAAAGTAGAAGGGTGGGATGCAGAATGCAGGATGCCAAGAAAAATCTTTCTGAACATGATGATTTGGAAGATATTAAGATGTTGCTGGGCGATGACGATACTGCGCCCGAAAATGCGGATGCATTATTGGATGATATCCTGAAGGAATATCATGTGGACGGCGGTACGGACAACCCGGATCCGGATTCCTTGTTGGCGGAACTTGAAAATCTGACTGCACAGTTTTCGGATGAGACAACAGATATAGATGATTTTCAAACAGATACAGGACTGGAAACAGAAGTATCTGTTGCTTCCAATGAACCGGAAATTGTTGAGGCGGAGCACTTGTCGGGTGGCGGGGAGCCGTTGACGCCAAACGCCTCCGAGACAATTACCCGGACAGAGGAAGTTTCGATGGATCCACCGCGGAAGGTGACTGCTGCGCAGCGAAGAAAAGCAGCAAGACGTTCTGATGAACTGCAGAACGAGATTGCACGGCAGGTGGATGCTGCGATGGACGAACGCCGGGAAAATTCCGATAAGTTGCCTAAGGTTGGGAAACAAAAGAGCGACACATATACGTCTGCGCCTGATCCGCAGCCGGTCTATGAGGGCTCGGAGACGGAGACACGTGAGAGCAGCGGCAGAATTAGCGATGACCTGCGCGCCTTTCGTAATATTGCGCCGGACGAGGCTGCGGCCAAGGCAAAGCGCGCCGTCGGCTACTATTCGTGGCGCTGTACAATTACTGCAATTCTGGCTGTATTGGCGTGGTATATTACGGCTGCTCCAACGTATCAGTGGTGGCTGCCGTCGTTTATATCCTATGTTGAGTTACCCTATATTTATCTTCTGATTCTGTGTGTGCTTCAAGTTTTTGCCATGCTTATGAGCGTGAGCTTGATTGCGGACGGGTTGCGCAATGCAGTGAAATTGAATTTTAAGTCGGAAACGTTGATTTCACTATCCGCCATAGTTTCCTTAATTTATACAATGGCAGTTATGGCAGTGCCGTCCGGTGTCGGTTATCTGCCTTTTACACCAGTTGTGATCCTTGGGCTGTTTATTGGACTGTTTACACGCCGGCAGAGGTATAAAAGCATCCGCTGGGCCTGCCGTGCCGCGGCACGCCCGGACGGGAAATATTGTTCTGTCAAGGGTATGCGCGATAACGAGGGCCGCGTGCGTACGGTTTATAAGACGGCGGCGCATCCGATCAGTGAAAGCTTTATGCTGTCTCTGCTGGAGGAGGATTCGGGTGAACGGGTCATGCGGCTCTTTACGCCGCTTGCTATTGTGGTGTCGCTGCTCTTTGCGTTGATAGCGTCTGTAGGGAGAGGCGTGCCGGAGTGTTTCCTCTATTATTGGAGTGCGGTATTGGCGGTTTCCGTACCGTGCGGAATCGTCTTGTCACAGGTTATTCCGTTTGCTTCTGTGAGCGCAAAGCTTTCCCGGATTGGCGTGGCGCTCGGAGGAACGCGCGGCATTCACGACATTTCAAGCACGGAGGCTGCAATCGTTGGTGAGACCGATGTTTTTCCAACGAAAATGATTACTGTCAACGCGGTGAAGGCTTTTTCCGGTTTTACGGGTGAAAAAGTAAATCTCTGTGCACTGAGCGTCCTGAAGGCTTCCGGCAGTTCGCTTTATGATGCGTTTGCCGCAAGCCTTCCTGGAAAACCGATGAGCCTTCCTGCAGTGGAAGGATTTGAGTTTTTTGAAACGGGAGGCATGGGCGCCTATGTAAATGGTGAAAAAGTGCTTCTCGGTACGGCGAACTTTATTTTACGCATGGGTATTCGCGTTGCGGAAGGTATCAATCTGAAAAATGGCGTGTTTGTTGCGATTAATATGCAGTTTGCAGGCGTCTTTTCGATTAAGTATGAC